>JAMPAO010000023.1 GCA_023667165.1 Ruminococcus sp. | reverse complement strand
GTTCGAGTCCAACTTGGGGAGCCATTCTCTTTACCGTAATCCGAACACGTTCATTGTATGAAATGTGTTCGGATTTGTTTGTATTTATATGATGTATTCTATTAATTTACCGCAAGCGATGTATTGCAAACTGATAAACAATTTTCTCATTTAATCAGACAAAAGTAATAAATAAAACGTGGTCGTATGCGAAGTATGTGCGCTGTACGCTAAAAATAAATTTCCGCCTAACAGCAGATATAACGATGAGATATTATTCCGATTTCGGGACAAAATTAAAAAAAACGGTGGTATATGGCTGCCATTTTTTGAGCTTGAAAGATATTTTTGCGGCAGAAAAATAAATTTAAAAGGGTGTTGTATTTTAAATGCTGATCGATAGAATGAATACACAGTGGAGCATTGATTTTGTAAAGACATTTTTTAGTTTTGCTATTTGTTACGATGGACATAGCGAGGGAATTAACAAAATGGAAAATATATTCAAAAATCATGAAGGCGAATTGGCGGGTGTTGAATGTCCATATGGTATCTTTTGCTACGAAGATATGATGTGGGATAATCGGGATCAGGATATCTGCAAGCCAAATGAAGTAGTATTGTCACAGCATTGGGCTGGTGAGGAAGAAAACATGCAAGTGCTGACATATGAGCAATTAAAAGAAATTGTAATAATGGTTTTGCGTGAAGAACCAAATGGCGATGAACAAATCAAAGAATTTTTAAAGAGAGTAACATAATTAAACTATACTTTAAAAATAATACAATATCATTTTCTACGGGGTTTAAAAAAATCGTTAAAAATCATCAAAACAAACTTAAAAAAGCAAGGTATACAACTGATTTGAAAAGTTGTATACCTTGTTTTTGTATATTTTGTTTGAGAGAACAACGCAAAATCGGCATTTGGTGGAATAGATAGAGTGTAGAGAACGGATCGCCTATTTCTAATTCAATGGCGGAGTTACGAAAAGGTATATACGCCCCGATTTGCTTAAATCGGCGGATATTATTAAACGAGCCGTACCGAAATAAAAAGACGGGTTATACCGATCTATTCCTCCGATAAATCCTCCGCTCCCGCAATACCGGCTTCCTTAGCCATTCTCATTACCTCCACATAAATGGCTGCAACAACGGAGTACATCTCCGGAGGTATCCCCTGCCCCACGTTGAGCATGGTAAGCACAGCCGCGGCGCTGTCGTCACGGTAAACGGGTACTCCGCTCTCGTCGGCAAGCGATATTATCCTCTCCGCCGAATGCCCGTGACCCGCCGCCACCACAATGGGACTGTAGTCCTTTTCGGGATTGTATTTAAGCGCTACCGCCGATTTGTTCACATCCGCCCTTGACGGTCTTTTCGGCATAATATCACTCCTTGAATAGCTTTTTCCGAATGTTCTTCACGTCTGTGCGCCGTAAAACGGTATCAGACCCTTACGTTAAGACTGCTTCGCGCCTCCGTCAGCTTGGGGAATATCTGATCCAGTCCCCTCTTGGCTTTGAGCTTTTCAACAATGGCAGCCGTCACCCTGTATCCGTTTTCCGCCGCGATCTTAGGTATAGTTTCCCTGATAGGCTTGAAAACCTTCTCCAGATTTTCGGGACATAAAAGCATAACGCTTAGATTTTTATTCTGCTCGTACAGCTCCAGCTCGAAATATCCCGTGTTCTCAATATCAAAGCAAAGGAACATATGACTTCCCGGCTCGGAAGAGCCTCCTTTTTTGCCGCTTCCGACCTTATCCTCCAGCTCCTCCGCATGAGGGTCGACCCAAAGCTCACCGAACGCCCGTATGCCGAAAGCGTCGAGAGGGACGAAATGATGCAGCAGGGGCGTGAACACTCCGGGCGCTGTCAGCATATTGTGTACCATATCGCTTCGGTCCATTCCCGAAAGCCGCTGCAAAAAGCTGTTGTCGATATTTTTTGCAAGAAAGTCCGTAAGCGTTTCCATGGAGGTTGCCGTGGTCAGCTTGTATCTGCCGCTCTCCGCCATATGACCCAATGCCTCGTTAAGCCCCTGAGCCAGCTTTATCATATTTTCGCTTCCCATACCGTACTCGGCGGATTCCCGCAAAGTATTCCCCGCCGGCGCGCCGTTATTTTCATATTCCCCGCCGGCTGAGCCGGATACGGCGTTCTGTCGGTCAGACGTTTCGGGAACGGCGCTCTCTATATTTTCAAGTATAGTGTTCAGATTGCTTATCATTCTGTCAAGATCGCCCGTAAGCTCCAGATCGTCAAAAATAGTCTGCAAGGCGTTTCTCATAGCGGGCGTGTTGGGTATAACAGCCCCCAGCACCTTCTGCAAAGCGGGCGCGCCCTCGGAAAAATCCACCGTTTCGATCACCCTCGACAAACTCTCCGGCGATATCCTCGCCGACATATGCTTGGCTCCCGCCGACAGAAGATTGACCGCCGACTGTATCCCGCCCTCGTATTTTGCAGCCTCGGGACTGATGAGCGCCGCCTGTCTTGCCTTGGGCGAAAGGTATTCGTTCTTTGCAACGTACATATCAAACAGCTTAGCCAGATTTTCCCCCAGGCTTTTTCCCGCGTCCATAGCCGTTATGTTGAATTTCTGCTTGACAGCCTCAAGCTGCTCGGGAGTGTAATCAAGGCTCTCCGCCATCTTCATCAGCGAGTCAAAGCTGTCCTTTAACGCGTTGGGATCGTCGTTGTACCGCGACATGGTGTGTATAATAAGGGGAAGCAGATTTTTCGTGTCGTCATTTAAAAGCAGGCTCTGCTCCGTGTAGCTCAGCAGCTTTAGGAGAGTTGGCTTGAGCGCGGTAAAATTCGCCTCCGCGTCAACTCCCGACAACGCCCGTGAAGCCGCAAGCAGATCGTTCGCCACAGCCTTGCTGGGAGCCGCCTCCCCCGCCAGGAATTTGAAATTGGCGGATAACGACTTCATTATCTCGTCCTTGGCGGAAATATCGGCGGCGGTTGACGCAAAAGCGACGACCGCGTCCTTTATCTCCTCCGAACCGCTTGCGTCAATAATATTTTTAAGCACATTCCACAGCTTGTCGCCGAATATTGTGGAATTATCCTGCTGTTTTATCATATCCCCGCTCAGCGTATCGGGCGTGAGCATGACCTCGGAAGCAAACTCCGTCACCTTGTTCAGAGTTTCCGCGTCGCCGCTCTCTTTTATAAGAGCAACGGTTTCCCTTGAAAGAAGCTCTCTTGCGGTGTTAAGAGCCGCAGAGGGATTTTTCACCGAATCCATGGTCTGGCGCATAAGCACGCCGGCTCCGCTGTCCTTGAGATCCTGCTGAGCGTTGTCGCCGCCCCTGTCGTTGGTCTTGACTACCTGCGTCTGATTGCCGAGATCGAACACCTGCCCCGTGGGATTTTGCTCGATATTCTGCTGTCTGTTGCCGAAGTTCTGATTGCCGTATTCTCTCGGCGCGGCAGGCGTTGTGATCTGTATCAGATCTGACATAGGTTTCACCCCTGTTTTAACGGCGGAAAACGATAAAACCCCATCGCTTTCTCCCGCAAAAATAATTATCCACTGTAATCATATCATATTTTATATGCTGATTTCAATGATATCAGACAACATTTTGTAAAATTTGTTAAAAATCAACGAAAAATGACCCGAAAATTTTTCTGTTTTCATTTTAATTATTTTATTTTTCGCTTGTAGTTACGGCAATTTTATAGTATAATATAAATGTATAGGTATTTTCGCACGCAGAGTTAAGACCCTGCGGCTCCAAATCAAGTGACAATGCTTTTATATATAGAAGCTGCGGACGTCCGCCCGCAGCCGCGGTTGTCAGAAAGGAAGGAAAACAATAATGGCTAAGTTTGAAGCAGGCATGGAATCAATGGTCGATATGTACATATTTGAGACCACATCTCTTCTTGAGCAGCTTGACCAGACTCTTATGAAAACGGAAGACGAGAAATGCTTCGGCGAAGAAGAGATCAACGAGATATTCCGCATAATGCACACCATTAAAGGCTCGTCGGCAATGATGGGTCTTGACAGTATGTCGCACCTTGCCCACGCGATCGAGGATATGTTTTTTATAATCAGAGAAGAAAAACCCGAGATCACCGATATGCGTTCCCTGTTCGATCTTGTGTTCACGGCGTCGGATATGCTTAAAGCCGAGATCGAAAATATCCAGGACGAGGACACCGAGCCTACCGATTTTACCGAGCATATGACAAAGATAAGGAACTATGCCGAAATGCTCAAAAACGGCGGAGCGTCCTCTCCGGCGGCAGCTTCGGCTCCCGAGGCGCAGGCGAGCGCGCCCGCTCAGGCTTCGGCTCCCGCCGAAAAAATGATAACCGTAAGGTGTCCGGGTCCCGAATCCCACACCACCGTAAAGGTCACCTTTGAAGACGACTGCAAGATGGAAAACCTCCGTGCGCTTATGGTCATCAACAATATCAGACACGAGTGTTCCATGCTCAAATTCGAACCGGAGGATATCGAGGATAATCCGGAAAGCTCCAAGCAGATAGCCGAGCAGGGCTTTATAATAAACTTCACTCCCGCCCAGACCACATCGGAGGACATCATCAGCCTCATAAACAGTACTATGAACGTCAAGCAGTGCCAGGTAATCTCCATGGGCGGCGAAAGGGCGATGGACGTTCCCGCGTCCTCTCTTACCTGCGTAAAGGTAGAGTTTGAGGACGACTGCAAAATGGAAAATCTCCGCGCGCTTATGGTGGTAAACACCATCAGAGAGGACTGCGACCAGTTGGCATACGAGCCTGCGGATATAGAAACAAATCAGAATACCGCCCAGTACATCAGAGAAAACGGTTTCCTTATCTACTTCAAGTCGGATTTCGGAGATGAGCCTATGATAAAGCTCATCACACAGATCGCCAACGTTAAAACGGCGTCCATGCTGAGCAGCGGCTCGGGAGCGCCCGCAGCCGCAAAGCAGCCCGAACCGGCAGCTCCTGCGGCGCCCGCTGCAAAACCGAGTGCGGCACCCGCTGCGGATACGGCTAAGGAAGCTCCCAAGCCCAAGCAGGAGGCGGCGCCCAAGCCCGCCGCAAAATCTCCCGACGAGAAAAAGCCGGCAAGCTCCTCCGCTCCCAAGCAGTCCCTTATATCGGTAAATCTGTATAAGCTCGACCAGCTCCAGGATATGGTGGGAGAAATAGTTATCACCGAAGCAATGGTCACATCAAACCCGGATCTGAAGGGTCTGCGTCTTGATAACTTCCAGAAAGCCGCAAGACAGCTCAGAAAGCTCAATTCCGAGCTTCAGGACATTGTAATGTCCATCAGAATGGTGCCTATTTCCGGCGCGTTCAATAAAATGACCCGTATCGTAAGAGATATGAAGGTAAAACTGGGCAAGGACGTTGACCTTGTTTTCGAGGGCGAAAGCACCGAGGTCGACAAGTCTATCATAGATAATCTGAACGATCCCCTTATGCATATGGTCCGCAACTCCATGGATCACGGCATCGAGGAACACGTTGAGGATCGTATCGCGGCAGGAAAGCCCGCCAAGGGAACGATCACCCTCTCCGCCCACAGCTCCTCCGGAGAGATTGTTATCGTCATCGCCGACGACGGAGCGGGAATGGATCCGGAAAAAATACTCGACAAAGCGGAGCGTCAGGGCATTCTTGTAAAACCCCGTTCGGAATATTCCGAAAAGGAAGCTCTCGGACTTGTTATGCTCCCCGGATTTTCCACAAATGAAACAGTCACGGAGTATTCCGGACGAGGCGTCGGAATGGACGTGGTAAAGCAGAACATCGAAAAGGTCGGCGGAACGGTCTATGTCGAATCCAAAAAGGGCGTAGGCACAAACTTCATCATCAAGATCCCCCTGTCCCTGTCCATCGTGGACGGCATGGAAATAGCCGTGGGAAAATCCATCTTTACGATCCCCATAAACTACATAAAATCCACCTTCAAGCTTCAGCCCAATCAGCTTGTTACCGATACCGAGGGCAACGAAATGATAATGCTCCAGGGCGAGTGCCATCCCCTTATCCGCCTGTACCGCATCTACGATCTGGATAACGCCGTGACCGATCTGTTTTCGGGCATAATAATCCTTGTTGAAACAGACGGCAAATTCGCCTGCCTCCTTGCCGACGAGCTGATAGGCGAGCAGCAGGTAGTGGTAAAGCCGTTCGCACCGCTGATAAACAGATATAACGTAAAGCAGAGCGGTATGTCGGGTTACTCCATTCTGGGTGACGGCTCCATAACGATCATACTCGATCCCGGCAGGATCATTTCCGATTTCTGATGTGCTTGAATAGAAAGAAAGGATAGGTGCAATTCTTATGAGTAACAATTATCATGAAGACGAAAAGAGCTTTATGACTACAGGCGGAGAGGTTCTTCTGTTTACGATCGACGAAATAATCTACGGAATAGAGATCAAATACGTGCAGGAGATCATCGGCATCGACCAGATAACCGCCGTTATACCGAAGGTTCCCGACTACATAAAGGGTATCATCAATATCAGAGGAAAAGCAGTGCCTATAATCAGCGTCCGCAGGCGCTTCTGCAAGGAGGAGATCCCCTACGACGAACGCACCTGCATCATAGTGCTGGAATTTGACGGAGGAAATCCGGTAGGCGTTATCGTTGACAGAGTAAAAGAGGTCATGATCGCAAAGCCGGGCGAGATCAGCAACACACCCGTAAATAAAAACGTCAACGCCAGCCACTATATCAAAAATATAATCGAAGACTCCGAAGGAATAAAGCTTCTGCTCAACTGCGAAAAGCTTGTCATGGAATAACATCCGTATCGAAGAAGGTGTATTATTATGATGAAGCTAAGCGATAATGACTTCTTCAGGCTGGTAGAATTTATCAAAAGCAACTACGGCATAAATCTTGAAAAGAAAAGAGTGCTTATCGAGGGCAGGCTCGCAAGCGTGGCGTCGGGCGAAGGCTTCGAAAATTTCACGGATTACATAAACTATGCCTTGGGCGATTCCAGCGGCAAGGAAACGATCCGTCTTGTAAACAAGCTGACGACCAACCATACCTTTTTCATGCGCGAGCCGGATCATTTCAAATTTCTGGAAAGCACAGTCCTGCCGCATATAGAATCCACCGTTAAGGATAAAGACGCCCGTATATGGTGCGCCGCGTCCTCCACGGGGCAGGAGCCGTATACGCTGGCAATGACCATAGACGAATATTTCGGAAACAGAAAGGCAGGATGGGATACTACCATTCTTGCCACCGATCTTGACACCGACGTCCTGCGCACTGCAAGAAACGGCATTTACACCTCGGGCATGATGAACGGTCTGCCCGACCACTGGATAAGCAAATATTTCGTAAAGGTAGACGATGACAAATTCCAGGTATGCGACAGGATCAGAAAGGAGATCGTATTCAAAAAATTTAATCTGATGGATCCGATCGTGTATAAAAAGCCTTTCGATCTTATAAGCTGCCGCAATGTCATGATATACTTCGACGCCGAAACGAAAAACGCCTTGATAGAACGGTTCTACGACGCAACCAAAAAAGGCGGATACCTGTTTATCGGCCATGCGGAAAATATATCCAGAGAAACCCGCTATTCTTATGTTAAACCGGCTATTTACAGAAAAGCCTGAGCGCAGCATAAATGCTTTAAGGAGGAACTGTGATGGTAAAGGTTTTGATCGTTGATGATTCGGTCCTGTTTGCGGGACTGCTGAAAAACAAACTGTCAGCGTACAGCGGGATAAATGTTGTAGGCACAGCGTCAAATCCGTACGAGGCAAGAGATAAGATACTGGAGCTTGAACCGGACGTAATGACGCTCGACATAGAAATGCCCCGAATGGACGGGGTAAAATTCCTGCAAAAGCTGATGCCTCAGTACCCGCTGCCCGTAGTGATGATATCGTCGCTGGAAAGCAGAAGCGGCGACGCTATCAGAGCAGGCGCGGCAGGATTTCACGTAAAGCCTGCCATCTCCGATAACGGAGCGGTAAATTTCTTTATAAAAGGCGTTGCGGAAGAAATACTCCGCTTAGGCGGAGAAGCTCCCTCGCCGGCGTCCGCGTATAAGCCTGCCTCTTACGGCGGCTCTGGCGGCAGCGCGGAAAGTGCGGCTCCGTCCAATAATCTGCGCAGCACGATCACCGCCAAGACCCCTGTTGATATAGTAGCTCTCGGCGCTTCTACAGGCGGAACAGACGCACTGGAGATAGTGGTTTCCAAGCTGTCAAGCACCTGTCCCCCCGTAATAATCACCCAGCATATGCCTCCGGTGTTTACCCGTATGTATGCCGAACGCCTGAATCGGACGTCGCCTCTTGCGGTGTTCGAGGCAGTGGACGGTATGAGGCTCAACAGAGGTATGTGCGTCATAGCGGAGGGCGGCAAGCATATGGAGCTGCACCGCGACGCAAAAGGATATTTTATTTCCAGCAAAGCGGGAGAAAAGGTATCCGGACACTGCCCCTCGGTGGATGTAATGTTCACAAGCGCGGCAAAATGTTCGGGAAAAGCGACTGTAGCAGCGCTGCTGACGGGAATGGGCGCGGACGGAGCGCAGGGACTTCTGAAACTCAAGCACGCTGGAGCATATACCATCGGACAGAACAAGGAATCCTGCATTGTATACGGAATGCCCATGGAAGCATACAAGCTGGGAGCTGTATGCGAAGAAGCCCATTTGAACGATATCAGCGGCATTATAATGCGCAAGGTGAATTTGAACTGAACCTCTGCCGCTGACCTTAAAAAAACGGAAGGAACCCCTCTCATGGAAAAACAAGACGGCAAATACCTGAGCTTTGAGCTTGCAGATCAGATCTTCGCAGTAAATATAACCCGCGTAAGTACGATCTTAAACGAATTCGGAAGAATAACGGCAGTGCCGGAGTTTCCCGAATACAGCAGCGGCGTTATAAATCTGCGCGGAGAAATAGTTCCCGTGATAAACGCCCGTATGCGCTTCGGCAAACCCGCTTTGCCCGCAGGTCACGATACGCGCACCGAATGTATAATAGTGGCGGAAACCACCTGCTGCAAAGGAGCAAATCATATCGGCTTCCTTGTGGACAATGTAAATTTCGTTGCCGATTACGAGGGTAAAAACTTCTCCCCCGTTCCCGCGCTGACCGCAAAGGGAAGCGAATTTCTCGAGGGAATGTACAAGGCGGAGGACAAAATAATCCTTGTGATCGACGTAGATAACCTTGTAGGAGAAAAAATGGCAGCCGCTGTTGACAACTACATGGAAAAAATGGAACATAAAAAAAGCAGCGATTAATGCTGCAAAAAATGCACCTTTGAAAGGGTGCATTTTTTGTAATATATTTAAGTAATATTACAAACTGTATAATTGCGTTCGCTCTCGCCTATTTTAAAAAATCAAAGCGGCTAAGACCGGTCTTAGCCGCTTGTCAACGTTATTTAAGCAAGCTGTCATGAACGTGAATACGGTTCAAAGCTCTTTGGAGCTTCAGCTCCGCCAGATCCAGATCGCGCTTGCTTTTCTTTGCCTGTAACCGCTGCTCGGCGTCCTCCTTTGAACGGTTAGCCCATTCAATGTCGATCTCGTCCGCCCATTCCACAGCGTCGGCAAAAATGCTTGCCTTGTTTCCGCCGATCTTTATCAGTCCCGCGGAAACCGCCGCCAGCCTGTAGCTGCCGTCCTCCATCATGACCCTGAGGGGTCCGGAGGGCAGGCTTGCCACCAGACTTATATGATTTGCCAGTATACCGATGTCGCCCTCGGTAGTTCTGACGATCACTTGAGTAGTTTCACCGTCGAAAAAGGTCTTTTCGGGGGTGATGACCGTTAGCTGAAAGGGAGCTGCCATTTCAATGCACCTCCGTTAATTTTCCGACTGCTTAGCTTTTTCAACAGCCTCGTCAATAGTTCCCACGAACAGGAAAGCAGACTCGGGAAGATCGTCGTGCATACCCTCTATGATCTCCTTAAAGCCTCTTATGGTTTCCTTAACGGGAACGTACTTGCCCGCCATACCCGTAAACTGCTCCGCTACGTGGAAAGGCTGGGACAGGAAACGCTGAATCTTTCTCGCTCTGGATACCGTCAGCTTATCCTCGTCGGAAAGCTCGTCCATACCCATGATAGCGATGATATCCTGAAGCTCCGTATATCTCTGAAGAATGTTCTGCACCGATCTTGCCACCTGATAATGCTCCTCGCCCACAATGTCGGGGGTAAGGATACGGGAGGTAGAATCAAGGGGATCCACCGCAGGATAAATACCCAGGGACGATATAGAACGTGAAAGAGTGGTGGTAGCGTCAAGATGAGCAAACGTTGTAGCGGGGGCGGGGTCTGTCAAGTCGTCCGCAGGCACGTAAACCGCCTGTACCGAGGTGATCGAGCCTTTGTTGGTAGACGTGATCCTCTCCTGGAGCGCACCCATCTCCGTAGCCAGCGTAGGCTGATAACCAACCGCCGAAGGCATACGTCCCAGCAGCGCGGAAACCTCCGAGCCTGCCTGTGTGAAGCGGAAGATGTTGTCTATAAACAGCAGCACGTCCTGACCTTCAACATCACGGAAATACTCCGCCATGGTAAGACCGGAAAGTCCTACTCTCATTCTTGCCCCGGGAGGCTCGTTCATCTGACCGTAAACCAGAACGGTCTTGTCGATAACTCCCGACTCGCTCATTTCGTTGTAAAGGTCGTTGCCCTCACGGGTTCTCTCGCCGACGCCCGTGAAAACGGAGATACCGTTGTGCTGATTGGCGATGTTGTTGATAAGCTCCTGGATAAGCACCGTCTTGCCGACGCCTGCGCCTCCGAACAGACCGATCTTACCGCCCTTAAGGTACGGGCAGATAAGGTCGATTACCTTGATACCCGTTTCCAGTATCTCGTTTGAAGCGGTCTGCTCCTCGTAAGCGGGAGCCTCCCGATGGATAGCCCATCTCTCCTCGGTCTTGGGCGCGGGTTTATTGTCCACAGGCTCTCCCAGCAGATTGAAAATTCTTCCGAGGGTGTTCTTGCCCACAGGCACCGTGATCGGCGAGCCGGTATTGACCGCCTCTGCGCCTCTGACCAGACCGTCCGTTGAGGACATGGCAATACATCTAACGGTATCGTCGCCGATATGCTGTGCTACCTCGCACACCAGCTTGCCGCCGTTAAGATCGATTTCAATAGCATTAAGCAGATTGGGAAGATTTTCCTTATCAAAGCGGATATCAACTACCGCGCCGATGATCTGGGAAACCTTTCCTACATTATTCTGCGGCATTATGTGACCCTCCTTTCCTGAACCGCCTTTATGACGCGGCGGCTCAATAAGTCACGTCAGATTAAAGAAATATATACATAAAGTATAATTTATAACATTTATACAAAATAGAGCGGTTATTCCGCGCCGCCTGCGCCGCCCACTATCTCGGTGATCTCCTGAGTAATGGAAGCCTGTCTTGCGCGGTTGTACATCAGAGAAAGATTGCTGATCATTTCCTCGGCATTGTCCGAAGCGTTCTCCATAGCGTTTCTTCTTGCCGCCTGTTCGGAGGCGAAGCTGTCCACGCAGGAGCCGAATATCATGCCGGTGATGTAGCGCGGAACGATGTGATCGAACACAGCTCCCGCCGACGGCTCGTAGATCGGTATGGATTTCGTCGTCTTTATGCTCTCGTCAAGCTCCACGGGCAGCATCAGCTTGTAAACAGCCTGCTGGGAAATGGCGGAAACGAACTCCGTGTAAAAAAGCTCCGCCCGCTCATAAGCGCCCTTAACGTACAGCTCAACGATACTCTCGGCGATCTCCTCCGCCTTGTGTATCTTGATGTTCTCCGAAATATTGGAAAAAGCGGCAAACATATCGTAGCCTCTTTTTTCGTAATATTCGCAGGCCTTTTTGCCCACGGCAAGGATCTCCACCTTGTCCCTGCCGCCCAGCTCGTCGATGTGAGCCTGAGCCAGCTTGAACACGTTGGAGTTAAAGCCGCCCGCCAGACCTCTGTCGCCCGCAATGACCACGATCAGCGTCTTGCCCTCGCCGGGTCTGCGGGTAAAGGGAGAGAGGAAGCCGGGATTTTCCGCCTGTATCTCGCACATGGTATCGTAAAGAGCCTTGAAGTAGGGACGCGCTCTGTCCGCCTTTTCCTTTGCCTTTCTGAGCTTGGAAGACGCAACCAGCTCCATTGCCTTGGTGATCTGCATAGTGGACTCGACGCTTTTTATGCGCCGCTTGATGTCCTTCATATTGCCCGAAGCCAAATCAACATCCTCCTTTGCAAAGTGTTGGATCGTTTACGGCAAGGCATTAAACTACCTTGAAACAGCCTTTAAGCGGCAGGCTGTCGGTTTTTCATGCTTTGCCCTGTCAGGTCAAATTTCCGAAAGGAATTTGCCGGTAAATTCCTCCAGCGCCGTTTTAAGAGCCGCCTCGTTGTCCTTTGTAAGCTCCTTTGTGGACTTTATGGAATTTATGATATCCGAGTGATTATCCGCCATATACTCGAAAAGCTCCTTTTCGTAATCGCGGACTTTTTCTATGGGTATATCCCTCAGATAATTGTTGGTTACCGCATATATGATGATAACCTGATCCTCTACCGCAATAGGAGAGTTTCTGTCCTGCTTGAGGACCTCCACCACGCGTTCACCGAGAGCAAGTCTGTCCTTGGTGTCCTTGTCCAGATCCGAACCGAACTGGGAGAAGGACTGAAGCTCTCTGTACTGGGAGTAGGTCAGCTTAAGCGAACCGGAAACCTTTTTCATGGCTTTGATCTGCGCCGCTCCTCCGACTCTCGATACCGAGATACCGGGGTTTACCGCAGGTCTTACGCCCGAGTTGAACAGGTCTGTTTCAAGGAATATCTGACCGTCCGTAATGGAAATAACGTTTGTGGGGATATAAGCCGAAACGTCGCCCGCCTGGGTTTCTATTACCGGCAGAGCCGTAATGGAACCGCCGCCGTAATTTTCGTTAAGGCAGCAAGCGCGCTCCAAAAGACGGGAATGGAGATAGAATACATCTCCGGGATAAGCCTCTCGTCCCGGCGGTCTTTTAAGCAGCAGCGAAAGCGTACGGTAAGCCACCGCGTGCTTTGACAGATCGTCGTAAACGCACAGAACGTCCTTTCCCTGCTTGAGGAAATATTCGCCCATGGCAACGCCCGAATAGGGAGCGATGTACTGCAGGGGCGCCAGCTCCGAAGCCGTAGCGGATACCACGATGGTGTAATCCATGGCGCCGTTCTTGTCAAGAGTTTCAACAACGTTTGCGACTGTGGATCTCTTCTGACCGATAGCCACGTAAATACAAATAACTTCTTTGCCCTTTTGGTTGATGATAGTATCCAGCGCAATGGCAGTCTTACCCGTCTGCCTGTCGCCGATGATAAGCTCACGCTGACCCCTGCCTATGGGGATCATGGAGTCGATAGCCTTGATACCCGTCTGCAAGGGACGGCTGACGGATTTTCTTGTGATAATACCGTAAGCCGGCTGCTCTATAGGCATCGTATCCTTTGCCGATACGGGACCTTTTCCGTCGATGGGCTGACCCAAAGCGTTTACAACTCTTCCCAGCAGCTCCTCGCCCACAGGCACGGAAACCACCTTTTGAGTTCTCTTTACCGTGTCGCCCTCTTTGATCTCAGCGTCCGAGCCGAGCATGACCGCGCCGACGAAATCCTGCTCCAGGTTGAGAGCCATGGCGTAGACTCCGCCGTCGAACTCCAGCAGCTCGCCGGACATACAGTTGTCCAGACCGTGGATACGCGCGATACCGTCGCCGACGGTAACGACCGTGCCCACGTCTGTCTGCTCGATTTTTGCGCTGAAATTCCTTATCTGATTTTTAATAATACCGGTAATTTCATCCGGGCGCAAATCCATCTGATTCACCCTTTCCTAAACATATTCGGGCAAAAAACCCGATAGGGTACTCCGTTTACGGGAGTGTAAAATGCTGCCCTTCCGCACCTGCGGAAGCTCCGCGGCGTCCCTGCCGCGCAGGGATTTAAGATCATCCCGCAGCCATATCCTTTATCTGATCATGCATTTTTTCCAGCTTATGCCTGACCGAACCGTCAAGCATACTGTCCCCGCAGGTAACGATCATGCCGCCTATAATGGCGGGATCGATCTTTTCCTTTAGGGTCACCTTGCCGCCGTACAGCTTTTCAAGCTTGGATATGAGATTTTTCCTTGCCTTGCCGTTGAGCTTGACAGCCGTAGTGACCTTGACCTCCGAAATGCCCGCCTGACCGTAATAACCCTCTCTGAATTCATCGGCGATGCCTTCCAGACAGGCGCATCTGCCTTTTTCGGCAAGAACGCACAGGAAATTAAGGGCGCATTCGGATATCCTGCCCTCAAAGACCGTCTTGATAAGACCGATCTTATCGTTTTCAGCCACCGTAGGCGCATTCAGAATGCCGCAAAGCTCCGGATTATCGGAAAAAATGCCGCTGAGAGCGTCAAGCTCCTCGGAAAGCTCCTTGACAGAGCCGTCCTCTGCGGCGATCTCCAGCAAAGCCTTAGCATAAACCTTTTCCACTGAGCCTGCCACTCAAATCTCCGCCTTTCTAAAAAGAGTAATAGCCGTCATTCGCCCAGCTCGCCGATAAACTCGTCAATGAGCCTGTTCTGCTCCTTGTCCGACGCGACCTCTCTGCCAATGACCTTGCCCGCAATGGTAACGGCAATATCGGAGATCTCTCCCCTGATGCTGCTGACAGCTCTCTTGCGTTCTCTTTCGATGTCGGCGTTAGCCTTGGTGACGATTCCCTCAGCCTCGCTTTTAGCCTCGGCAATGATCTCCTCCGAACGCGCCTGCGCCTTTTTGGACGCCGACTTGATTATCTTGTCGGACTCTTCCTTTGCCGCGGTGAGCTTTTCGGAGTACTCGTTTTCCATATTCTTAGCTTTTTCGAGAGCGGCGTCGGCGTCCTCGTAGGTCTTTGAAACCTGCGCCTTGCGCTCTTCGATTATCTTGTTTACCGGAGCAAACAGGAAGTGCTTGAACACCAGGAACTGGATAAGGGTATTTATCAGAACGCCGATAATGGTACTCGGCTCTATGCTGAAAAATTCAAAATTTAAGTTCATCGAACTCTCCTCCAAATCCTGTTGAATCGTGAATTGACGTTAAACTCAGCCAAGGTGCTTGAGGAACGGATTAACGAACAACAGAATGATACCTACCAGCAAGCCGTAGATACCCGTGGACTCCGCAACGGCGCAGCCGATAAACATGGTCGTTGTAGCGGAGGATTTAGCCTCCGGCTGTCTGCCTATAGTTTCTATAGCCTTGCCTACGGCGTAACCCTCGCCGATACCGGGGCCGATACCTGCGATAAGCGCAAGTCCCGCGCCTATGCCCTGTCCCGCCAGAACGATAGCCTTAGCCAGAAGCATGGTCTGCTCATATGTCTGTCCTTCCATTTTTCATAACCTCCAAAAAATATTATTTCAATGAAATTTATTATGTCCTGTTCCTTAAAGGTCTGAATATACTGACCGTATAATTATACGGAGAGTAGATAATGTTTCATTCCGCCGCTATTCTTCCTGCGGACCGCCCGCAGCGTCTCCAACGTATGCCATAGTCAGCATAATGAAAACGTAGGACTGGATAACGCCCGAGAAGTAGTCGAAATACAGCGACAGCACGGCGGGAACGCCCACCTGGAAAATGTGGAAATAGTTAAGCGCCGAGATATTCAGGCTTACCGCATTGTACAGCAGGTTGCTCAGCAGCGTAAGGAACGCATAAAGAATAGAGCTGATGATCATACCGCTGGAAATATTTCCGAACATACGCAGCGCCATAGCCACGGGAGTGGCGATCTCGCTTAGGATATTGATAGGCGTGATAACGGCGACAGGCTCCGCAAAGCCTTTCAGATATCCGCCCAAGCCGTTGGTCTTTATCTTGTAATATGTAATCAAGATAAGAGTGATCGCGGCCCACGTACCGGTGCAGTTGATGTCAACGGTCATGCTTCTGAAGCCGAATATGCTTATCAGCGAGCCCGTAAGGGCAAGCGTGAATATCGTGGCGATATAAGGCGCCAAGTGAAGCATTTTTTTGCCCATATTTTCCGTCACAAGATTGTTAAAGAAGGTAACGAACCACTCTGCCAGCACCTGTTTTTTGGAAGTGGGAACGACCTTGAGATCGCTTGTAAGCCACTTTACAACAATAAACAGTATAACGATCAGAAGCCAACCGGTAACAACAGTTTCGGATATGGAAAATATTTCCGTACCTCCGCTGTCAAGCAGGGTGATCATTTTTCTCGGACCCAGAACGTCGACTTGAAGCTCGGTGTCAAAGAACTTAGCGGCTGTTTCAGCCGCCTGAGCGTTTTCCATAAATTTCAGTACCTCCTTTCCGGAGCCGCGCAGGGTGCGCCGGATAGACCTGTCCGATCCGACGGTCATTTATCCTTTCGGCGTTTTCTTTCCTTTGCCTGCTCAAGAATTGCGCCCGCCGTGTAAAAGGTCTTGGGATAGAGCAGCGGGATAAAGGTGCACACGCTGTTGCAGTGAACGCTGTTAAAACCCAGTACCAGCGCCGCTCCCATTATCGTGAAACGGATAATGTAAAAGCTGAACATACAGCGCTTTGCGGCCTTAGCCGAGCCTCGTTCCACAGCGTGCTCCGCAGAGATCCCCAGCAGCAGGATATTGGCGGTCATAGCCGCAGTACCCAGCAGCAGTCCCAGAGCCACCGTGTGATCAAGCCCGTAAAACGGCAGCGCAGCAATAAAAATAAGAGCGTCCGCAATAAATGCCTTAGGGAGCAAGAAAGAAAGCTGCTCGTTTATCATATTGCTTAAAAATCCAAACTTCATGGCAAACGTTCCTCTTGCTAAGAAAATATTGCAGGATCTATTTAATATGCATAGGAACATTATACCAAACTTTGAAGGAAAAATCAACAATTTTGCGGATTTTAACGCGCTTTTACCGCAAATATTATTCATCTCTACAAATTTCGCGGATATTCTTCTCAAATTTCGGTGCATTTTGCCGAAAATAAAGTGCCGCGCCCCTCTTACGCCTTGACAATCCCGGTGAATTGTGATATCATATTAAGCGCGGTTTGTGAAAAATGCGCAGATCGGGGCGTAACTCAGTTTGGTAGAGTGCTTGCTTTGGGAGCAAGATGCCGCAGGTTCAAGTCCTGTCGCCCCGACTTTTTCACGGGATAATATTATACTTTAGGTATATTTATTTTATATTAATACTGTTTGTATCTTTATACAAACAGTATTAATATTTTAATAATTACAAGCAGTATTTTACATTCTGTAATCATCAAAATAAATACACATAGTAATATTTTTCTTAATATTACTATGTGTATTTATTTATATATCTCTCCTCTGTTGTTTGCTTTTATAACATCTACCGTTAATACATCATGATCTACCGTATACAGTATACGGTAATCACCCACTCTTAAACGATATGTATTATCAAACCCCCGTAAAATCTTGATGTCGCCTTTAAACGGCAATCCGCCGACAGCATTGAATATTCGCACTTGCTGTGTTTTGTCCTGTTTTTTTATGAACTTAAGAGCCGCTTTCCTTATTATGATCCTGTACTTCATTCAAATCGATCCCCAATTCCCTTGCAGCCTCCTCCAGCGTCACCGTACCGTCCTCTCCGGGATCATTCAAATAATCCAAATACATTTGACGGCAAAACTCATCGTCGGCTCTTTCCTCGTCCAACATTTCCTTTATGCTTGATATCATGGTATATATCTGTACAAGCTGCTGCTCCGAAAAACCCTCAATAATATTATATATCTGCTCTTTTGTACTCATTTATAACACCTCGTATATAATACCGTATGCCTTTTTAGTATATTTCGGATATGCGTATTTTATTCCTGCCCCGATAATACTCTTCCCGTCTTACACCTCCGCTCTGCCCGAAGCTGCGGCGATCCTTCTGCCGAAAATATGCTCCAGCACTGCGGCAAGGCTTTTTTCCATATCGCCTATATCCACAAAGCAAACTCTTCCGAGAATACCGTCCTCGTTTTTGAAGCATATCTCTCTTCGATCCTCCGCAAGATCGCCCGTAAGAGGATAAATGTAGCAAGCATTATCCGATTTGTATATTTCAAGCAAATTATACAAATCGTAAATATCCGTCTGATAGATACCGCAGTTGGGGTCGTCGGCGTTGAGAGCCTGCCATTTTGAGTCGAAAACCACCCTCATGTCGTTTTCCCTGCACGTCATGACCGCAAGAGCCTGCGCGCTGTCCCTGGGCATGGGTCTGTTGAGCATGGGATATCTTTTTTTCTGTATTTCCGCCTTGAACCTTTGATTGTCCAGCATTCTTCCCAGACTGTATACTGTGTAGCTGTCGAAAAGCTCGCCCATGGGAAATATCATCGCGTAAGCCACATTTCTGCCCGAGGTCACCGAAACGTAGCGGCCGAGCAGGAATATCTCCGCCCACCTGAGAGCGTTTCCGTATCCCTGCATACTTCTGTCAAGCACGCAGGCGGAGAAGTCCTGACTGTAGTTTGACGAAAGATCCACTCCGTCGAAGTTTGCCGTCAGAGCCTCCAGTCTGTTGCGGCTTCTTGCGGAGGACGTAACGTTTTTAAGGTACTTAAGCGTGGATTTGATAAGCCTGTTTTCCGGACGGTTGATCGTAAAAACGTCGTACTGAACGTAAAACTTATCCTTGTGGGCGAAATTTTTCGTGGCGTGCTTGGCGTAAATGACCTTGCCTTTAAGGAAATTCTCGTTGTCCTCGTAGGGCGTGTAGCACTGCTTAAGACCGTTTTGAACGATTCCCTGCACCTCGTTGATAAACGCAAGTATGAACGTTTCAAAAACGTTAAGGTTCTCCGCCGCGCGGGTGTTCAGATTATAGTTTGTAAGAGGGATATTCCTCATGGATTTTATCATATTCAGCAGCACCCTCTTGTTGGACAGCCTGTCGCCGTGCTTGTTCCTTGCGGAAAGCATGGGCAGCAGCTCTATCTGGGTGCCGTCCTTGAAAACGATCGCGCCCACGTAGCCGCCCGCTCTCAGGCAGCGGCTCGCTCCCTCTCCCTCGGGAGTGAGCATATAGCTGTTTATCCCTCTGGGATCGGGCATTTTCTTATCCAGAGCAAAATCCTCCAGCATGGAATAAATATTCATCGGGAGAACAACGTCGTTTTCGCCCGCCGCGCCTCCCTGCGGCACAAAGCAGCAGGATTCCCGCAGCACATAACGATCTCTTTTACCCATTATCGGCACACCTCCGCGCAAAATAAAGGAAGCGCTCTGTTACTCAAACCGGACGGCGGGCAATGAAAGTGTCTGCCGCCTCCCGCTTCCCGTCCCCTACCTCTTAAACCAACTTCTTGTAAGCGTTGATATTCCAGAAAGCCTGATCGTTTATCTCGTAAGTATCGTCAACATCCAGGAAAAGCTCCACGTTTTCGCCGAAGGTTTTCTTGTAGTCAATGGCGAGAGCCTTGACGAACTGCTCCTCGGGTTCCTTGTTGTAGTCCCCCAGCACCCATCTCATTTTCTGATAATCTCCGTAGAAATACTCCTGAAGCAGCGGGATAATGGCGTTTTTGAAAATAGAGCCGAGCCGCTGGATCGTAGGCTCGCTTCTTAAAGCCATAAAATAAGCGTGTCCGATGGTATGCTCCCTGTCGCAGAGGATCTCCACTCTCTTGTTGATGGTGGCAAGGAGCTGTTCAATGCTTACCCCCTCCACAAAAACGTCATGGAAAAGCTCCGGCTGCGGCAGCATCTCCACAAAGTCGAAACGTCTGCGGATAGCCGTATCCAGCAAAGCAATTGAGCGGTCTGCGGTATTCATTGTACCGACTATGTAAACGTTTCCCGGAACGCCGAAAGGCTCTTGGGAATAGGCAAGGCGGACCTTTACCTCCTCCGGCTCTCCCAGGCGCTTCGACGGCTCGATGACCGTGATAAGCTCGCCGAATATCTTCGAGATATTGCCTCTGTTTATCTCGTCAATGATAAAAACGAACCGTTCGTCGGGGTGTTCCTCGGCTTTCTTGCAGAATTCCCTGAAAATGCCCTTGTCGACCACATAGACCATTTCCTTTTTACGGGTGCGCTCTCCTCTCTCGTTCATGGTTTCCAGAAAAACAGGCTTGATGCCCTCTATAAACTCCTCGTAACCCATAGACTGGTGGAACGTGGTAAACTCGATCTGACCGAAGCTGTTTTTCAGCTCGTTGTATCTGTCGAGCATGGCGTTGTAATCCTTTTTCATTACCGCCTCGACGGGGATATTATAAATGATGGCAAGAGCGTAATTGACCGAATTGTAGGTTTTACCCGTGCCGGGAGGACCGTAAAGAATGATGTTTTTTCCCATTGAATTTCATACCTTTCCCCTGAATAATAAATTTAGATATAATAATTATAACACCGTTTGAACAAAATTGCAACCGCTTACCCGAAAAAAATAATAAGAACTTGCTCCGAACCGTCAAAGCCGGAGATCCAATAAAAAAGGCAGAGCCGAAGCTCTGCCGCAGATGAAAAAACATCAGATAAAATAAATATGTGTAGAACAAAAGAAAGGAGACAACAAAACGGATGTTAACTTAAAATATTAAGGAACTTAACATCATATATATTATAACCCATATTTCGACATTAGTCAATATCTATATACCAACTTTTACATTTTCGTACAGATGCACAAAATTCAACTGCATCTATTATACAAAATGTACTGCAAACAAGAAGTTATACAAACAGTAACATTTTGCCGAGGGAAATAACATACAGCCAAGTTCACAGGCCGCATCAAAAGTTTGTTGCAAGTAAAATTATACCATAACGGCTCGGCAATGTCAAGGCATACGGACGAATGAAATGCAAAAAAATTCGGGCGTTATTTTGTGCAACTTAACAACGCTCACAAAAAACGGTTTATTTTTCGGCATTTGGGCAATAAAATTCACAGTCTGCGTTAATAATATTAAGTGATAGCAGGTAATTCCTTCCGTTTCCGCCTGAGTTTTCCAATTTATCCCAAATCATACCCGTCCATTCTACTTTAGGTAATATTTCCCCGTACCGACGGAAAAAAATTTACGCCGAGTAACAAATAACAAAACGGTTAAAATTACAAAAAACTGTTGTCGTAAAAAATTTTATATGTTATAATAATTATATTACTATAGATAAAGACCGTTCGAGAGAACACAACCGTAAAACAAGGAGAAGATAACAATGCTGTTCACAAAAGAGATAGGGATCGACCTGGGCACCGCCAATACGCTGGTTTACATGAAAGGCAAGGGCATAATAATAAGAGAACCGTCGGTAGTGGCGGTGGATTCCCGCACCGAGGAGCCGAAATACGTAGGGCAGGACGCCAAGGACGTCATTGGCAGAACGCCCGGCTCCATAACGGCGGTGCGCCCCCTTAAGGACGGGGTCATAGCCGATTTTGAAATAACCTCCGCCATGCTCGACGAATTTATAAAAAAAGCGCTTAAGGGCAGCTTCTTTTTCACCCGCGCAAACGTCATAATCTGTATCCCCTCGGGAGTTACCGCGGTAGAGCGCAGAGCCGTAAAGGAAGCGGCGGAGAACGCGGGAGCAAGGCGGGTCAATATAATCGAAGAGCCTATGGCTGCTGCGATAGGCGCGGGACTTCCCGTGTCCGAGCCGGCAGGCTCCATGATAGTCGATATCGGCGGCGGCACGTCGGAGGTAGCCGTGATCTCTCTGGGCGGAATAGTCACATCCCGAAGCGTAAGGATAGCGGGGGACGCCTTTGACAGCGCCATAATCAACTACATCAAGAAAAAATACAACCTCCTCATAGGCGAAAGAACGGCGGAAAACGTAAAAATAGCCATAGGCTCGGCGTTTCCTCCGGACAAGCCGGATAAGGAGGAAGAAATGGAGATAAAGGGCAGAAATCTTTTAAACGGTCTGCCGGAGAACATAACCGTAACGAGCGCCGAGATAAGGGAAGCTCTCGCGGAACCGCTGACCCATGTGATAGAAGCGATAAAGACCACCCTTGAAAAAACGCCGCCGGAGCTTGCGGCGGATATAATCGACCAGGGAATAACCCTTGCGGGCGGCGGCGCGCTGATAAAGGGACTTGACCGTCTGATAAACAGCGAAACGGGGATGCCCGTGGTAATAGCCGAATCTCCCCTGGACTGCGTAGCAGCAGGCGCGGGAAAGGTGCTTGAGGAAATAGAAAAGCTGCACGAGGTCCTCAACGACGACGCAAAATACTATTAAAAGCGCAGGGATCGGGAAGCAGGAGGAGATCTGCTGCGATCCGTCCGAACGCAAAGGAGCGGCGATGAAATAAATGAGAGAATTTTTCCATTCAATAAAATTCAAAATAATAGTCGCTCTCATGGCGGTGCTTATAGGAGCGATGATATATTCCGTGACCACCGGAGGCTATGCGTCGGGCAGCTCATACCTGTTCGAGCTGGTGTTCGAGCCGGTAAGAACGCTTTCGTCGAAAATATCGGACAAGGTGTCCACCTCGCTTGATATGGTGATAAACGCCGAAAAATACTATAACGAAAACAAGCAGCTCAAAGCGCGGCTCAACGAGATATACAACGATATCATAGACTACGACAGGCTGCAAAGCGAAAACAGCGAGCTCAGAATGATGCTGAAGCTTAAGGAGGAGTATTCCGACTTTGAGTTCTCACCTCCCTGCAACGTTATCGCCCGCACCACCAACGACCCTTTTCTGTCCTTTACCGTGGATAAGGGGGCGGACGACGGAATAGAACCGGGCGATCCCGCCGTAACGGAAAACGGCATCGTGGGAGTGTGCTACGAGGTATCCTCCACCACCTGCAAGGTAAGAACTCTTTACTCTCCCAAGACCTCCGTGGGAGTGTATACCGTGCGCACCAAAACGGAGGGGATAGTTACCGGAGGCTACGACCTTGCGGTAAACGGGCGCATAAGAATGAGCTACATAAGCAAGGAAAGCGACATTCTCCCGGGGGACGTTATCGTCAGCTCCGGCAGCGCCAACTACCCCGCAGGGCAGCTCATCGGCACGGTGGAATACGTCTATATGGAGCAAAGCGGACTGTCAAGGTACGCGCTGATAATCCCCGCAGAGGATCCCGCGACCATAACCGGCGTATTTGTCATCACCGACTATACCCTTGACGAGATAACCGCCATAAAAACGGGACAGCAGACCGAAGCGCAGGCAGATCCTGCGGGAGAACAGCCATGAATATTGAACTGAAGAAGAAAAAGGAACGCCGCAACAATATAATAAGGCAGCTATTTTTCATATTTCTCATGTCGTTTTCTTATATATTCGCCTCGGCGGTCACATCTGGGGGAACGCTTCCTCTGCTTCTTATCCCCTGCGCCATCTGCTACAGCGTAAGGGAAGATCCGTTCAACAGCGCGCTGTTCGGCTGCGTCTGCGGACTGCTCAACGACTCCGCCCAGGGAACGCTTATCGGATTTAACGCTATCCTGCTGATGTGGGCGTCGGTGTTCGTGTCGCTGCTGTTTCATTACGTACTCAGGGAGCATATAGTAAATTTTCTGTGGCTTGATCTGACGGTGATACTTGTGCAGTCGCTGCTGCACTATTTGTTTTTCTATCAGATATGGGGATATGACGTATCGGGTCTGGTATTTCGGGAAATATTTCTGCCGGAGATGATATATACAAACATATCGGGAGCAGTGCTGTTCTGGCTGACGGGGATAATATCGAAAACGTTCGGAACGGTAACGGAACATTATATAGAAGAAAAATCGGAAGATATCGTAAGAGAATAAAAACAGGCGAAAAAAGAGAAAAAACAAACCCCTGCCAAGCAAAAGTTTCGCCCGCCTTTTCAAAGGCGGCAGGGGTCAAGGGGACAGAGTCCCCTTGCAGGGGTATGGGGGCGGCGCCCCCAAGCTGCCGCAGGCAGCGCTAACAAATATGCCGCTAAAGCCAATACGCGCCGCAGACTAAACAAAGAAAATGCCGCCCGACAAAAAACGGATAAAAAAATAAAATCATCTTTATTTCAAACTAAGAAAATCATTTAATATCGGGCGGCATTTGAAATTTTCGAAATGCGGGCATTTCGAAAATTTCACCGCCGTAAGGCGGCTGGATAGCGTACAAATATATCATTAGCCTAAAACTTATTTAATGTGCAAAAAGTGCAAACGGTATCGGGATAATTTTTTGTAAATAGGGGCAGTTAGTTTCTTTATGACCGTATTGGCGGGAAATGATTTTTTTGAAAGTGTGCTGGGGATTTACCGTACTTCGGGACAGCGGCTAACCCCCTCCGCCTTACGGCGGCTTATTTGTTATCGCTGCCTGCGGCAGCCAAGGGCGCTGCCCTTGAACCCGCGGGGGCTCTGCCCCTCGACCCCGCAGCCTTTGAAAAGGCTGGCGAAACTTTTGCTTACAGGGTTTAGTTTCTTTCTCTTTGTTTGAAATCTAACTTCCTCTTACCTCTATTCTTACTTCTTATCTCTTACTTCTTACCTCTAAAAGGTGTTTTCAATGTCTAAAAAAACAAATGTCAAACGCAAGCTCAAACGTATTATCGAGTTTATCACCAACCCCCATTTGCTCCTGTGCCTCGGAATAGCATGGCTCATTACCAACGGTTGGGCGTATATCCTGTTCGCTGTAGGTACATACCTGCGATCCGACCGTATTATCGCCGTTTCAGGCGCATATATAGCCTTCCTGTGGCTGCCGTTCTCCCCCGAAAAACTTGTAACTCTGGCAATAGCCGTTTTCCTGCTCCGGCTGATGTTTCCCGATGATAAAAAAACTTTGGGCGTACTCAGACTTTTGTCCGATAAATTACGGCTCAAAAGGAAAAATAAGGATAAATGAAAATCAATATCCTTGTTTACCCGCCGTAAAATATTTATACAGAAAGGATAATCGTATCATGATCAAACACATAGTAATGTTCAAGCTTAAGGACAGCTCCCCCGAGAAAGCGGAAGCAGCAAGGAAGAAAGCGATGGAGCTTCTGCCGAACGTCCCCTCGATAAAGAAGATTGAGGTAAAGACCAACAGTAAAGAAGCGCCGGAGAGCAATTTTGATATCGCCATCATCTGTGATTTTGAAGATATCAAGGGATTAAATGAATATCAGGTTCATCCGGAGCATAAAAAATTCGGCGCATACATTACTCCGCAAAGGGAAGAAACCGGCAGAGCGTGTATAGACTATGAATACTAAGAGCTAAAAAAAAACAAAACCCTGCCAAGCAAAAGTTTCGCCAGCCTTTTCAAAGGCTGCAGGGGTCAAGGGGACAGCGTCCCCTTGCAGGGGTATGGGGGCGGCGCCCCCAAGCTGCCCTACCGGAAGCAAGAATTTTAAGAAGCAAGAGGCAAGATGTGAAAAATAAATTTTGTTACAAATAACCGTAAAAAACAAATTGCTCTCTGCGCTACCGAGTGATATCTGTGAGGATACTCTAAACTTTGAAACGATCGCCCGTGGGGGTACCCCACCAGCCTTTGAAAAGGCGGGCAAAACTTTTGCTTGGCAGGGTTTTGTTTTTTATTCTTTTTTTGCGGTTTTATTGCTTTTTTTCGGGAAGTATGCTATAATAAACTCAAATCCCGAAAATCCTGCGGCAGCCGCCGTCTTATTAAATTATACGAAAGGAATGCTGTACCAATGAATCTGATCACCGCCAAAAAACTGAAAAAAGAATATTCCCAATACCGCTGGCAAACAAATTCCGTTGAGAGCTTCACCGAAGAAATGACCCTGTTCACCCTTACGGGAAAAGGCGTTACCTACGCCCTCGCCGCCCTCGAAAGCGGACACCTGGCTCATGTGTATTTCGGCAAAAGAGCCGACGATGACGATCTGTCCTACCTTATCCGCCTCGACGAAAACCCCTTTACCCCCAAGGTAAATGAAAGAGATATGGGGACCTTCATGGACACCACACCCTTTGAATATCCCTGCCACGGTATCGGCGATTACCGCGAGCCTGCCGTTATGCTTATGGACGGCAAGGGAATGTCCGCCCTCGACCTGCGCTTCGTGTCCTATGAGATAACCGACGGAAAACCTCTGCTTTCTCAGAAGCTTTCCGACTGCACCGTTATCATTCCCGCAACCTTTGCGGACAAGGATCAGGCGCAGACCTTAGCCGTCACCCTTGCCGATAACCGCACCGGACTTAACGTTATCCTCTACTACACCGTTTTCGCCGATCTTGACGTTATAACCAGAAGCGCGGTCTACATCAACAACGGCGCGGAAGCCTTCGATATCCGCCGCGCCCTGTCCGCTTCGGTCGATTTCGACAGCAGCGAATACGATTTTATCACCCTCAACGGCTCATGGGCAAGAGAACGTGCAATGGAGCGCTGCCGCCTGCACCACGGCAAACAGAGCGTCGACTCGGTCAAGGGCGAATCCTCTCATCAGAACAATCCTTTCACCGCCCTTGTTTCCCATAACGCAGACGAGGACTGCGGAGAGGCTTACGGCTTCAACCTTGTCTACAGCGGAAATTTCTTTGCTCAGGCAGAGGTAACTCAGCACAAAAAAACGCGGTTCGTAATGGGCATAAACCCCTTTGATTTCTCGTGGAAATTAGAGCCGAATGCGGAATTTACTGTCCCCGAGCTTGTAATGGTATACTCCTCCCAAGGCATAGGCGAGATGTCAAGGACATTCCACGACCTGTACCGCCGTCATCTTATCAGAGGGGAATATAAGGATAAACGCCGTCCGATCCTCATCAACAACTGGGAAGCGACCTATTTTGATTTCACCGCCGAAAAGCTGATAGATATAGCCAAGCAAGCCTCCGCCCTGGGAATAGAAATGCTTGTAATGGACGACGGCTGGTTCGGTCACCGCGATGCGGACAACAGCTCCCTCGGCGACTGGTTCGTATATGAAAAGAAGATAAACGGCGGCTTGAAAAACCTTGTGGACGAGGTAAACAAGCTGGGAATGAAATTCGGCATATGGTTCGAGCCGGAAATGATATCCCCCGACAGCGAGCTTTACAAGGCGCACCCCGACTGGGCAATACAAATACAGGGAATGCCCATGACCCAGTCCAGACAGCAGTATGTTCTCGATTACAGCCGCAAAGAGGTGCGCGACTGCATTTTCGGTCAGATGAAAAAGGTGCTTGACAGCGCCAATATCGAATATATCAAGTGGGATATGAACAGGCAGCTCACCGAGGTAGGCTCAAACGCCCTCCCCGCCGGCCGTCAAAGAGAGCTGTGGCACAGGTACGTGCTGGGCGTTTACGACCTGATGGACAGAGTGACCTCCGAGTACCCTCATATACTTCTTGAAAACTGCTCCGGCGGCGGCGCAAGGTTCGACCCCGGTATGCTCTACTATTCGCCCCAGATATGGACTTCCGACGATACCGACGCCATAGAGCGCCTGAAGATACAGCATGGCACGTCCATCTGCTACCCCGCCTCCGCCATGGGCGCCCATGTGTCCGACTGCCCCAACCACACCGTGGGAAGATCCACTCCTTTTTCCACAAGAGGAAACGTCGCCATGGTGGGAACCTTCGGCTACGAGCTTGACGTAACAAGAATATCCGAAGCCGACAGAAACGAGATACCCGGACAGATAGCGCAGTTCAAAAAATACAATCCCCTTGTCCGCACAGGCGATCAGTACCGCATAGGCAACGTCTTTGAGGACAATATGTGGGACGCGTGGATGTTCGTAGCCAAGGACAAGAGCGAAGCAGTATTTACCTTTGTTCAGGTTCTGGGCAGACCCAATTACCGCAGCAGAAGAGTAAAGCTGAAAGGACTTGCCCCCGAAAAGAAGTACAAAAACCACGAAACAGGCGAGATACACACGGGAGCCGCGCTGATGAACTGCGGAATAAACGTAGCTCTCAGCGGAGATTTCGTTTCCAAGGTGCTTTATTTCACGGAAGAATAAAGATCGCTCTATATAAAAAATATCCCTCGCAAGCATATGCGGGGGATATTTTTTATACTATCCGTAATATTATTCAAAAATATAACAAAATTGCAGCCGACGCTCCAAGCGCATTATCCGTCCCTGCTCTTATTACCCTTAGAATATATCAGCCTTTTCCCGCTCAAGAAAATAAATATGCCGACCGCCGCTGAACCGGCTGCATAAAAAAGTCCCGTTTTATACCCCGGTATGTCCCCTTTAAGGCAGCATCTTTTCGGGTTATCGGGATCGTACAGCACCGTTACGGGATTTCCCTCCACGCAGAAGCTCTCGTTGTAGGACAGATGCCCCGTCTTTTGATAAACGGTCCCGTCCACGGTGTATTCAAATTTCGGGTAATATGAACGGCTTATCCTGCTGTGACCTCTTATCCTGCTTCTGTGGGTCTTGACCTTTACCCCCGTAACGACCCCGTCCGTTTCCGCCGTATAATCGTTTACCGCGGAAACATACCTGTAAACGCCGACCCCCGCCGAAACAAAGAACACCAAAGCAATAAAAGCAAAGATCGAAAGCAGCGACCGCCGCACCTTTTCGTCCGATATATTTTTCCGTTCCCCGTCAATAAAGTCCGGTTCGTTAAAATTACCGTCCAAAGCAACTCCCCCTTAAAAAAACGTTACTTCCTAATTATACTCCCCTCTCCCCCTTTTTGTCAATGATTTTTGATGCGATTCACACAGCATTTTCCTTTCGGTCAATATATTTGCACGCTGTCCGCCGCACATTTTTTGATGTGATATTTTTGGTTAATGCCGATGTGATTTGCACGTTATCCCTCTTATGCTATAGGTTTGTTTTTTGGCATTCTGTTCTGGTTGATTGCCTTAGTTTGCACGTAATCCTTTATGTAAAATAGTTTGTTTTTTGGCATTCTGTTTTGGTT
>JAMPAO010000022.1 GCA_023667165.1 Ruminococcus sp. | reverse complement strand
GTTAATTATTTGTAAACTTTGCTTTTTAGGTCTTGACTTTATTTAGCAGGTTTTTTATACTTATAACGATCATTATACGCCGAATTTATGATTTTTTCAACCGACGGAGAAAACGCGTATCGGTGCTTCAGACAATCGCCGTCGGATTCTTCATACAGCATCTCGATTTCGGTCTTTACTTCATCAAAGTTCTACTATGCTGAACGTATTTCACGGTCATAGCACGGGCAAGCCGAGTGACTGACGATACAAAAACTGCGCCGCTTTGATAAACGACGCCTTTTTTCGCTATTCGGTTTGATGAGGTAAATATTCCGATAAATTATAAACTTCACTTTATTTTTTTGGCGACAATTTTATTTGACGCGTGTAAATGCTTCGGTACATTCGGATGTTCATCTTCAAACACATAAGATTTAAACTGTAATATTTCCCAATCGCTGTACATCTTTTTGAGTTCCCCGTCTTTTGACAAACCGACGGCGAACGGCGCAATATCATCGGACGCGGGCACGGTATCCGTAAATATCTGAATGATATGGATACCGCCCGTGTTTGTATACTCTTTTGCGTGATTGATAAATTTTTTCCACTCATTTTCAGCTACGAAATGCAATGTGCCAAAACAAATGACCATGTCGTAACAACGCTCAAATTGATATGCCGTTAAATTCGCCGTAAACGCGTTTACATGAACGTTAAACGATTCACATCTGCGCTTTAGCTTTGCGATCCCGTGTTCGGACAGGTCAAACGCGTCGACCCGATGCCCTTGTCGGGCTAAGTATACGGCGTTCTGACCTTCCCCGCACCCAACGTCCAACACGCTTGACGGGTGATTGATGAGAGGCTCAAATTCCGTGACCGTCGCATTAGGCCGATCGGAGAACGCGTTCACATCATCCTCCCGATACGCTTTCTCCCAAAATGGGATCAAATCGCTGCACATATTTCCCTCAACTCCCGATTTATCAAGTACTCCAACAAAATGATTATACCGCAGCCGAATCAAAATGTCAACCCATTAAAACAAAAAATTAAGATGTTATTTGAAAAAGTCAGAGCGTTAAGTTAAAAATATTTTTACATAATGCAAAATATCAAACCTGTCGATATCGATTCTTGCCTCTTGTTTCTTAAAATTCTTGCTTATATCAAGACCCTATTGACATATCCGCAAAATGTGGTAAAATTAAGTAAGAGCAAAGCATATGACCGACATTACGGTCTGCGGAAAGAGGCAAGGCGCGGTCCGTTTCAATCCCGCGCTTGATATGATACTTGTCTGCCCGCTTTCGCCTGTTTCGGGGTAATTTATTTTTTTTACCGTAATATTAAACGTAAAGGCTGTGATAAAAATGCAGGACAAAATAACCGCCGCTCTCGAGGAAGCGGTAAAAAACGGAGATACTGCGGGCGCAAACGTCCTTGTTATAAAGGACGGGGAAGAAAAAGCCTACTGTCAGAGCGGATCGGGGGATATCCAAAACAATATCCCCGTTTCCCGCGATACGATATTCAGACTGTATTCCCAGACAAAACCCGTTACCGCCGCAGCAGCAATGCTGCTCGTTTCACAGGGCAGGCTGGATCTCGGAGCGTGGCTGTCGGACTATCTGCCGGAATACGGCAGTCCCGAGGTCAATATAAACGGAACGTCCTCTCCCGCGAAAAATCCTCTGCTTGTGGGTCATCTGCTGAATATGACCTCCGGCATACCCTACCCCGACGGTTCAACGGAGGGAGGAAAACAGAGCGGAGCGGTTTTTTGGGAACTCGAAAACAGGCTTTTTTCGGACGATCCCATGACAACGGCGGAGTTTGCGGAAAAGATGTCGAAAGTCCCCCTTTGCAATGAGCCGGGTGAAAAATTCATGTACGGCGCCTCCGCCGATATAATGGGAGCCGTTATAGAAAAGGTCAGCGGAATGTCCTTCAGGGACTTTCTCATGAAAAATTTCTTTGAGCCGCTGGAAATGACCGACACGGATTTTTACATTCCCCGTGAAAAGGCTCACAGACTTGCCAAGGTCTACGATTACTCCGAAAACGGACTTGCGGAAATACGGACGAACCATCTGGGACTTCGGTACGGCCGCGACGTCGTTCCCGCCTTTCAGTCGGGAGGAGCGGGACTTTGCTCCACCCTTGACGATTACGCAAGGTTCGCCCAAATGCTGCTTTGCGGCGGCGTTTGCAAGGGTGTGCGTATAATGCCCGAGGCTGCGGTGCGCCGCCTTACCCAAGGCAGCTTCAGCGAGGAAAAAAAGGCGCAGCTATTGCAGGGCTTCAACTGGATGAGCGGCTACAGCTACGGCAATTTTATGAGGATATGCGACGAACCGGAAAAGACCGTGCTTTTATCCTCAAAGGGAGAATACGGCTGGGACGGATGGCTGGGTACGTTCTTTTCAAACGAGCCTGCCCACGGGATAACCCTGCTTTTCGGAACGCAGCAGGCAGGCGTGGGAAAAACGGGTCCTCTCGTGCGGAAGATCAAAAATATAGTTATGAGCGAGCTTACATAACAGGGCAAGAGATTCGGAATCGTGAATTTCTTTTGTATCTGTCTGCACCGTTACCGTTCGGCATAGTTTTACGGACTGCTGTAAAAGATAAAAATGTAATCGTTTTTTTGTGCAGATTTACGTTAAAAATAACCGGATTTTTTATTGCATTTTTTCGCAAAATATGTTATAATTGCATTAAAATTAAGTATGAGCGTGTACCCGCAGAGTATTGCGGAACATATGCGGACGTCAAACCGATAAACCGCAGCAAAACAAGAAAGGTTGATTTTTATCATGAAAAAGCTCAAAAGATCTTTGGCTCTCGCCTCGGCGGCGGCAACGGCGTTTTCTCTTTCCGGCTGCACCGGAGGGAACGAATCCGGAGAAAACACCGTCGAAATGACCACGACCACGGCTGTTACCGTCGAGATCAACACGGAAACCCTTGCCGCGGAGGATCGGGCTAAAATGGACGATGTATCCAATCTTCTGCTTGACACGGAGCTTGAAAACAAAAACATAAAATGGTTTTCGTTCTACGACCCGTTCCACCCCACAACCTCGGGAAATACCAAATCTCTTTCCTTGGAGCTTTTCGAAAGCAAATACGACGGCACCATAGAATACATAGCCACCACATGGCAGAACCGCTTTTCCGACCTGTCCACAAATCTTCTGGGCGGCACGGGCATAGATTTTATTGCGGGCGGCGACCTGGATTCATTCCCCAAGGGCGTTCCCAACGGACAGTTTGAGCCTTACGACAGCTATGTGGATTTCTCCGGCGAGCTGTGGAGCACGGTCAAGGATCTCAACGACCAGTTTATCCTCAACGGAAATCACTATCTCATGGCGACGCAGGCCTCCGGCGGAGCTGTGGTCGTATATAACCGCAGCACAATAGAGGCTGCCGGACTTGACGATCCCGCAGAGCTGCTTGAAAAGGACGAATGGACATGGACAGCTTTTAAGGATATGCTTTCAAGCTTTGTCGACCCCGATAAGGAGCAGTACGGTCTTGACGGCTGGTTCAACGAAACTCCCCTTATGCTTAGCTGCGGCGTTCCTCCCGTGGAGCTGAGGGACAATAAGCTGGTATCAAACGTTTACGACACTACCCTTGAAAAATCTATGGATTTCCAGTACGACCTTAACCGCAGCGGACTTGTGCTTGATAAGTCCCTGTTCGGGTGGTCGGAGCATCCCGAATTCATCGGCGAGGGCAAGGAGCTTTTCTACATAGGCGGAACGTATGTCATTGAAGGCGCTCCCGAAATATGGACGACCTCATTCGGAAGTCCCGAGGACGTAATGTTCGTGCCGATCCCCAGAATGGACGGCTCGGACAAATACTACCTCAACGCGGGCATGGAGGCGTATATGCTCTGCAAGGGCGCGCAGAATCCCGAGGGCGTCGCAAGATTTATGGAATGCACGATCGCCGCAAGCATGGACGAAAACGCAAAAGCGATAGCCGATCAGAAGCGCAGGGACGACTACGGCTGGACCGACGAGATGATCGACATGATGCACAAGGTCACGGAAATGACGGCGGAAAATCCCGTTTATTCCATTCATACAGGCGTACCCACCGATCTTTCAAGTATGCTCGACAGCGGCGAATACGGCATCAGAGCGCCTTTCTACGGCGTTGACTGGCCGTCGGTAAGAGATTCGCTGGGCGACGCTGCGCAGACAATGATCGACGAATTCAACAAATCCGTCGAAACAATGGCTGACTGATCCTCCGCAGCTTCACGGCGCGGCGCAGTCAAACCAGCTCAAAACAAACCGCAAGAGCGGCTAAGATCATTTCTTAGCCGCCTTTTTAGGTTACCGGCGCGGCAAGCGCATAATTGTATAAAAATATGCTTGTAATAAAATGAAATATATGTTATAATGATTGTGATAATCCATTTTGAAAGGCGGTTTTCCATTCTGTCATGGATATTTTCCGAAAAATCATGCTTGCCGTCGGCTGCGGCTCGTTTGCCGTGTGCTGCCTGTTTCTGAATCTTATGGGCGGTATCGCGCTTATAAACAATAATTACGAAAAATGCGGCACAAGCCTCATCATATCGGTAATACTGCTTGCCGCCGCCCTCATTTCGGCTTTTTTTAAGAATTTACCCGCAAATATAGCTTCGGCGCTTACTAACGCTGCCGGTACCCTGTTTTACATCTATCCCATTGCCGTGCTCAACGCCATACCCAATTCCGAGATACCGAAGACCGCCGTTGAGGTGCTCACATCAAGGATATACCCCTCTGTAGCCGTTACCGTGACGGTCGCCGCGGCTGTGTTCGCAGATATCTTTTCCTATGACAGAACGGTCGGCAGAGAAAAGAAAAAGGCGCAGAGGCTCAGCGAGAAAAACAGACCCTTAAAGGATAACGAAAGGATCATATAGACCGCAGGAACGCCGGAAAGGATCATGATAATATGAGCGTAACAATAAAAGACGTGGCAAAGGCGGCGGGAGTTTCGGTCGCCACCGTTTCGAGGGTCCTCAACAACAGCTCCGCCGTTTCACCGGACACCTCTGCCTCCGTCAGCAGGGTCATTGAAGAAATGGGCTACAAGCCCAACTTTCTGGGAAGAAATCTCCGCAAATGCGAAACAAATATTATTCTTGCTATAATCCCCTCAACGGAGCATACGGTATACAGCAACATTATAAAAGGTATGCAGGATGAGGCTTACCCCGATTACGATATATTTATAAGCACCAGCAACAGCGACCGCGAAACAGAGCTGCGGCAGCTCAATATGCTGTTTAACCGCACCGCCGACGCCGCAGTGCTGCTGGGAACTCAGCTTGACGCTCAAACCCTCAACGAGCTGGGCAGGCATTACAATATCGCTTTGTGCAGCGAAAGAGCGGCGGGGGCAAGGGTGCTTACCGTTACGGTGGACGACGAAAAAGCGGCATACGAAGCGGTGAGCTATTTCCTGAAAAAAGGCAGACGGAGAATAGGTCTTGTCACGACAAGCGGCGTTTCCTCCGCTCTCTCCTCCGCCGACCGTGAAAGAGGATATATCCGCGCGCTCAGCGACTACGGCATAGAAAAGGACGAACGCTATATTTTCCGCTGCGATTACGATTACACCGAGGGGTTCAGGGCGGCAAAGGCTCTTATGTCCCTGCCCGAGCCTCCCGAGGCTGTTTTCTGCATATCCGATCATTTGGCGGCGGGCGTGATAATACAAGCGTCGAGGGACGGCTTTGAGATAGGGAGCGAGCTTGAGGTATGCGGATTTGACAACATAATCCTAAGCGAAATGTTTATCCCCGGCATAACCACCGTGGCTCAGCCGGGATATGAGATGGGAAGGACCGTCATCGCCAAGCTGATAAGCAATATGCGGTCGCCTGTCAAAAACAGCGATCACATCATACTCGGACATGAGCTTATAATACGTCAGTCCGCAAAATAATTATTGACGAAAGGATATACGCATATGATCTATACCGTTACATTCAATCCCGCAGTCGACTACGTTCTCCGCCTTGACGAAATAACACCCGGCAGGATAAACCGCACCGTTTCGGAGGAAATATTCTGGGGCGGCAAGGGCATAAACGTATCATGGGTATTAAAGCTGCTGGACACGGAAAGCACCGCTCTCGGCTTTACGGCGGGTTTTACGGGCGCCGCTCTCGAGGCGGCGGTCGAACAGATGGGGATAAATACCGATTTTATAACCCTTGACAAGGGCATTACAAGGATCTGCATGAAGCTGTTTGAAACAAACAGTTCCCGCGAAACCGAGATAAATCCCGCAGGTCCGGAGATCGGTCCTGCGGCGGCGGACAGGCTCATAAAAAAAATATCGCTTCTCAAAAGCGGCGATATGCTCGTACTTGCGGGCAGCGTTCCCAAATCCGTTCAAAGCGATATCTACAGCGTTATATGCAAAAGGCTTGAAAACAGCGGCGTTCTTACGGCAGCCGACGCGTCGGGAGATCTGCTGACGGGTCTGCTCAAATACAAACCGTTTATTGTAAAGCCTAATCATTACGAGGCTAAGGAGATCTTCGGCTGCGACGCCTCCGACCCCGAATGCGCCGCAGACTGCGCACTCAGGCTAAAGTCAATGGGCGCGGTCAACGCCATTATTTCCATGGCGGAAAAGGGAGCGGTTCTTGCCGATGAAAACGGCAGGCTTCACAAAATATCGGCTCCCAAGGGTACGGCGGTAAATTCCGTGGGAGCGGGCGATTCGATGCTTGCGGGATTTATTGCGGGATATATGCGCACCGGCGATTATTCTGCCGCACTTAAATGGGGAACGGCGGCAGGCAGCGCCACGGCGTTTTCCAAGGGTCTGATGTCAAGGGCGGATTTTGACCGTTTGCTGGAGGAGATATCCGGATGAAAAGGATAGCCGGTTTTGAAAGGATAGCTTACGAGCAGTTTGCCGCCGATTGCAGAGATAAGACGGAGCTAAAGGACGAATGCGGTCTTACGGATATATATAACGGCATACGTCTGCCTCTCCGCGCCACTTCCGGCTCGGCAGGCTATGATTTTTTTATTCCCTTTGATATGTCGCTTTCCCCCGGAAAAACCGCGGTCATACCCACGGGAATACGGGTAAGGATAGAAGAAGGCTGGTTCCTTATGTGCTGCCCCAAAAGCGGACTGGGTACGAAATACCGTCTGCGGCTGGACAATACGGTGGGTATCATAGACAGCGATTACTATTATGCTAAAAACGGCGGGCATATAATAATGCAGATAACAAACAGTTCCGAGGAAAAAACTTTGGAGCTGCGTCGGTCTGCTTCATTCGCCCAGGGGATATTCATGCCCTACGGGATCACGGCGGACGACTGCGCCGACAGCCTGCGTATCGGCGGCTTCGGCAGCACGTCGAAAATATAATACGGAGCAAACCATAAAAATGACCTCAAAATCAGCATAAAAACAAGTCGGGCAGCGTTTCGGAGGTTTCCGTGGAGGTCTGATACAAAAGCTGACGGGAAGCCGCCGGACAAAGGAGGGGACGACGAATTATGGCTAAATCGAAAAAATCGGCAAAGCACGGCAAACGCAGCAGGAACGTTATGCTTAAAATAATCGGAACGCTGTTTTGCATTTTCGTTATCGCGGCAACAGCAAGTTTTCCTCTAAAAACGGTTTGTTATACGGTATATTCCGCTAAGATCACAAAAAAGATCAGAGCTGCGCAGATATCCGACCTCCATAGCTGCTATTACGGAAAGGATATGAAAAACCTGCTGGACGCTCTGGACGAGGCCGCTCCGGACATTGTAGTGTTTACCGGGGATATTTACGACGATATTGTGGATAATGAAAATACACGCATATTTCTAAAAGCGGCTGCAAAGAAATACCCCTGCTTTTATATTGCGGGAAACCATGAAAACAGGCTGGGCGACCGTGAAAAATACAGGCGCGAAACAGAAAGCTACGGCGTTACCGTACTGGAGGGGGATAATGTACGGTTCGGAGAGATCACCGTCTGCGGAGCGGCAAATTCCTCCGACGGAACGCTCAGCTTCGCGAAAAGCGTGGAAAAATGCGCGGAAAATGCGGAAGACGGCTTTAATCTTTTGCTTGCTCATTACCCCGAACGGATAGACAGTTATCTGTCCTTTGATAAATTTGACCTTATTCTCTGCGGTCACGCTCACGGCGGTCAATGGCGGATACCCGGCATATTAAACGGACTGTTCGCCCCGGGAGAAGGATTATTCCCCAAATATGCGGGAGGCAGGTATGATTTTGACAGCGGTACAATGATCGTCAGCAGAGGACTTAGCCGCACAAAGGAGATCATTCCCAGAATATTCAACAATCCGGAGCTGGTGATCGTTGATATATGCCCCGAAGGATCGTGAAATACAAAATGGAACGGCTGAAAAAATTAAATTATCCCAAGATCGTAAAAACAGTATTCGGCTTCACGGCAGCCGCTTCGGCTGCTTTCGCTCTCGGTCTGAGTTATGCGGTATCTGCCGGGATCATCTGCCTGCTTACCGTTCAGGACACGAAAAAGGAAACTCTGCTCATTACCCTTAAAAGAGCAGCCGCTTTCATAACGGTCACGCTGCTGTGCGCCGTAATATTCGGCGCTTTCGGATACAGCCTGTTATCACTCGGACTGGCGGCGGGCATATTTCTGATTATATGCTGTTTTTTCGACATGAACGACGCCGTCGCCATGAACTGCGTCATTGCTACCCACTACTTCTCCTCGGCGGACTGCTCGGCGGGAATGATCGCCAACGAAGCAATGCTGTTCGCCGCAGGCGCGGGAACGGGAGTTCTGCTTAATCTTTTCATACCCGCTGATGTGAAAAGGATCAAAGACATACAGCGGAAAACCGATATGCGCATTAAAAGGATACTGGAAAGAATGTCGGTATATATCATGAAAGAGGACAGGACAGGCTACGACGGTTCGTGCTTTGACGAGGTATCGGCTATGCTGGAAGAGCTTCGGCGGGAGGCGGTGCGGTTCTCGGGCAACAGCTTCGGCAGTGAAAGCGGCTATTTTTTCGGATATATGGAAATGAGAATGAAACAATGCTCCGTTCTGAAAAGGATATATGCCGACATAGTCAGACTCAAGCCCGTGGAAGAATACGGCAGACCCATTGCCGAATTCCTTGAAAAAATGAGCGGAGAATTCCATGAGATCAACGACGCCGTTTCTCTTGCAGAGGACATAAAGGAGCTTTTTGCGCATTACGCGGAGGAAAAGCTGCCGCAGAGCAGAGGAGAATTCGAGAGCCGCGCTCTGATGTACCATATTTTGTGGGATCTTCAGTATTTTGTAAGGCTGAAATACGATTTTGCGGCGTCCATAAGCGAATTTGAAAAGAAAAAATTTTGGGGAACGCCTATCGGAGGGAACGGGATAGAGCAAAATATGTAAATTTATTGCGTTAAAATTATTACAAGTATTGACACACAGAGAAAAATATGTTATAATTAAATGATAATTGCGGTCATATGTTCTGACCGGATATATAAGGCAGTCTGCCTTATACTGATTTTTGAACGTTCTGCGGGGTGTTTCGGGATCGGTATTAAATCGGAAAGGAATGGTCATAAAGGTGAAAAGGGTCAAAAAACCTGTATTCTTTATCGTTTTTTTGCTGATAATGGCTTTCGCTGTTTCGGTCATAACCGGATGGAGCAGCTTTTTCGGCGATATTGAAACAGTTTACATTAAGGGCGTTGACGATATACGCTTCGGTATTGATATAAAAGGCGGCGTTGACGTTACATTTACGCCTCCGGAGGGTTTCGACGCAGAGGACGAGCAGCTTGATTCCGCCAAGGAAGTCATTGTACAGAGAATGATAAAGCTGAACATTACCGACTATGAGGCTTATATCGATTACAGCAACGACCGTATAATCGTTCGTTTCCCTTGGAAAGAGGGCGAGGTGGATTTCGATCCGGAGGCTGCCGTAAAGGAACTGGGCGAAACTGCCGAGCTTACCTTCAGAGAACAGTACGAGGTGGACGAGCTTAACCGCCCCACGGGCGTTACGGCGGAAAATATCATACTGGACGGAAAAGACGTCGCTGAGGCTTACGCCGCATACGATCAGAACGCGACGGATTCAAGCAAATGGGTCGTTTCGCTTAGGCTCACAAGCGAGGGCGCGCAGAAATTCGCTTCCGCCACGGCAAGGCTTTATGAGGAAAGCGGAGTTATATCTATTTGGATGGACGATACGTGCATATCCTATCCGAGGGTAAACGCCGTTATATCCGACGGAAACGCCACTATCAGCGGCAGCTTTGACGCCGACAGCGCAAAGAAGCTCGCCGATCAGATAAATTCGGGCGCTCTCCCCTTTAAGCTGGTAACGGCAAGCTTTTCCACCATCTCTCCAAGCCTCGGAATGGGCGCTCTTGAGGCAATGGTTGTCGCGGGAATAATCGCGTTTGCGCTTATAAGCGTGTTTATGATAGTAAAATACCGCGTTCCCGGCGTTGTTTCGGTCATTGCGCTGATAGGTCAGGTGGCAGGCACTCTGGCTTTCGTTTCGGGATATTTCGGCTTCAGGGACAGCGGCATTCTTACGATCCCGGGTATCGCGGGAATTATCCTTGCGGTGGGCATGGGAGTTGACGCCAATGTTATCACCTTTGAAAGAATAAAGGAGGAGCTTGCTCACGGAAAGACTCTGGAGGGTTCTTTGGTAAGCGGCTACAAGCGTGCCTTTTCGGCTATTCTCGACGGAAATATCACCATGATACTGGTCGCAATCATCCTTATGGGCGCGTTCGGCACTCCGGACAGCATTTTTGCAAAGATGCTCCACTTTGTTTTCTTCATGTTCGGTCCGTCTACGGCAGGTACGATATACTCATTCGGCTTTACCCTGCTTACGGGTACTATCCTTAATCTGTTCTTCGGTGTGACCTGCTCACGTCTGATGCTGATGTCGCTTTCGGGATTTTCCAAAAATCCCGTACTTTACGGAGGTGAGGCAAAATGAGCAAAACAAAATTCAACTTTGATTTTATCAAAAACAGCAAAAAATATTTTACGATATCCGTTATCCTTTGCGTTATATGCGTGCTTTCCTCATTTGTTTTCGGAGCTAAGCTGGATATCCAGTTCAAGGGCGGTACTCTTATCACTTACCTTTATGACGGCGAGATCGACACCGCCGCATTCGAAGCGGACGCCGAGGAGGCTCTCGGCGGGATCGCCGTAAGCACCACCGTCGGAACGGATTTTAACACGGGAAAAAACAACATTCAGCTTTCACTGCTGTCAAATTCGGGACTTACCGCAGATAATCAGATATTACTCACGAATACTCTGGAGGAAAAATATTCGGACAACGGTCTGGAGCTGGCTGAATCCACAGACGTTTCCCCCTCTGCGGGCAAGGAATTTTTCAGCAAATGTATCGTGGCTTCGATCTTTTCGGCTGCTGTACTGATAATATACATCGGTATACGATTTAAGAATATAGGCGGCTGGCTCGCGGGCGTATGCGCCATTATCGCGCTCATTCACGATATCGTAATAGTGTACGGCACTTTTGTTATTTTCGGAATGGAGATCGACGCCAACTTTATGGCGGTCATCCTTACGATCCTCGGCTATTCGGTAAACGACACTATCGTTATTTACGACAGAATAAGAGAAAACAAAACGCTTTACAAGAATATGTCTATCGAGGAGCTTACCAACCTCAGCACAAACCAATCTCTTACAAGGTCGCTGAACACATCCATAACTACGGTGCTTGCAATGCTCGTGGTGACGATCGTGTCAATTGTATACGGAGTAAATTCAATAATCTCGTTCTCGTTCCCAGTTATGATAGGTATGATATCGGGAACATATTCCTCCCTGTGCATAGCAGGTCCGCTGTGGGTATGGCTCGAAAACAGAAAGAACGGCGGAAGCAGCAGCCCGAAGGCAAAACCTGCCGCGGAAATATAATAGGGATCTTCAAGCAAAGTTTTGAAAAATAAGGAGATATCCGAAAGACTGACGGTCTTTCGGATATTTTTTTTGTAATACAACCGTCCGGACAGGAATATACTGTTTAAAGGACAACACTGTACGGTCATATTTCAAATAACAATGTTCAATGAAAGGATGGTTTATATGGGTTTGAAAATCAATAAGGACCCCATAAGATTCAGCGAAAAAATATGCGGCTGCTCACAAGAGCAGTCTGTGGAACTGGATTACGTTCTGCCCGATTATTATCCGGAAATTTTCAGGATACTCAAATGCAGAGCAGTGCCCGAGATAACCGCCTGCGCGGTAAACGGCGACAGGATCACTTACGAGCTGACAGTCTGCTTAAAGGTCATCTACTGCGCCGAGGGAAGCAGCAAGCCTCAGGCTGTGGATCAGAAGCTGGTGTACAGCAGGACGGTCAATATGGAAAAAAGAGCCGATTCCCCTGCGGTATACATCACCGCTCAGGCAGATCACATCAACTGCCGCGCGGTAAACAGACGAAGGATCGACATAAGAGGCGCCGTTACCATTAATATCCGCGTTATGGGCGAGCTGGAAACAGAGGTGGTATGCGACGCTTTCGGAGGAAACATACAGCTTAAAAAGATAACCTGCCCCTGTCCGTCGCAGATCATCAGAGCGCAGAAAAGAGTTACCGTATCCGACGAATTCGATACGGGATCGGATCTGCCGCCTATCGGGAGCATTCTCAGGGCGGACGCCGAGATCGTTTCCTCGGATAAAAAGATCATTGCGGGCAAAGCCGCCGCAAAGGGCGAGCTTAAAATTTCCGTTACCTACACTCCGTCGGGTGAAAGCGACGTTCCCGTAAGCTCCGTACAGTTTAGTCTTCCCTTTTCGCAGCTTATAGATCTGGAGGGACTGGACGATACCTTTGAATGCCGCATAAGCTCCTCGGTAGTTTCCTGCTCTGCTTCACCGAGATCGGACGGTGACGGGGAATCCCGAAAGCTGGAATGCGAGGTGCTGCTGTTTATCGACTGCGCTGCGGTAAAAATGTCTATGTACGACATTGTAAGCGACGAATATTCTACCTCGTTCGGATCGAGCCATACATGCGTTCCGGTACGTATAGAAAAGGATCCTGTTCCCGTTGACAGCGTCATTATTGTAAAGGGCGTATGCGAAAATAAGGACAGTCCCCTGTCGGTCATATATGACGCGTGGTGCAGTCCCGCCGGACTTCACGCTTCGATCGTCGGAGGAAATGCCGTTATCAGCGGAAACGTAAGCCTTACGGTAATGGGACAGGCGGAAAACGGGGACTTTATCATATGCGAAACCGACGTTCCCGTGGAGGAGATCATTGACGCAGGCTCCAACGTATTCAGCGAAAACGCCGACATCACGGTGAGCTTTTCGGTAATTTCCTGCGGATATACCATATCCTCGGATCACGCTGCGGAGCTGAAAACGGAGATCGCCGCAAGAGGCTGGATATCCGATCATAACACGGCTGAGGCTATCACCGACATTACCGTGGACGAAACGGAACCCCGCGAAAATAACGGCGAATACGCTTTAAGGCTCTATTTTGCGGGTGACGGCGAGGACGTTTGGAGCATCGCCAAAAGATACGGCGCTTCCATATCGGGAGTCATCGAAGAAAATGAGCTTGACGGAAACGTTGTTAAGGAAAAGAAAATGCTGCTTATTCCTATGGAATAGACGGGCGCCGCCGTGCCGGATCCGTTCGGGAACCGCCGAACATATCCGACAAAGAAAATCAAGAAAGGAACACAGGTAAATATGGTTAAAAACGACATCTACACCGATATCGCCAGACGTACCGACGGCGATATTTACATTGGAATAGTAGGTCCTGTACGCACAGGAAAATCCACCTTTATCAAAAGGTTTATGGAACAGCTTGTTATACCTAACATAGAAAGCGACTTCAGACGGGAACGGGCGGTCGACGAGCTTCCCCAGTCTGCGGCGGGCAAGACTATAATGACGACAGAGCCGAAATTTATCCCCGAAGACGCTGTTGAGATCGCTGTTGGTGAAAATGTAAGGTTCAATGTACGGCTTATCGACTGCGTGGGATATATCGTTCCCAGCTCTATCGGATACATAGAGAACGAAGCTCCGAGAATGGTCATGACGCCGTGGTTTTCCGAAGAGATACCCTTTAATATGGCGGCAGAAGTGGGCACGCGCAAGGTAATTACCGAACACAGCACCATCGGACTTGTTATTACCACCGACGGCAGCATTTCCGATATCCCCCGAAGTGAATACGAGGAGTCCGAACAGAGGGTCATCGGCGAGCTTAAAGCAATCAGCAAACCATTTGTGATACTGCTCAACTGCACCGACCCGAAAAGCGGCGACGCTGCGCGGCTTTCCGCCGAAATGGAGGAAAAGTACGGCACTCCCGTAATTGCTGTGAACTGCCTTGAGCTGAACGGAGAGGATATTGATAATATCCTAAAGCAGGTGCTTTTCAGCTTTCCCATCAAGGAGATAAACATTTCCATGCCAAAGTGGATAACCGGTCTTGCAAAGGGACATTGGCTGAAAACAGAGATATTCGACGCCATCAGAAACGCTGCGGAAAATATCGAAACCGTCAGGGAAACGCGCTCTATCGCCGAAAAGCTCAGAGAATGCGAAGACATTACCTATTCGGATATACGCACCATAGATCTCGGCAGAGGCAGCGCCGACATCTCCGTGACGCTCAAAAGCGAGCTTTTCTACCGAATACTCGGTGAAACCACCGGTATTGAAATTCACAGTGAAAGCGATCTGCTTCCTCTGCTGAAAGATCTTACACAGATAAAACGAAGATACGAGAAAATCGAAAACGCTCTTAAGGAGGTGGAGGCGACCGGTTACGGCATCGTTATGCCCACAATCGAAGAACTTACCCTCGAAGAGCCGGAAATAGTACGTCAAGGGGGCAAGTACGGCGTTAAACTGCGTGCGTCCGCTCCGTCTATCCACATGATGAAAGCGGATATCATCACGGAGGTCAGTCCCATTGTGGGCAGCGAAAAGCAATCGGAGGAGCTTGTTATGTATCTGCTTCGGGATTTTGAGGAAAATCCGGGAAAGATATGGGAATCCAATATTTTCGGAAAATCACTGCATGAGCTTGTAAACGAGGGACTGCACAACAAGCTGTACCGTATGCCCATTGACGCCCGCCTCAAGCTCCAGGAAACCCTTGAAAGAATAATCAACGAGGGCTGCGGCGGACTTATCTGCTTCATTCTGTAACTTTTGCGAAAGGAAAAATAATATGAAAACAGATCTCAGAAAATACAGAGCCGCAGTTTTTTCGGCTCTGGCAGTCTTAGCCTCTGCGGTCATGATCCGTTATGCCGTGGGCAAGATAGACAACGCGGTCTACACCAACACGGGCGAAACGGCGCAGAGAGGCAGGATCATCGTTCTTGACAGCGGTCACGGCGGCATGGACGGAGGCTGCTCCACTGCCGACGGCGTTCCCGAAAAAGGCATCAATCTGAGCATTATGCTGTCGGTAAGGGATATGTGCAGGCTTTACGGCTACGATGTGGCTGTTACAAGGGACAGGGACGTTTCCATTCACGACAGCGGCGTTACGGGAATACGCAATCAGAAGGTTTCTGATATGGAAAACAGACTGGAGCTGTTTAATAAATTCCCCGACGCCGTTTGCCTTTCCATTCATCAGAACACCTACACCGATCCCAAATACAGCGGAGCGCAGATGTTCTATTCTTCGGCAAATCAAGGCAGCGAACGGTTTGCTTCTATCCTGCAGGGCTTGTTCGTACAAAATCTCCAGCCAGACAACGCCCGGGAAACAAAGCTGTGCGGAAAGGAGCTTTACCTTTGTTATTACTGCAATAACACCGCGGTAATGGCGGAGTGCGGCTTCCTTTCAAATTCCGAGGAAGCCGAAAAGCTGAAAAGCGGCGATTATCAGAAAAAGGTAGCGTACACGTTATTCAACGGTCTTAACGAATACATCTGCGGCTGACAGTCAAGTAAAAATATCCCGCCGGATATTGACATTATCCGGCGGGATATTGATCGTTAAATAACCTGTTCTCATATTATTCCGAGGCTCTTAAAAGCTCTTCGGCATTTTTCAGGGCGGTATCGGTAATGTTTTCGCCCACCATTATCCTTGCGATCTCCCGCTTGCGCTCCTCAAAGGAAAGACGGCGGACAAAGGTAAAGGTACGGTCGCCCTTTGTCTGCTTTTCTATAAGCAGATGATTATCCGCCATAACAGCAAGCTGTGAAAGGTGGGTAACGCACAGCACCTGCTGATTTTTTGAAACATTTTTGAGCTTAATGCCTATTTTCTGAGCCGCTCTGCCGCTTACTCCCGTATCTATTTCATCAAATATAAGGGTATGGATATCATCCTTTTCGGCAATAACGTTCTTCAGGGCAAGCATTATCCTCGAAAGCTCGCCTCCCGAAGCTATCTTAGACATAGGCTTCAGCGCTTCTCCTTTGTTGGCGGAGATCATAAACTCCACTCTGTCCATGCCTGCGGCTGTCAGCTTTCCGCGCTCTATTGCCGCGCTTATTTTTACATTGGGCATATCCAGAAATTTCAGTTCCTCCTCTACCTGCCGCGAAAATCTCTCCGCTGCCTCCGCTCTTGCGGCGGACAGGCTCTTTGCCTTTTCTGATACCTCCGCAAGAAGCCTTTCCCTTTCTGCCGCTGTTTTATCAGCCTCGTCAGACGCCCCCTCTATATCCTCAAGCTCCTTTAATGCGCCGCTGTAACACCTTATCACATCGGAAAGCTCGGGACCGTATTTTTTCTTTATCCTCTCCAGCTCCTTTATCCGATCGTTAAGAAAAGCATATCTTTCCGGATCGGTATCCACATTATCCCTTTCCGCCCCTATCTCGGAAACTATATCCTCCAGTTCTGCGCGCACGCTTTCCAGACGTTCGGACAATATCTTAAGCGGCTGCGATATATCCGAAAGCTCGGACAGGCTTTCGCAGGCGTCGGAGATAAGCTCCGACGCCCCGGGAGTCTCGCTGTCCTCTATGCCGTCAAGAAGAGCGTGAGCCTCCATAAGTCCTGCACGGATATCCTCGCTTTTCCGTGCTGTACGGTATTCCGCGTCAAGCTCCTCGTCCTCTCCGTCCTCAATATCAAGCTCCCCTATTTCCTTTACCGTTTCCCTGAGCCTTTTTTCCCGTTCAAGCCTTTCCCTGCGTTCAAGAGTAAGCCTTTTGAGCTTTCTGGAAACATCCTGAAGCTGCCTGAAGCCTGCGTTATAATCCGCAGTCATTTCCTCCAGTCCGCCGTAGCTGTCAAGTATGCTCATATGACGGTCGGGATTGAGCAATATCTGATTATCGTGCTGACCGTGGATATTTACCAGCAGCTCCCCTATTTCCCTAAGCACCGACACGGAAACCGTCCTTGAATTTACCCTTGCAATGCTGCCTCCGTCCGCGTTTATCTCTCTGGTAAGGGTTATCTGGTCGTCGTCGTATGCTATGCCAAGCTCGGAAAGCTTTTGCACGGCATTACGGGAGAGCCTCGTAAAAAGGGCGGTAATGACCGCTTTATCACAGCCGGAACGCACGATATCCTTTGTCACGCGCTGACCGAGGACCGCGTTTATACCGTTTATCATTATGGATTTTCCCGCTCCAGTTTCTCCCGTGAATACATTGAAGCTGTCGCTGAACGGTATTTCCGCTTCCTCTATTATTGCAAGATTTTTTATATAGAGCTCGCTAAGCATTATCATCACCCTTTTTTCCGAAAGATAATTTCCCTTTCATTTCCTTGACAAACGCCGCCGCGTCTTTTTCGGAACGCATCAGAATAAAAATAGTATCGTCTCCCGCAAGCGTTCCCACCGCTTTTCCGTACTTCATTTCATCGAACAGGGCGCAGACCGCCATTGCCGTTCCCGCACGGCATTTTACCACTGCCGTATTCATGGCATGATCTATGCCGGTAACGGAATCTCTGAACAGCGCGGGAAGCTCGTCAAGGCTTTTTTCGGGAGTCTTGTAAAATTCCCCGTCCTTTATAAGTCCCAGCTCGCGCATATCTCTTGACAGAGTAGCCTGCGTTACGGGTATGCCCATGCCGGTCAGTATATCGCTGAGCTGCTGCTGCGTTCGGACAGGCTTGGAGCTTATTATTTTCAGGATCGCCGAATGTCTTTGTGTTTTCATCTGTTTTTTTCCTTTACATTCCCTTGATCGTACCCATGAGCTTTTCGTTCACGGCATTGAAAAATGAATTTCCGTTGATATCTATCAGCCGAAGAAATTTTTTCGATCCGGATATTACAAGCCTGTCATTTTTCCCAAGCTCCTTTACCGCCGTCTGACCGTCGACGTTCAGACAAAGAACAGTATCCTTCCGCGCTTTGTAGCAAACGTCCAGACTTTTTTCGGCAGAAAAGATCATGGGACGTGAGGACAGCGAGTGAGGACACACCGGAGTTGCCTGAATGCATTTAAGCGTAGGCTCCAGAATGGATCCTCCCGCCGAAAGAGCATAGGCAGTGGAACCTGTGGGTGTGGAAAAAATCACGCCGTCCGCTCTGATGGAGCTTACGCTCACACCGTTTGCCGAAATAAAATAATCCGCAAGATGGGCGTACCGCGAGGATATCACAACGTCGTTGAGAGCCGTAAATTTACCGGCACAGCCGCCGCTGCTCGGAATATACTCGCAGTCGAGCATCATTCGGTTTTCCACTGTATAATCCCCGCTCATAAGTCTGGAAAGATCGCAAAGTCCGTCTGTTTCCATTGAAGCCATGAACCCGAGTCTGCCTGTGTTTATCCCAAGCAGCAGCTTGCCGTATTCGGCGGCGTATCCGGACGCTTCAAGGATAGTACCGTCTCCGCCAACTGCGATTATCATATCGCAGACACGAGCCGCACTGTCTATGGGCATAAACGAAATATAATCCTCGCCCGGCAGACAATGGCTCTGACTGTCCCTGCATATGACCTCAAAACCCATATTGTGAAGCGTCGAGCAGACCTTCCGCGTTGTTTCATAGGCGTTCTTTTTTGAAAAATTGGGGAAAATCACCGTTTTCATTGAATAATCATTCCTTTATTGTACAAACTTCCATGCCCTTTCGACAATTTCGGCGCAGGAAAACCGGCGGCTCTCCGCTCCCTTTATGCCGTAAATGAGGTACTCTATATTTCCGCTGCCACCCTTAACGGGAGAAAAATCCATTCCCCTTATCCCCATTCCGCACTGAACGGCAAAATCCGATATTTGCTCCAAAACTCTTCTATGGGTATCAGCGGATCTTACTACGCCGCCCTTGCCAATATCCGCCCTGCCGCATTCAAACTGAGGCTTTACAAGCATTACCGCCTGTCCGTCCGGCGGAAGGAGAGAGCATATTACGGGGATCGCCTTGGTAAGAGAGATAAACGAAATATCCGCGCTGATAAAGTCTATATCCCTGTCAAAAGCGATGGGAACAAGCTCCTTTACGTTTACGCCCTCCATATTTTTTACACGGCTGTCATTTACAAGGGACAGATCCAACTGACCGTGGCCTACGTCCACCGCATAGACATATTCCGCTCCCCTTTGGAGCATACAGTCGGTAAATCCTCCCGTGGACGCTCCTATATCTGCGCAGACAAGTCCTTGTACGCTGATATTAAAGCTGTCGAGAGCTTTTTCCAGCTTCAGGCCTCCCCTACCCACATATTTGGGCGCCTCTGCGGAAACCGTAACCTTATCCGTTTCCGTTACGTCGGCGGAAGGCTTTGACAGAGTTTTCCCGTTTACCTCAACGCCTCCCGACAATATGACCGACTTTGCCGCTTCCCTGCTTCTGCATATTTTCTTTTGGGCAAGATATACGTCAAGCCGCATTTACATTACCCTTTCTTTAAGCGCGGCGATCTACTGCGCATAATATTCAAGCATTTCGGCTATGCTGCCGCTGTCAAGATGAAGTTCTTTTAAAAGCTGCTCCGTTTTTCCGTGCTTTACAAAGCCGTTGACCGAATTTAAGGATATATCTCCCTTATATCCTCTTTCCGCAAGAGCGCAGATGAGATGCTCCCCTATTCCGCCTCGGGCAAAGGATTCCTCGAATATTACTATCCTTTTATATTTAAAGCAGATATCCGTAACTGCACTGTCAATGGGGAATATCTTAACGAGCTTCAGGGCGTCGGCTTTTATGTGAGGCGCGTTTTTCAAGGCTGACAGGATATTGCCGCCGGTCCTGCCGTAGCCTACCGCCAGAACGCCTCCTCCTCTGTTATCATAGCAGAACATATTCTCCTTGTCAAGAGCCGTATCTCCGCTGCACCGGCAGTTCCCTCTGGGATATCTTACCGCCGCTATGCCTTTCGTACCGTAAACTGCCTTTTTAAGGCATACGCACAGCTCGCTGTAGTCGGAGGGAGAGTAGACCGTAACCTCCGGTATACATGTCAGCATGGGAACGTCGAACATTCCTTGATGCGTTTCACCGTCCTCCCCCACTATCCCCGCGCGGTCGACTCCTATGACGATATGGCTGCGGCTTATAGCTGCGTCGTGTATTATCTGGTCGTAAGCTCTTTGCAGGAAGCTGGAATACACCGCAAACACGGGGATCATACCCTGAGAGGCAAGTCCCGCGCAGAACGTCACTCCATGCCCCTCGGCTATGCCAACGTCGAAAAATCTTTCGGGGAAATTTACCGCAAATTTGTTAAGTCCCGTGGCATACTTCATAGCGGCGGTAACGGCGCATATTCTCCCGTCCTTTTCCGCAAGCCTTGTTAGCTGTGCGCCGAAAACCGCAGAAAAGCTGTCGTCGGTTATTATTTCGGGATTTCCCTTTTCCATTTCAAGAGGCGCTACTCCATGGAACGCTCCCGGGTTGTTCTCCGCGGGACGATAACCCTTGCCCTTGACGGTCTTTACATGGATGATCACAGGCTTTTCCGCAGCCGCTGCCGCTCTCATATTTTCCTCAAGGCTCTCGATATTGTGTCCGTCAACGGGACCTAAGTAAGCAAAACCCAAATTTTCAAACATTGTGGGACCGGGCTGTCCTCCCGAACGGTAAAGCAGCCATCTCAGAGTATCCTTGGAAGCAAGCAGTATCTCCTTGACAGGCTCGCCTATGACGGGGGTCTTGTCAAGAACTCTCTCTACGCTTTTTTTCACGTCGATATAAGCCTTGCGGCCTCTTATGGAAGAAAGATAACCCGCCACCGCTCCGACGTTTTTAGATATGGACATTTCATTATCGTTAAGTATAACTATTATCCTGCCCTTGCTCTTTCCCGCGTTGTTAAGTCCCTCGTATGCAAGTCCTCCCGTAAACGCGCCGTCGCCTATGACCGCCACCGCATAGTGCTTGTCCCCTTTTATACGCATTGCCTCGGCAGCTCCGCAGGCGGCGGAAATGGAATTGCTGCTGTGTCCGCTGATAAAAATATCGTGCTCGGATTCGTCCGGTCTTACAAAGCCGGACAGTCCCCCTTCGGTACGAAGCGTATGAAATCTGTCGGCACGCCCCGTAAGGAGCTTATGTGTATACGCCTGATGACCCACGTCCCAGATTATCTTGTCCCTCGGAGAGTCAAACACTCTGTGCAGCGCCACCGTAAGCTCCACCGTTCCCAGATTTGACGCAAGATGTCCGCCGTTTGCGTTCACCGTTCTGATAAGTATCCTTCGTATCTCGCCGCAAAGCTCATAGCAGCGGTTTATACTCAGCCTTTTCAGATCCTTGGGCAGATCCATTTCATCAAGGCGGAGAGGTCTGTTGTTTTTCATTTTATCAATTCCTTTACATATATATGGGCATAATAAACGCCAGCGCGACGCCAAGCAGCGCTCCGCTTACCACCTCAAAGGGCGTATGACCCAGATATTCTTTCATTACCGCAAAACCCGCGTTTGCCGACTGGGCGATATTCTCCAGAACGTTGCCCGACGAATTTTTGGTTTTATCGGTAAGGTAACGGTTTATACGGTTTATCTCCTTGGCGTGAAGTCCTGCCGCACGGCGCACTCCCATGGCGTCGTACATGGTTATAAGGGCGAATATACACACTATGGCAAACTGGGTCGAATACACGCCCTCTACCCTGCCCACTCCCACGGTAGCGGAGCATACCATCGCAGAATGTGCGCTGGGCCATCCCCCTGCTCCGAACAGCCGTTCAACGCTGAACTTTTTGTATTTGAACAAATTTATCATGGTCTTTATAAACTGGGCAATGCACCAGGCTATAACCGAGGTTGCAAGTATATAATTGTAATACTTCATTTTAACGTTCCTTTCCTTCGGGGTATGCTGCGCTCGACGTCCGTCTTACAGTCTGATTTTTTGATCAGCCGCAGGATCTCAGCTCTTTCTGTTCAAAAGATATCTTGTAAGATTCGCAAGGAAGCCGCTGACGCCCAATTTTTCGGCGGCGCTCAATGCCGCCTCCGTAAGCTCCGCTCCCTTTTTCTTTGCCGCTTCAAGTCCGAACACCGCCGCATAGGTTTTCTTGTCCGATCTTTCATCACTGCCAACGGGTTTTCCCAGCAGCTTTTCATCCGCAGTGACGTCAAGTATATCGTCGACTATCTGAAAGGCAAGTCCCAAGGCCTCGGCATATTCGTCCGCAGCGGGGATAAGCTCATACCTCTCGCCGCATATACAGCCTATTTCGCAGGCGCATTTTATAAGCGCTCCCGTTTTCATGGAATACATTTCAAGGATCTGTCCGCCGTCGGATACGCCGGCTGTGTTGACCGTATCTATCACCTGACCGCCGATCATTCCCGTAACGCCCACCGCTTTTGAAAGACTGTTTATTATCCTTACCCGCTGTTCATATGACAAGCTGCCGTCGGAGGATATTATCTCAAAGGCATAATTCTCCAGAGCATCTCCCGCCAGAAGAGCGACCGTTTCTCCGAATGCCTTATGGCAGGATGGCTTGCCTCTTCGCATATCGTCGTTGTCCATACAGGGCAGATCGTCATGGATAAGAGAAAAGGTGTGTATCATCTCCAAAGCGCAGGCTGAGTCCAAAACCTTGCCGTCGCCGCCGCATATTTTGGCAAATTCCATTGCAAGCACGGGGCGTATGCGCTTTCCTCCCGCAGACAGGGAATATTTCATGGCGTTTACGCACTCAAGCTGGCGGAGGGCATTATCTGCGCAATAAACGTCCATAAGCTCATCCAGTCGGTTGTTTATTATACCGCAGTATATATCGAGCTGTTTTTTCATCACATTTCCTCCGAGCTTGTTATTTTCATGACCGATTTCTCCGCCTGCTCCAGCAGTTTCGAACACTTGTCCAGTTCCAGCGCTCCCTTTTTGTAAAGCTCCGCCGCTTCCTCAAGTGGGATATCGCCCGAAGAAAGCCTCTCTATTATTTGGTCGATCTCCTTTACCGATTTTTCAAAACTCATTTTTACCGTTCTCCTTTTCCCGTTACCGAGGCGGTAACGCTGCCCTGTGCGAGCCGTATTTCAATATTGTCGCCTATTTTCACATCGTCGGGGGATTTTATCAGCCTGTTTCCGACATATGCAAGACTGTAGCCTCTTGACATTATTTTAAGGGGACTGAGCTCGTCGAGCTTGGCTGCCCTTGACGATATCATGCTTTTTTTTCGCTCCAGATATATCTCCGCAGCCGATGCGAGCCTGTTCTTCAGCGAGGATATTTTCTCTTTCCTTGAAACGATCGCAGCCGACGGAGCATGATCTTTAAGCTGCGACTGTCTTATCAGCAGCTCCCGTTTTTTTTGCGATAGCTGCATATCAAATGCGCTTTCAAGAGCCTTTCGGCGGACGATGAGCATTTCAGTCACGGAATCCGTATCGGGAACCGCAAGCTCCGCTGCGGCGGACGGTGTGGGCGCGCGCAGATCTGATACAAAATCTATCACGGTAACGTCCGTTTCATGCCCTACGGCGGATATGACGGGAGTGTTCATTTTATAGACCGCAAGAGCGATCTCCTCGCTGTTAAAGGCATTAAGATCCTCAGCCGAGCCTCCTCCTCTGCCGCATATGATAACATCGCAGCCTGCGGTATCGGCAAATTCCAGTGCGCCGCATATTGACTGTACCGCATATTCCCCCTGTACAAGACAGGGGAATATCACCGCCTCGCACAAAGGATAGCGTCTTGCGAGGATATTGAGTATATCCTGCAATGCCGCTCCCCCCTTGGCTGTGACTATCCCAACTTTTTCGGGAAAGGGTGGTATCGGCTTTTTATGCGCTTCATCGAATATCCCCATTTCGGAAAGCCTTTTTTTGATCTGCTCTGCTGCAAGGAACTGCGCTCCTATGCCGGCAGGCTGCATATCCGTGACATATATCTGATATACTCCGTCCCGTTCAAAGACCTGAACGCTGCCCATAGCTATAACGCTCATTCCGTTTTGAGGCGTAAATTGCAGGCGCGAGGCGAAGGAACTGAACATAACCGCCTTTACCGCTGCTGCGCCGTCCTTTAGGGTGAAATAAAAGTGACCCGACCTTAAATGATGGTTAAATCCGGATATTTCTCCCTGTATAAGTATCCCTCTAAGCTTTGTATCCTCTTTGAGCTTAAAGGATATATATCTGTTAAGCTGGGATACGGTCAAAATACTGCTCATTTATAATGCCTTTCATAAGTATAATACGAGTACAGAGCCGCTCCCGCGGCATTGTCCCTTGAATATTCGGGAGCGGAAAAGAACACGCCGTTTTTAAGGGATTTTTCGATCCTTCGGGCAATGTATTTGTCAGACATCACGCCTCCCGCGTATATTATCGGCAGCTCGCCGAATTTGTTCCGTGCATATACGGACATTTGTATGACAGTTTCGGCTACTGCGTCAAGGATAAATCTTGCCGTATCCTCCCCGGACGCGCCGTTTTTTATCATATCCGACGCCTTGTTCTCAAAACCGGAAAGACAGCAGCTCCCGTCCTTTATAACGGGTTTTGTCTTATATGAGCTTCCCGAACTTTCAGCCAGCCTTTCAAGCTGTATTCCGCAGGGAAAATCAAGTCCCAGCATAAGTCCCGTTCTGTCAATAAGCTGACCCGCTTTAAGATCGAGCGATCTTCCCGCTTCCTCCGCCTTTATAAGCTCTCTTTCATCGGGAGTACAGTATAAGCAGTCGGTCGTCCCGCCGCTGACATGGAAAGCGATAAAGGAGGAATTTATCATATCAAGCCGCCCCGCAGAATAAAGAGCCGCAAGGATATGACCGATCTGATGAGAGGTTTTCATCACCGGAACAGCCAAAACCGAACCCATACAGTCCGCCATGCTTTCTCCGCACAGAAAGCATGGCATATATGAACCCTCCGCATTTCTCGGACGGTTTGACGCGCCTATTGCCAAAATACGGTTTTTGTCCGCATTCAGGCTGCTTACAGCCTCCGGAAGCTGCTTTACGTGATGAAAAACGGCGTCGCTTTGCCTAAGTCCCGCTTCTCCCCGCTTTACGGGCAGCAGCTTACCAGAAGTGCGCATCTTTTTTGTATCGCTGTCATATACCGCTGCGGAAGTGGTATAATTGCTGGTGTCGATACCCATAAAAAGCGGCATCAGGTTTTATCCTCCCGATTTTTACGCTTTCTTGCAAAGGTTCCGAGAACCCCGTTTACAAAACGGGTATCCTCCTCGAAAGCGTATTTATTCATTATATTTACCGCCTCGCTTACGGCAACGTTATCGGGAACGCTCTCCTCGTAAAGACACTCGTAAACGGCAAGCCTAAGCACGGCAAGGCTTACCTTTCCTATACGGCTCACCTTTCTTCTGGGACTTAGCTCCCCGATTATCTCGTCAAGCTCCTCCGTTTTATCGACGACCTGCATAAAAAGCCTTTGAGAAGCCTCGTTAAAATCGTACTCGTCAGCCTCCTTTGCCGACTCGATAATGTCCTCGCAGCTATCGTTTCTGAACTGCTTTTCAAAAATAAGCATAAAAGCGGCCTCTCTGATATGGCTTCTAGATAATTTTCCAGACATATGTCCATTCCTTTCCACGATCCTGTGAAAGCGTCGTACGATCGCGCTTCAAAAGACTTTCGGCTATGTATTTCCGCAATGCCCTCGCCTTTATGAACGCTTTCACATAATAACCCTTTAAAGCCTGCAAGAATACCGTTTTTTTGACGGTATTCTTCAGGCTGAAAAAATACTTATATATATTATAACACATATTTACAAATTACACAACTACTTAACCTCAAAAATTCTGATATTTTCTGCGGGAATTGTGATCTCGGACAGTAAAATGTCTTTGATCTGCGCAGCTTCGTTGGCCGCAAGTCCCTCGGACTTGACCACAATACTTGCTGTTTCGCCGTCGAGATACACAACGCACTCCTCGAAGCCCTGCGCCTTGACGAGAGATTCTATCTTGCTTTCACTTTCGGAAAGCTGTGAAAGGCTCACCGCCTCCATGGTATAAGCGGCATTTTCCTCCTCGCTCAGATCTCCGCCGCTGAGTATAGCGGAAAGCGTCTGCACGGCTCCGTCGCGGGAGGTCATTCTCGACAGTCTTGCCTGAGCGAAATAGTCGGCTGCGTCGGTGTCTGTCATATGAACGCTGTCCCCCGCGCTTACAAACGCGGCTTCACCGTAGTTTACACGGGCGCCCTCAGCCTCGCCGGAAGCCGTACTCGCCGCGATCTCGTCCCCTACCTCGGAAAATACGTAGTTCATATACACCGCTATTCCCAAAATGAGTGTGAGGCTTGCAAGAATGATCTGCTTTTTTCCGATAATAATACTTGGTTTACGCATAATGTTTTCCTCCGTTTTTATATGTATTTTTATTTGACGGTCAATACCGAGAGCTTCCGAATAACGGACGGCTGCGAAAATTCCTCGCCGCAGGATCCGTATATCAAAACTCGGTATCATTCCATCGGGGCGACGTATACCCTGCTTGAGGGTATATCCAGAGCTGCTGTTACGGCGCGGTATATCTCCTCCCGCACCCTGTCCGAATCACCTCCCTCGCATACCGCCACCACGCCCGTAATGACGGGGGCGTTTATCTTTCTTACAAGAGCTTCTTCGTTTTTGTCCTTTTTAACGGTCACACAGTCAAATTCCTCTCTGTCGGCGGCTATGCTGCCGGAACTTGCATAAACATACTCCTCGGTGGAGCTGACGCTTACCATTACCTCCACCTTGCCCGCTCCGTCTATGGCGGAAAGTATGCTTTCAAGCCGCTCCTCGGTGCGCGTACAGTAATTTTCCCAGCCGCTGCCGCTTTTTTCTGCGATATCTGCGGTTTGTTCTTCATTTTTATCCCCTCCGGAAAAAATAATCATAAGCAGCCCCAAAATGCCTGCCGCTGCGGTAAGCGTCACTGCGCGCTTATCCGAACGCAGGCGGGAAAGAATTTCTTTTAGCCTTGCCGTATCCATTTTTATTTTCATCCTTTCTATTCGCCGCCGGCGTCTATTATTATCTCGGCGTCCTCGCCAAGGGCCGCTCTCACCAAAGCTCTTGCCTTATCCGCGTTTCCCGATATGAGAGTTATTTCCGCCTTAGTAATAGATATGCTGCCATCGGGATAATTATTTGTTTCAACGGATATTTTTGATACGGCTATTTCGTTTTCCCGCAAAATATCCTCCAGGCTGCCGCAGATATTGCCGTTTATCTCTTCAAGAAGATTTTTTTCAAGGATATCCGAATAATCGATCGCGTCGGGAAGCTCTGCGGTAAAGCCGCCTATGTCCGTACCGTTCTTTACAAAGGGAGATACGGTGACAAGTATAAGGATAAGAGTGAAGATAATATTCATCTGCGAGGAGAATTTTTCCGTTGCGACCATACTGCCCATTACCGAGAATATTATCCCCAGCAGACAGGCTGCCGCTGCGGAGGCTTTTAACATTTCCATATATATTTTCCTTTCCGTTTTTTTTTCAAAAGCATCGCCCGACAGACGTAGGCGGCAAGTAAATATCATAATATCTCTTACCTCTTGCTTCCTGAATAATCTTTATGCCTCGCTTTAAGCATTATGCTCCCGCAGCTCCGAGTCCTGCCGCCATAAGTATTACGGTAGATACGACGAACATCACGCAAAAGCAGGCAAGCATCGCGCTTATGAGTGAGAAGACAGACGCCGCTCCTCTGAAAAAAACGCCCAGCTCCTTTATGCCGAGAAGCTCTGATATCGCTGTACCTGCCGTCATTGCAATATACATACAGCAGGTTTCCAGTATGGGAGGCAAAAGGGTCACAGTAAGAGCTATCACTCCGAACGCGCCCGCCGCTCCTCTCAACAGTCCCAAACCCGAACGCATGGTAGTATAAGCGTCGGCAACTGCGCCTCCTACTACGGGAACAAGGTTAGATACCACAAATTTTGCCGCCTTTATCCCCACCGTGTCGGCAGAAACGCCCACTATGCTCTGTATGGACAGAAAGCCTGTAAATATTGTCATTATAAATCCCATAAGAAGCGACGACCATTTTTTCAAAAGGCTTGTCACCGCCGAAAGATTAAGGGATGGATTTATCGCTTCGATGATATTCATCGCCATGCAGACCGACGCTGCCGGCATGAGCGCCTCGGAGGTCAGTTTAACGGATATCTCCGCCGCTATGAGCACCGCCGCATTATATCCCGCCGAAGCAGCCGCATTGCCCGCAGCAGCGGCTATCCCCGCAAAAACGGGAACATAGCACAGCATGAAGTCACTGCCGTTTTCAAGAGTGGCAGCCGCGTTCTCCAGGCAGCTTTCAATATGCGGCACAGTTACCGCGACAGCAGTCAGCACGGTTATTATTCTGCAAACCTGCTTTGTCCCGCCGCCGCCCGTGTCAGCCGCCGCAGATACTGCCGCTGACAGTATTATCACCGAGATAATGGCTGCAAAGACCCTGAGCGGCGCTGCGGCGCTGTGCTTGAACTTTTCTGCGGTGTATTCTATCACCGTTTTCGGAGAAAGGGACAGCACTCCCTCGGGATCGTCCGGCGATATGCCGTTTTCTTCAAGGAATTCCGAAGCGCTGTAGGGCAGCTTGTCTGCGGTGTCCGATATGCCGTAATCCTCGGCTAAAGAGGGAAGATCGGCGGCATAGCACACGGACGGGAAAAATATCAGCGCAAATAACGCTGCAAGCAGCAGGCTTAACGGCTTTTTCATTTTTTATCCTCCGTTTTATGGAAAATTTATCCTATTAATTGCCCCGCAAGCTGTGCCGCCTGTTCGAAAAGAGGCATAGCAATAAGCAGAAGAGCGGCTTTTCCCGCGGTTTCCGCCTGCATTGCAAGGGCGCTTTCTCCGCTGTCCCTGCATATGTCG
>JAMPAO010000021.1 GCA_023667165.1 Ruminococcus sp. | reverse complement strand
ACCAAAAAGAAGATATTATTAAAATTGTTTTAATGTCAAAAACAAAATCACAGGTAAATAACACACTTCAGGATTTTTTCTCCAATGATGATACAAAAATAATTTACAATAGACTTAAACCTCTCATAAAAAATCTGCCCGGAAATTAAAATCACAAGGCAAAGAGCCGTAACAGCACGGCTCTTTTATTTTTTAACGTCACATTATACATATTTTTATAAAATAAATTGTATGATATGCCTATTGATTTTTATGACATACATTTGTATAATATAATTAACATACAAATGTATGTGATTACTTGTGAAAGGAATGATGATATATGAAAATTAAAAAATTACCCGAAACAGAGCTTGAGGTAATGCTTGCCGTGTGGGACTCCGAGCTGCCCGTGTCCACCTCCGATATACATAAATATCTGGAAAAACAGAGAAGCTGGAATATGTCCGCATTGCAGACAGTTCTGGGCAGGCTTACGGAAAAGGGTTTTCTGTCCACCGAAAAATCGGGCAAAAACAGATATTTTAACTGCCTTATATCAAAAGATGATTATCTTGCGCAGGAAAACAGATTGCTCCTCAAACGTCTGAACGGGGGAAATCTTACCGCTCTTGTGGCTTCTCTTTACGACAGCAAAGGCATTACCGACAGCGACCTTGAGGATCTGATGAGGTACATAAACGAAAAGACAGGGGGAAACAAAAATGGATGAGATATTAAAATATACCTTTTTAACGCCGGAAAGAATTTTCAGCGAGGTAATAGAAGTTACTTTCAGCATTATGCTTATAATGCTCGCAATGATCATCGCCAAAAAATTAACTCGGGGAAAGCTCTCTCCAAAATGGCGTTACGCTGTATGGGTCACTGCCGCAATAAGGCTGGCGATACCCTTTAATATGCCCTTTTTCCGACTGATCACGGAAAATACAAATTTCCCCCGAGGAAGCGTCAATCTTCCCAGATTTATGCCGGTAATAGAAGTCATACAGCCGTCTTTGGATTACGAGCTCCCCCCGGGAGCGGCAGAAAACTGGAGTTGGGGTACATGGGAATACGCCCAAACCGTCGACCTTGCAGACTACCTGCTGCCTGTGTATATTATCGGCGTCATCGTTTATCTGATATGGCTCATTGGGGGATATATCAGCCTTAACAGGATCGTTAAGAAGTTCGGTCATGTGCCGCAGAAGGATCACAGCGATATCCTGCAAACCGTCAAGGTAAAAAAGCTGCCGGAGATCGTCGTCTGCGGCAAGATATCCTCTCCCATGCTTATGGGTTTTAAGCATCCGAAAATTATCCTGCCTCATGAAAATTACACAAAAGAGGAAGCTTCCTTTATCATAGCTCACGAGCTTGTTCACCTGAAAAGGCACGATCTTTATCTCAAACTGCTTATCCACATCATAACCGCTCTGCAATGGGTCAATCCCTTTATTTACATCTTTTCAAGGACGGTTTTCGAGGATATAGAGATCACCTGCGACAGCGCCGCACTGGAGCATTTTAACGAGGATCAGACGGCGGCTTATATGCGCCTGATGGCAAGGAGCGCGGCAAAACAGAAAAACGCCTCTCTCACTACCTCATGGAGCGGCAGCGGAAAGGCGCTTAAAAGGAGGATATCGGAAAACATAGAAAAGCATAATGATCCCGTTGTTCTCAGAGCCTTGCTCTGCTCGGCGGCGGTATTCGGCGCAGGGATGTTTTTATCCGACGACTTTGGGGACAACGCTTACTATTATGATATTATCTCCGCTTATCCGGAGGAAAAATGGGAATATACCGCCGATGAAAGCTGGAAAACCATTGAAACGGACACGGATGATCTGGGCGAGCTTGCCCGAATGGCTCTTGACAGCTATATGTCAAGATTTACGGGCGAGGACGTTCCGGAATATTTCAGAGTAAACGACTACAAGCTGCTCTCCGCAGAGGGCAGAAGAATGAGAGGTCAGCTAAAGCAAGCCTATTACTGCGAAACGGTGTACGATGTTGAATATTTCAATACCAACGGCAACACCTACCACGACTGCGCAGGCAGTTTTTCAGGCAGCGACGGCTTATACACAAGCTGCCAGATGGCTTTCAAGCTGATAAAGACCGATAACGGCTATCTTATCACCAATACAGGCTTTCCCTCGGGCGGTACTGCGATCATTGGCGGAGAATTTCACCACCGTCAGTTTGACAACCGCCACCTGAACTTTTTGGAAGCAATGTACGCCGCGGGAATGTTTGACGGTGATACCGATTTTGAAAATGTCAGCGCGGAGAAATATGTCGATTACAGCAAAGCTGTGCAGCTCGTAAGAAACGAGGACTTCAGACCGTATTCACCGTCAATGTTCAAAACGAAATATTACTCAACTTATTCCGACAGCGAAGCACTGGCAGCGGCGGCGGATAATTACGATGGGGGAAAATACACCGGCAGCCTTACCGAGGAGGATATCCCGACCTTGATATTCGACGAAGCTCATGCCGACCTTGAAAAGGGCGTATATTACCGCACCTACATAATAAGCAGGGACGGATCGCCTGCCGGAAACAGATTTACGTTAGAACTGTCCCTTGACAGTATCCGCAATAACTATTTTGCCCTAAACGATACCCTTATTATAGGTTTTACCGAGGAGGAGGGGCGATTTACAAGCAGTCATAAGCAGTGCGACAGCGTCACGGACCGTGATATTCCCTATACCTCTCCCGAGGAATACCTTGACTGGTTCAAAACTCCCCGCGACGGCTACGCTTTTACGGTGATAGACTACAAGGATATTTCCTATGAAGAGGACGGAGTTTACGCATATGTAAACTACAAGGGAACAATAGACGGAACAATTTCCGCCTGCCCAAACAAAGCTGCGGGAATTGAGCAGTATGTGCGCTGCAAGCTGATAAGCGCAGAACAGTAAAAACAGATCAATAAGAGGCAAGAAGTAAGAAAAAACGTATAAGATCCTGCTTCTTGCCTCTTGACAGCTTGCCTCTAATCCAGCTCCTGCCTCAGCCGCTCCAATATCTTTTTCTCCCTGCGTGACACCTGCACCTGAGTCATGCCGAGGCGTTCCGCTGCCTTGCTTTGGGTCATGGATCTGAAATACCGCAGGAAGATAAGACGCCTGTCCTCGGAGGAAAGCCTGTCCATTGCCTGCCGCAGAGCGATGCCCTCGTAAATATCCGCCTCTCTGAACGGGTCGGGAATATCCCTCTGCTCGGTATTGTCGTCGTCGCCGCTGACGGTAAGCGACAGACAGGGCTGGGCGGCGGCAAGAGCAAGGGCAATATTTTCGGGGGGATCTCCCATTATTTCCGAAAGCTCGCTTACGGAGGGTTCTCTCCCGTTTATCTGAATGAACTTGTTTTTCTCGCGGCTCGCTTTCATGGAAAGCTCTTTCAGACTTCTGCTGACCTTGACCGTACCTCCGTCGCGGAATATTCTTTTTATCTCTCCCAAGATCACCGGAACGGCATATGTGGAAAATTTCACCCCGCGCTCCCCGTCAAATGCGTTCGCCGCCTTGACGATCCCTATACAGCCTGCGCTGTACAGCTCCTCATATTCAACTCCCCTGTTTCTGAAGCGGTTGGCGCAAAGATGAACAAGGCGCAGATTATCGGTAACAAGCCTGTCACGGCAGACCTTTGATCTGATATCCGTTTCAGCAGCGTTCATTTTCTTTTGCTCCCGCTTTAACAAGACTTGAGGATAAAATACGCTTTTTCATAATAACGCTTGTCCCCTTTCCGGGCGTGCTTTTTACGGTCACATTGTCCATAAAGCTCTCCATGACCGCAAAACCCAGTCCCGCCCGCTCCTCTTCGGGAACGGTGGTATAAAGCGGCTCCATAGCCTTTTTTATGTCCGCTATGCCGCAGCCTCGGTCCCTGACCTTTATGTAGATAACGCTGCCGTCCAATATCCTGCAAACGATCTCTACATTTCCGGAACAATTTCTGTATCCGTGAACGATCGCGTTCGTTACCGCTTCGGAAACCGCGGTTTTTATATCGGAAAGCTCGCTCAAAGACGGATCCGTCTGCATTGCAAAAGCTGTTACAACGCTGCGCGCCACCGCTTCGTTGCAGCTTTTCGGGGAAAGCAGCACCCGCATTTCATTTTTTACGTCTGACATTTTTTATCACTCCTTAGCTGATGCTTGCAAATCTGTCAAGACCCGCAAGCCTCATCACCTTTTTGATATGAACGGGAGTATTCTCAAGCGACACCCGTCCTCCGATGTTCTTCATAGCCTGATATCTTCCCATTACAAGACCTATACCCGAGCTGTCCATGAATGTGACCTCGCCGAAGTCCATAACAAGATTTTCCGGATGGCAGCCGTCAATTGCCAAATCTATTTCGTTGCGTATGGACGGGGCGCAGTGATGATCTATTTCGCCGTCAAGATAAACCCTGACGCTGCTGTCACCCGTTTCTATCTTTACTCCCATTTTATTTAACGTCCTTTCTTTTTTTCTAATTTTATCATTCGCAATACGCGAAATTTGCCGAAGCGGGAAACCTACGGCGTTATTTATAAAAAATACGCAGCGCCGTCTTGACAAAACCTTGCGGATATACTATAATATCATAGTAACCGGCATCAAAGGAAGCAGCACGCAAAGATCATAAAGCAGAATTTCAGCTTGATTTAAGATCAAATTTCCATGCCGTTTATTATACAAGGAAAAACGAGAGGATCAGTTCCATGGATAACGCTCCGTCAATAAAAGCAACCGGCTGTATCGTTACCTATAACAATGCCGATAAAATAGAGGCCGTTATACGGTCTGTTCTTGACCATACGAAAAATATTGATTTCAAGCTGTTTGTTTCGGATAACATGTCCTCGGACGGCACGGCGGAGCTTGTGCGCCGCAGCTTTCCCGCTGTGACCGTTATAGAAAACGGCAGCAACAACGGCTTCGGACACGGTCACAACGCGGTGCTTGATATGCTCGATTCAAAGTATCATTTCATAATCAATCCCGATATCATACTTGAAAATAACGCTGTAGACAGCTTTATCGAATATTTTGAAAAAAACGCAGATGTTGTTATGGCTGTACCCAAGCTGCTGTACGAAAACGGAAACGAACAGTTTACTCCCAAGCTGACCCCAACGCTAAAATATATGCTGGGGGGCAGGCTTGAACGTTTCGGCGATCCATTTAAAAAATGGAGGGACGAATACACCCTGAGAGGAAAAAACGTTTCCGAACCGTTTGAATGCGGCTTCTGTTCGGGCTGCTTTATATGTATTCGTACGGAAATTTTCAAAAAAATAGGAGGATTTGACGAAAGATATTTTCTCTACAGCGAGGACGCCGATCTCACGCGGGAAGCAAAGGCTTACGGCAGAACCATGTATCTTCCGCAGATCTCCGTTACCCATTTGTGGGAAAGAGCGTATATGAAAAGCGGAAAATATTTTTTGATCCAGATCGGCTCAATGATAAAATATTTCGCAAAATGGAGAAAAAGGGACAAAAAGAACGGCGGATACCGATAAATCAGGTATCCGCCGTTCTTTTGCCGATTTCAAGCCGAAAGGCTTTTTCACCAAAATCCGCTCAAAAGCCTTATACGGATTTTTTGAGCGGCATTTTTGCAAAGCTTTCTGACAGAAATCAGCATTACCATTATGCAAACAACTCTCCGGCAGTGTCTTTGTAGTATTCCGCCTGCGCCGACCACATTTCGGAGTAAACTCCCCCGCTTGAAACAAGTTCATCGTGGCTGCCCCGCTGGGCGATCTTCCCCTTGTCGAGAACGGTTATATCGTCGCAGAAACGGCAGGACGAAAGCCTGTGGGAAATGTACACCGCTGTCCGCGTGCCGACGATCGAATTGAATTTGGTGTAAATGTCATACTCCGAAATGGGATCGAGGGCGGCTGTCGGCTCGTCAAGAACGATAAAGGTCGCGCCCTTATATACCGCCCTTGCAAGGCACAGCTTCTGCGCCTCGCCGCCGGAAATTTCCACGCCCTTGTCGTCGAAATCCTTGTAAAGACAGGTGTCCAGTCCGTCGGGACACTGATCAAGACGTTCCGAAAAACCCGCCTTGCGGACGCACTCCTCCGCAAGAACGCGGTCGTACTCGGTATCGGCGGCGACGTTCTCCCCTATTGAAAAGGCGAACAGCGCGGAGTCCTGAAAAACCACGGAGAAAAGATCGGTGTAGTCTTTAGTGCTGTACTTGCGTATATCTATGCCGTTGAGAGTTATCTCACCCTCGGTTGGGTCGTATAGCCTGCACAGCAGCTTTATCAAGGTGGACTTCCCCGAGCCGTTCCGTCCCACCAAAGCCATTTTTTCACCGATACGCCACTTTAAATTGATGTCCTTGAGAATATACTCCTCGGTGTCCGGATACTTGAACCAAACGTGCCTGAACTCAAATTCATATTCGTTGTCGTCCCGCTTTTCCGTGGGAATAGTGCCTTGATATTTTTCGTCGGGAATGTCAAGAAAATCAAATACCTTGCGGCAGTACTGCGACCTTTCAAGCACGTTGGAAAGATCGTTTGAAAAGCTGTCAAGACTTTCCCTTATACTGCCGAAATACATCGCAAAGGCTATGACCTCCCCCGGACTCATCATTCCGCTTGCTGCTCTGACTATCGCAAAGCCGTAGATCAAAAAGGTCAGCAGGGCGTTAAGGCAGTTTATTATCAGTATATATCTGTTTCCTGTTTTCAAGGATTTTTTCCATGTCTTGACAAATTCATTCTGCACGCTGTCGAACTTGCTCAGCATAAGCTCCTGTTCGCGGTATATGCGAACGTCCTTTCCTGTTCGGTAATTGTAAACGCAGCGGGCAAATATGTTCGGTCCTACTCTGTTGAGTTCGTGCATTCTTTCATCTGTCTGGTACTTATAGTAGTCCTTTAACGAAGCGGGAATTATCACAAAGGAGTTGAAGCAAATTATCAGCGCAGCGACTGCCATTAACGCCGCAAATCCCCAGCCGGACTGTACAAAGCCGATAAATCCGCCGTAAGCAACAGGCTTTGAAAAGGCAATCGGGGCAACCATAACAATTCCCACAGCAAGATTGAAAAAAGCGCTTATTGTATGTGAAATAAACCATGTCTGCGACGTAATGCCGCCATTGCTGATAAAATTACGGGCGCTCTGAAATTTGTTTTTCGTATCCGTGCTTTCAGCTTTGGAATAATCGAGAGTAAGGGTTTTCTTCCACAAAAGCTTGTTAAGATTTTCATTTAATGTAAATTCATGGCAGTTTTTTCTGATACGTATGACGCGGCTTATAAACCATGTCAGCGCCTCGACTCCGCACACTATCAAAGCCGCCGTAACGAGATACGCCGCAGGCTTTGCCGCTGTAACGCCGTCTATAACAAGGCTTGCAAGATAAACCCCCGTATAATAATTTATGACACCGGGAATATTGTCCGCCAGTTCCCTCGTAAGGCTGCCGGGATCTGCGGCGTTGACCGTTTCAACCGTGCGCTTTATATCGGCAAATTTTTCATTAAGTGTACGTTTTTTTCCGTTTTCGCTGCTCATAAATCTTCCTCCCTTTGGACTTTTTCATCGTTGTAATAGCTGCTCTGTAACTTAAACAGCTCCGCATATTTTCCTCCCAGCTCCATAAGCTCGGTATGCGTTCCGCACTCGGCTATACTGCCGTCCGCAAGCAGAATTATCCTGTCGCAGAACCGCGTTGAAGCAAGCCTGTGGGAAATAAACAAACCGGATTTCCCCTCGGCGAATTTGGTGTAGCTAAGGTACATTTCCTGCTCCGCGATAGGGTCGAGGGCGGCGGTCGGCTCGTCCAGTATCAGCATTTGAGAATTTTTGTATAACGCCTTGGCAAGGGCAAGTTTCTGGGTTTCACCCCCCGAAAAATCTACAGCGTCCTTGTAAGTGCCCCGAACAAGGTGAGTATTTTCCTTTTTGGGCAGGCTTTGTATCTTTTCATAGATACCCGCATTTTTCAGACAAGCAAGAAACTTGTCCCTGTCGTAATCCCCGCTGCCTGTGACGTTCTCCGCAACATTTCCCGCAAAGACGGAAATATCCTGAAACACCGCCGAGAAAAGAGTAAAATACTCTTCGCGGTTGTATTCGTTCACGGGAAAGCCGTCAACCAGAATTTCCCCCTCCGTTGGGTCGTAAAGTCCGCACATCAGCTTGACAACGGTGGTTTTGCCTGCGCCGTTGAGTCCCACAAGAGCGAGCTTTTCTCCCTTTTTTATCTTGAAGGAGAGATTTTTTATTGTAGGCTCTTTCGCTCCGTTGTAAGTATAAGAAACATTTCTGAATTCTATATCAAAGCTCCCATTCGGGAGAGGTCTGCCCTCGCCCCGATTGGTTTTTTCGGGCATTTCAAGGTAATTTCTGACATAATTTATGTTGTTGCATATCCACTGATAACCCGAAAAGTTGTTAAGCCAATCCCGCGTCGCCTCGCTTAGCTTCATAATGGAATTGAAATACAGCACGAAATCTCCCGCGCCTATCTCGCCGTCCACAACAAGATAGATAACGTAGGCATAGGACGCGAATTTCCCCGCTGTGATAAAGAACGTTTCGAAAATTTCATGACGGAACTCCCATGCGTCCTGCTGCTCATACCATTCAAGCCGATTTTGAAAAGAACGCGAAAAGGCTTTTTCCAGCAACGCAGGCAAAGTGAACAGCCTCACGTCCTTTGCCCGCGCAAGGTCGCAGCCGGTGTTCTTGATGTAGCTGAGCTGTCTCTCGTAAACCTGCCAGTTGTCGGACATATTCCATATCCAGTTCATTTTATGACGGTTTATATAATAGCTCAAAGCGGCGGGTATTACCACGATAGGTATAAGCCAGGGACTGAGCATTGAAAGTATCGCCGAATAGGTGAAAAATTCCAGAATATGGCGTATACTTCCTCTAAGATTTATTGCCGTATTGTTCGCCGCCACATTGCTGCCCTCCAGAGCCTGATTAAGACTGTTGTTGGTTTCGCATCGTTCCTTGTTTTCGTAGTCGGTGGTAATGCACTTTTTCATTATCAGCCGGGAGAAATGGTTGCGGGCTTTAGTAGTGCCGATATAGCCGCGGTAACGTTCCGACCAGGTGTTGATGTAGGCGCATATTTCTTTGAGCAGGAACAGTACGGCGCAGGTTATCAGCAGACCCTTGTCGAACCCCGTAACCGCAAGCTCCACAACGTACTTGTCGATGTATACAAGGCACAGCCGCTGTGTAAACCAAGCTGCCGCGAACATAAAGCAGCACAGCACGAAAAGCTTGTCCGCACGGTAACATTCCCGCATAGCGTACACAAGGTTCGGCAAAATTCCGTACCTCTGCTTTTTTATCTCGGCGCGGTATTTTTCGCCGTCCTCCTTTTTCTTTTCATTTGAGTATTTTTGGACTTTTACCATAAGTATCACCTCGCTTATATCATACCACAAAAAAGACCGTTCGTGCCTGTTTTGTAACGAACGGTCAAAATATGTCATGAACGGTACCGATCCTGTCGGTGAGATGATCACTTACGTTCCGCAGCTTACTTTTCAGTCTTTCGGACGCTCAATATTTTTCGGCAGCGGACAAGCATTTCACATTAACGGGATCATTATCTCAGTTGCAAAAATGCCCTCCTCGTTCTGCCTGTTTACATATCCGCCGTATTTTTTTGTAAGCCTGTCAATACGGAATATTCCGTAGCCGTGAGAGCTGCCGCTTTTGGTGGTGACGTATTTCCCGTCGTATTTCCTTATCTCGCCCGCAGAATTCTGCACCGATATATAAAATTGATTTTTTATCCGTCCAATATATATACGCATAAACCTGTCCTCCTCGGGAAGTCTTACGCAGGCTTCGATAGCGTTATCAAGAAGATTTCCCATAACCGCGCAAAGCTCCACGTCGGACATAAGCATATCTTTCGGCACTCCCGCCTTTACATTTACCTTGATATTCGCCTTTTCCGCCGTTGTGAGCTTTGAGTTGAGAACCGCGTCCGCCATAACGTTGCCCGTTTTTATCACCGTATCAACGGTGTTAAGATCCTCCGCAAGCTCCGAAAGATAGCCGTCAAGCTTCGTGTATTTTTTATCTGACAGAAGTATTTTCATATTCTGTATATGATTCCGGTAGTCATGCCGCCAGCCTCTGACCTGATTATACATATTTCTTATCTCTCGTATCTGCTTTTCTATAAGCTCGCTTTGGAAACGTTCTATACGCTTGTCAACGGCATTGTAAAAAAGAGAGCGCAGGAGAAAAAAAGCTGCCGTTAATATGGCTGCCGAAAAAACAACAGCCAACCCAATAAAAAAATGCTCCATAAGTATTACTCCTGTTTTGTATAAAATTCGATAAAGCTCTTGTTCACATCATTATAAAGCCGTCTTGACAGCGGAACTTCCTCTCCCGTTTCAAGGATAAGGGCGTTCTTGGAAATCGACGTTACACGTCGGAGATTTACCATATATGAGCGGTGACAATGGATAAAACCTTTCATATTCTCAAAGCTGCCGATTTTCATACTGCACTCGGTCACGGTTTGGTCCAGAAAATGCACGGCGGTTTTCCTGCCGAACGCTTCCATATAAGTTATCGTATCAATGTCAATATGATATATACCGTCCTTGGTTTGCAGTATTATATCCTCGGAACGGCTGTTCTTTGCGGCATATCTGTCAAGGACGGCAAAAAGCCTGTCCTTTTCAACCGGCTTTAAAAGATAGTGCAGAGCCTGCACATCATAACCTTGGGAAATATAATCGGAGTAACCCGTTATAAAGACTATGGGCAAAATATTACCGCTGTCACGCAGCTTTTTTGCAAGCTCCATTCCGTTTATGCCCCTCATTTCTATATCAAGCAGCAGCAGACCGCAGGGATTGTCGGGATATTCAAAAAGAAACTGCTCCGCGCTTTCGTATTCCGCTATATTTACCGCAAAGGGTTTGTTTTCCGACCACTGACATATAAGCTGCCGCAGATTTCTTATCTGTTCGCTGTCGTCGTCGCATAAAGCGATGGTTATCTGCATATCATTATCCCTCGATCTTTCATTTTTCCAATATACAGCATAAGAACCTGTCTGCACAGACTGCGTACTCGCCGTCATCGGGAAAATCCCGTCAAACGCTGCGCGCACAGTCCGTGAATACAGGTTTAATTTATTACACATGGTGCGATCGGTTTTCTGCCGTTTCTCACATATTGTTTATTGCAGCAAAACAATAGACCTCCTCGGAAACTTCCGAAACGCTGCCTGACTTGTCTTTTTTACATCATGCTTCGCCCATCTTCCTTGCAATACAGCAAGTATTCCTGCGGAAAATGTGCTTTGCCTGATGCAAAAAATTCTGCGTCATTCAGCATTTCTCCAGTTTCCGAGGAGGTCTGATAAATTATCTCAAAGCAGACAAAAGCGGCAGATAAACATATATTTATTGGCTTGAAATTTCTTACCTCTTTTCCAAAGTCGCAAAATCAATTTTATATTTTGCTCTGAAATAACGCCGATCCGCTCTTGCTTCTTACTGTTATGCCCCTGCTGCGGCAGTCCTCCTTTACCTGCTCCACCGTCAGCTCCTTGAAATGAAACAGCGAAGCAGCCAATGCAGCCGAGCAATCGGTACTGATAAACGCGTCCGCAAAATCCGACAGCTTTCCCGCTCCTCCGCTGGCGATAACGGGGATCTTCACCGCGTTCACTACCGCTTGAAGCATAGGTATATCAAAACCCCGGCGTACTCCGTCGGTGTCCATTGAATTAAGACATATTTCTCCCGCGCCCAGATCTTCTATGCGCTTTACCCATTCTATAAGGTCAAGTCCCATATCTATTCTGCCGCCGTTGATGTATACCGTCCATTTTCCCTCAGAAACCTTTTTGGCGTCGATGCCCACGCAAATGCACTGGCTGCCGAAAATGTCCGCACCTTCCTTGATAAGCCGAGGGTTCTGCACCGCCTGCGAATTTACGGAAACCTTGTCCGCTCCCGCCCGCAGTGTGTCCCGAATATCGTCAACGGTTTTTATTCCGCCGCCTACGGTGAGGGGTACAAACACTTTTTTCGCCGTTTCGCGGACAACGTCCAGCATAACTCCCCTGCCCTCGTGGGACGCGGTTATGTCGTAAAAAACTATCTCGTCCGCTCCCTGTAGGTTATACTCATAGGCGCACTCCACGGGGTCGCCCACCTCTTTTATTCCCTCAAAATTCACGCCCTTGACCACCTTTCCGTCCCGAACGTCAAGGCAGGGTATTATTCTTTTTGCAAGCATAATTTTTCTCCTTTCATTATCCTTATTTGCAAAAGCTGCATTGCTTTTCATGTGCGCTGATGACGCCTATCGCCTGAAGATAAGCATATATCACAACAGTGCCGACAAACTTCATTCCCCGATTTTTCAGATCCTTTGATATTCTGTCCGACAAGGGCGACGAGGAACGTACGTCACAGCTTTCGGCAACGCTTTTTCCCTCGGTAAACCCCCATATGTAGCGGTCAAAGGAGCCGTATTCCTTTTGTATGCCGAGAAATACGCGGCTGTTTATGACTGCGGCGTTTATTTTCAGGCTGTTGCGGACGATATTCTTATCGCCCATAAGAGCGGCGCATTTTTCCTCGTCGTATCGGCTTATTTTTTCGGGGTCGAATCCGTCAAAGGCATTGCCGAAACCCTCGCGTTTGTTGAGTATGCATTCCCAGGACAGTCCCGCCTGAAAGCATTCCAGCAGCAACATTTCAAAGAGCTTTTTGTCGGAATGCTCCGGCACGCTCCACTCATTGTCGTGATAGGCTATATAAATGGGTTTTTTCATATTTACCCATGAACATCTGACAGGGACGTTCCCGTTCATTTTATCACTCCTTAAAATACGGCTTTTCAAAGCTCTGCTTTCAACGCAGAGGTCATTCTGCACCCGCCGTCTTAGCATTTCTCTGCGGTTATAATTTCAATAAATATAAATACGAATTTCTGTCGGGATATTCATATTCAAAAGGCAGCGCGCTTTTATCAATTTTCCTGAAACCTGCCCGCTCGTAAAATTTGTGTGAAGCCTTAGCCACCGAGGGCGTGTCCAAAACAATCGTATGTATTTTATTTTCCCGCGCAAACCGCTTAAGCGTCGTATAAAGCGCATATCCAACCTTTTTGCCGCGGTAGCAAAAAATTTTTTCAGGACGCCGTTTCCGCCGCCGTAATTCATCAAAGCGACAGTGCCGATAACGCTGCCGTCCTCAATTGCAAGCCAGAACTCACCGCCGTTTTTTTGATAGCAATCCGGTATATCCAAAAGGTCGGGCTGCTCCTCAATCGGCAAATTAATTTTCGCCTCGCCGTTCTGAATATTCAGTATTAAATCAATTATCTGCCGCTTGTATTTTTCCTGATATGCTGTAATTTCCATTTTAACGCGCTCCATCTAATAACCTTTAGCCGCAGTAAATTTATTTATCTGCGTCAAGGTAAAACAATATATCGCTTTTCCCCTCCTGGGACGTACCCGTATATACATGGGTATCCAGTCCGCCGATAACAAAGCCGTTTTTCAGATAGAAAAGGCATGCGGCAAGGTTATTGTCCTGCCCTTGCGTATATATCCCTCTGTATCCCTCGCTCAATGCGACATTCTTTGATCTGTTTATCAGCATTTTGCCTATCTGCCGCCCTCTGTGATCCCTGTTGACTTTCAGATCGTACAGGTACATATACTTCATCAGCGCATGCTGCATTATCGCAAGACCAACACACTTGTCACCGTCGTATGCGCCTATGAAAACACTGTTTTGAGAAAGCTTATCATAATCGTAATTTTCGTCGGGAAAGCCATTTCGCTCACCTCATTCTCCCCGAAGCGGACAACGCTGTACTTCCACCGACCGTTGACATATGACGGTATCATTCTTCCGAACAACGGAAAAGGTTCATTGGGAATGTTAATATCCGCCTTATGCTGCGAGCCGATCATTCTGATCTCCGTCATTTCGGTCACATCCTCCCATCTCTGTTTATCGCTCTAACACATCTCCACAAAATTTTTCAGCATTTTCAGACCCGTTTCCCCGCTTTTTTCCGGGTGAAACTGCGCTCCGAAAACGGTATTGCCGTCAGAAACAAGGGCAGGGACTTTTCCGCCGTATTCGCAGCAGGAGTACAGATTTTTATCATCGCAAAACGCCTTGTAGGAGTGAACAAAATACACATACTCGTCCTCACCCAGTCCGTTAAACAGCGGACAGTCGTGCCGAAATTCCAGCTTATTCCAACCCATATGGGGGATAACAAGTCCCGTATCGGGAATTTTATCCACATATCCGTCTATAAGTCCTAAGCCGCAGCATTCCTCAAACTCATAGCTTTTCTCAAACAGAAGCTGCATACCCAGGCAAATACCGAGAAACGGTTTTTTTTTCGCCTCGGCTTTTATCGTATCAACAAGTCCGCTTTCGTTCAGCATTTTCATTGCCCAAGGGAACGCCCCGACCCCCGGCAGAAGTATGCCGCCGGCGTTTTTTATATCCGAATTTTTATCCGTAAGACAAGCCGGAACGCCCAAAAAATCAAGAGCGTTTTTTACGCTGAAAATATTTCCCGCTCCGTAATCAACTATTGCGATCATATCAGATCACTCCTTTTGTGGAAAGTATGCCTCCGCCGTTTACGCTTACAGCATCCCTTAAAGCATGAGCCGCAGCCTTGAACATGGCTTCGTTTTTGTGATGATCGTTTGAACCGTAAAGACATTTTATGTGCATGGTAATACCTGCGCTTACGGCAAAAGCTCTCATAAATTCCTCAGTCAGGCAATTGTCGTATTCTCCCGTACGCTGGTCGGAAAAGCAGCATTCATAAACAAGGAACGGTCTGCCGCTTATGTCCAGACTGCAAAATCCCAGGCTCTCATCCATTGGGATAAAGGCTGTGCCGTATCGTGCGATACCCTGCTTATCTCCCAACGCTTCTTTGAACGCCTGCCCCAGAACTATTCCCGTATCTTCCACCGTGTGATGACCGTCAACATAAAGATCGCCTTTTACGGAAACCTCCATGTCAAATCCTCCGTGAACGCAAAGAGCGGTGAGCATATGGTCAAAAAAACCTATACCCGTATCAATACGGTATTTTCCGCTTCCCTCAAGGGTCAATCCGATCTTTATGTTCGTTTCCTTTGTGGTGCGTGAAATTTCCGCTGTTCTCATACGCTTTCCTCCTTTTTGTTAAGCGATGCAAGTATTTCTTTAAGCGAAGCTATTAAACTGCTGTTCTCGCTTTCCGTTCCCGCAGTTATCCTAAGGTACTGACCCATAAGGCGGACGGATATCCCCTTTTCAAGAAGCTTGTCATGTATCAAAGCAGCCTTTGGAGTCCTTACAAAAACAAAATTCGTAACGGAATCGTAGACTTTTTCTATCTCGAAAAAAGTTTCCCCAAGCTCGGACAGCGACGTTTGCAGCCTCTCTCTGCTCTGGATTATCTCCGCCGTATATTCCTCCAGCATGGGTTTGTTTTTCAGTACAGCACAGGCAATGCACTGAGTAACGGTGTTTACGTTATAAGGAGATTTTACCGCTCTAAGCGCTGCGGTTATCTTCTCTCCCGCTACCGCAAATCCCAGCCGCAGAGCTGCCATGCCCATATTTTTTGAGCAGGTTTTGAGTATTACAAGATTATCGAACTCGTCTGTCATATCAATAACGCTCTCGCCCCAGAAATCCATGTATGCCTCATCTATTATCACAAGACAGAAAACGTTTTTCACAAGCCTGATAATGTCCTGCCTTGACACGCCCAGTGAGGTGGGGTTGCAGGGATTGGAAAAGATGACCGCCTTGATGTCGTTATTGTTGCAGTATTCGATAACCTTGGAAATGTTGACGTTCAAATCGTCCTTTTTGGGAAGAGTGTTTACCTTAAGCTCGTCGATAAATCCGTAAAAAGCGTACATGGAAAAATCGGGGGAAAGAGTGAGGATATTGTCACCCTTTTCCAGAAATGACGCCAAGACGGTGTTTATAAGCTCGTCCGATCCGTTGCCCACTGTGCAGCTTTCGGGGGAAATACTGTAATAATCCGCAAAGGCTTTCGTTACAAGCTCCGCCGTGGAATCCGGGTAGCGGTTAAATTCTATGCCCTTTACCGCCTCTGGAAGAATATCCCCCATTTTGTCGGCGATATTGTAGCAGGATTCGTTGGAATCCAGCCGTATAATGCACTTGTCGTCAACGGGTACGTACAGGTCTATGCTGCTAAGCTTCTTGTTAAGCTCATACGCCATATATTTTCAGCCTCCTTTTATTTTTCAAAGCGAACCTTTACAGCGTGAGCATGAGCGGTAAGTCCCTCGCTTTCAGCCACTCTCACAATATCGTCCTTTGCCTCCAGCAGCGCCTGCTCGGTGTAATATATAAACTGCGACCTTTTGGTGAAGCTGTTTACCGAAAGAGGAGAGAAAAATTTTGCCGTGCCGCCTGTGGGAAGAATGTGGTTGGGTCCCGCATAATAATCCCCCAACGGCTCGGGGGAATATTTTCCCATAAACACCGAACCCGCATTGTTAAGACGCCCCAGGTATTGCATCGGATCCTTTACCTGTATCTCCAGATGTTCGGGTGCAAGGGAATTGGCAAGGTCTACCGCGTCGCCGATATTATCCGCAACGATAACTGCGCCGTAATTTTCCAAGGAGCTTTTTATGATATCCTTTCGGGAAAGAAACTCAGCCTGACGGGCAAGCTCGTCTATTGTCCTGTCGGCGATATCCTCCGAGTCGGTAATAATTATGGCGGACGACAGTCTGTCGTGCTCCGCCTGGCTCATAAGGTCGGCTGCAAGATAAACGGGATCGGCAGTTTCATCGGCAATGATAAGTATCTCGCTGGGTCCCGCTATGGAGTCAATATCAACAGTACCGTAAACCATTTTCTTGGCAGTTGCCACGAAAATATTTCCGGGTCCCACTACCTTGTCGACCTTAGGCACGCTTTCAGTGCCGTAAGCCATAGCAGCTATAGCCTGCGCGCCTCCCGCCATAAATACCCTGTCAACTCCCGCAACAGCAGCCGCCGTTAAAATATCGGCGTTAGGCTTGCCGTCCTTTCCGGGCGGGGTCATCATGATTATCTCCCCAACCTCTGCGATCTTTGCGGGGACTACGTTCATCAGCAATGAGGATGAAAGAGCCGCAGTTCCTCCGGGAACGTACAGACCCACTCTGTCAAGTCCTCTTACGCGCTGCCCTAAGATACATCCGTTGGGCATTGGATCTATAAAGCTCTGTTCCTTCTGTCTGCTGTGGAATTTTGTGATATTCTCCATACAGGTGAGCAGCGACGATGTGAATTTCTCGTCCGCGTTTGTAAGAGCGTCGTTTATAACATCTCTGGGCACCTCGTAACAGTCGGGGAGCCTGCCGTCAAATTTAAGAGTGTACTCCTTTACCGCCTCATCTCCCCTTGTGCGGACGTTTTCAAGGATATCCGCCACTATCTCGGACACCCTTTTGTCTGTTTCGCCGTTGCGCTTTTCAACCTCCTTGAGAAATTCCTTTTCGGCATTTCCGTCGGCAATTATCTTTCTTATCATTTTTTATCCTGCCTTTCAAATATTTTCTTCTATCTCGCCTATAAGACTTTCTATCTCGCCCTTACGCAGCTTTAAGCTCACCATATTGGCAATGAGCCGCGCGGAAATGGGACAGATATACTCGTACACCTCTAAGCCGTTTTCTTTAAGGGTAGTGCCTGTTTCCACAATGTCAACTATAGCGTGAGAAAGTCCCAGAAGCGGAGCAAGCTCGACGCTGCCCTCTATTTTGACGATATCCACGTCCATATTCTTTTTTTCAAAGAACGTCCTTGCCACGTTGGGATATTTTGTCGCTATAGTCCTTACATGAGTTCCTCCGTAAAAATCCTCGCCCTTTTTGCCGGCAAGAGCAAATCGGCATTTTCCGAAGCCAAGATCCGACAACTCAAAAAACTTTCCGCCCATTTCGATAATGGTGTCCTTGCCCACAACTCCCAGATCGCACACGCCGTTTTCAACATATGTAATAACGTCCGCCGCCTTTGCCAGCACCACCTCTATGGAATCCCCCACGGGGAGTATGAGCTTTCTGCCCTTTTCCCTGACGGCGGTGCAGTCGTATCCCAGCTTTTCAAGCAAAGCCACCGTATCCTTTTCAAGCCTGCCCTTTGTAAGAGCAATCCGCAAGGGTCTTGTCTGCTTCCCGTTCATATATTTCACCGTTCCTTTTAACCTATATTTTCCGTAACAACGTTTTCCGAAACAATATCTATTCGGTTGACGCCTTTTTTGGCGGCATATTCTCTGACCTGTTCCAAGTCGTCGAACACCGACGTTTCAGCGGTCATTCCCTCGGAAATAAGCTGCCTGCTGTGAAGCGCCGCCTTTATTTCAAAACCCTTTTCGCCGAATACTATAACGTCCACAGGCACAGGCGCAAAGCTGACCTTTTTCATCTCCGCCCTTGCGGCGGCGTCAACGTTCACCGCAAAACCCGCCGCAGGAAGATCGAATCCGAATTCGGAAAGTAGCTTGTCATATCTGCCGCCGGAAAGCACGGCGTCGCCGCAGCCCTCGATATATCCTTTTATAACGGTTCCCGTGTAATAATCCATTTTGTTGACAAGTCCCAGGTCAATGGTTATCATGCCCTTGCAGCCGAACCGTTCAAGGCTTTCATAGGTATTTTTAAGCTCGTCGAGAACGGCGGACGCTTCGGGCGATGAGTAAACGGCTCTTGCGTCCTCGAACACTTCCTCGCCGCCGAAAAGACGGGGAAGCCTGCGTAAAGCACCGGCAGCCTTATTTTCCCCGAAGCCGTCAAGAAGATCGTTTAATGCAGGATAATTTTTCACCTCTATAAGTCCTCTGATATTCTCCACCACATCGCTTTCGCAGCCAAGATCGTTTACAAGAGCCTTGAAAAAGCCGATATGACCCAACTCAAGCCGAAATCCGGACGTATTGAAGGAGGACAACACCTCAAGGGCGTTTCCCAGCACCTCAAGCTCCGCCCTTTTCGAACCGGAACCTATAAGCTCTATACCCGTCTGCCGTATTTCGTCGCTTCTTCCTCTCATGCCCGGTCTGTTTCGGTAAACGCTCTGAGAATAAAAAAGCCTGATTGGCAGGATCTGATCTCTCAGCCTTGCGGCAGTCATACGGGCGATCGGCATGGTTGAATCCGGACGTACTACCATAAGTCTGCCCTTGTTGTCGGTGAGCTTATACATAGTTTCCTGAGGAAAATACCTGGATTTCATATTGAATACGTCGTAAAACTCAAGTCCGGGGGTAATGACCTCGGAATATCCCTTAGCCTTGAATATTTTCTGAAGCCTGCTTTCCGCGGCTCTTACCGCCGCACAGTCTTCAAAAAGAAGATCTCTCGTTCCCTCGGGAGTAATAGAATCAAATCTTTTCATATATGCTTCTCCTAATAATTCATCGTATTAAAGTGATATCATATCATCATAATGATATGATATCACAATCAAGCAATTTTGTCAAGCGCCGCCCGCAATTTTTGGCAATATAGACCTTTTACGCTGATACCGAGGCAAAAACTTTGGCTATAAGCTACAAGAGGCAAGATACTTGTCTATGTTTCACGAATTCCTGCCTCCCAACCCTTAAAAAAGCGATATTTGATCCGTTTTGGGCAGATCTCCCATTGCTCCGATGGATTCCAGTTTTTCAATAACGGTTTTTGTAACTCCGCTTCGTTCCTGAAGCTCGCTGACGGAAATGAAGTCCCCCTCGCAAACAGTATCATACAGCGCCTTGGCGGCATTCTCACCCACGCCCTTCGCACTCGAATAGGGCATTCTTATCTTGCCGTCCTCCACGGTATATTTTGTTGCGTGGGATTTGAATATATCTATAGGCAGGAATTCAAACCCCCTTGCCATCATCTCGTTGGTTATAAGCAGCATATCATAGGTACCGCTGTCCTTGGCGGTTTTGTCATTGCCCTTTGCCTTTATCTCGTTCATCTTCATCCTTACCGCCTGTCTGCCCAGCATTGCCGTTTCCGCGTCAAAATCCTCGCCCCGAACGGTGAATATTGTGGCGTAAAATTCCAGCGGATAGTATACCTTGTACCACGCCAGCTTGTTTGCCGCGATAACATAAGCCGCAGCGTGCGCCTTGGGGAACATATACTTGATCTTCAAGCAGCTTTCGATGTACCATTCCGGAACGTTATGAGCTCTCATTGTCTGCTTCATTTCCTCAGTCAGCAGCTTCGGAGCTTTTCCCTTTCTGGTGATCTCCATTATCTTAAAGGACAGGTTAGGATCGACCCCATGATAGATAAGATAGGTCATAATTCCGTCACGGCAGCCGATAACCTCGGAAATGGTGCAGGTGCCGTTTTTGATAAGCTCCTGAGCGTTTCCGAGCCATACGTCCGTACCGTGGGAAAGTCCCGATATCTGGAGCAGATCGGAAAATTTTGTAGGTTTTGCGTCAAGAAGCATCTGCATTGCAAAGCCTGTACCCATTTCGGGAATGGCAAGAGTACCTGTCTGCCAGCCTATGTCCTCGGCGGTAACGCCCAGAGCTTCGGGAGAAAGATAAAGGCTCATTACTTTTTCGTCGGCGGGGAAAATATCCTTGGTCATTATCCCCGTCATATCCTCCAGATGCTTATAAAGAGTAGGCACATCATGCCCCAGCTCGTCCAGCTTCAGAATAGTGTCATGAAGAGAGTTGAAATCAAAATGAGTGGTAACAAATATAGATTTTGGATCCTCCGCAGGTCTTTGAACGGCGGTAAAATCATATACCTCGTAATCTGCGGGAATGACCACCATTCCCCCGGGGTGCTGACCCGTTGTTCGCTTAACTCCCGTGCAGCCGAGAGTAAGACGGTTTTCCTCCGCCCTTGAAACGTGCCTGCCCGTTTCTTCAAGATAATGTTTTACGTAGCCGTAAGCGATCTTTTCCGCAACTGTACCCATAGTACCCGCCTTGAACACGTTTTCGCTTCCGAAAAGTGTTTCGGTGTACTTGTGGGACATTGTCTGATATTCTCCGGAAAAGTTAAGGTCTATATCGGGAGCTTTATCACCGTTAAATCCGAGAAATGTTTCAAAGGGTATGTCATGTCCCTCTCTTATGTAATCCGCTCCGCATTTCGGGCATTTTTTCGGCGGCAGATCGTATCCGGAACTTACAGAACCGTCAACGATAAATTCGGTATTCTTGCACTCCGGACAAAGATAATGGGGAGGCAATGCGTTTACCTCGGATATTCCCGACATATTTGCCACAAAGGACGAACCCACCGAACCTCTTGAACCTACCTGATAACCGTGTTCATTGGAATTTGCCACCAGCTTCTGAGCTATCATGTAAAGCACCGCAAAGCCGTTTTTGATAATGGAGTTGAGTTCCTTGTCAAGCCTTTGCTTTACGATATCGGGAAGAGGATCGCCGTAGGCAGCCTTCGCCCTTTCCCATGTGATCCTTGTCAGATCCTCCTCGGCGTTTTCCATGGTCGGAGTAAATGTTCCCGGAGGAATAGGCTGTATATCGCCGTCTATCATATCCGCTATCTTGTTGGTATTTTCAACCACTACCTCGTAAGCCTTTTCTTCTCCCAGGTAGGAAAATTCCTCCAGCATTTCGTCCGTGGTGCGCAGATAGAGAGACGGCTGGAACTCGGCGTCGGAAAATTTATCATACATAAGTATTTTACGGAAAACGCTGTCGGAGGGATCCATAAAATGCACGTCGCAGGTTGCCGCAACGGGTATACCCAAAGCGTCTCCCAGTTTTACGATGGTTTTGTTGAATTCCTGTAAATCCTCATCCGTGTTTATGTTGTCATAATCCTCGTCGCGTATAAGAAATTGATTATTGCCTACAGGCTGTATCTCAAGATAATCGTAAAATGAAGCTATTTCGCATAGGACGTCCCAGGGTCTGCCGTCCTTTACGGCTGTGAAAAGCTCTCCCGATTCGCAGGCGCTGCCGATGATCAGTCCCTCTCTGTGCTTTATAAGCTCTGACATCGGTATTCTGGGACGGCGGTAATAATAATTGATATGCCCCAAGGAAACCAGCTTGTATAGATTTTTAAGTCCCGCATTATTTTTTGCAAGTATTATCTGATGATACGCCCTGAGATTTTTAGGGTCGGCATTTTTTACCACGGCGTTGATACTGCTTATATTTACACAGTCGTTTTCGTCGATCAGCCTGTTTGCCAGTTTTATAAAAATGCGTCCGAGTATCCTTGCGTCCTCGTGAGCCCTGTGATGATCGAACTCTCCAAGTCCAAGATGCTTCGCCACGGTGTCCAGCTTGTGTTTTTTCAGATCGTGGAGCATACTTCTGCACATAACGACCGTGTCGATAACGGAAAATCTGAAATCTATCCCTTGACGCAGGCATTCGGCGCGGATGAATGAAACGTCAAACCCCGCATTGTGAGCAATAAGCACCGGACTTTCTCCGCAGAACTCTATAAACCTTTCCAAAGCCTCTCTTTGAGAGGGAGCGCCCTCAACCATTTTATCGGAAATGCCGGTCAGCTTTGTTATCCTTTCGGGAATTGCTTTTTCGGGATCTGCAAAGCAGTTGAATTCGTCGCACAGCTCCAGATCTCTGAGCCTTACCGCTCCGTATTCGATAATACGGTCGCCCTCTGCGGAAAAGCCGGTGGTTTCCAGGTCAAAAACGATCATCTCGCCTTTTATGGGAACGTCCTTGTAAACCTTTACCGCGTCGGCAATATCGTTTACCGAATATGCCTCGCAGCCGTAAATCACCTTAAAATCACCGCCGTTTTTGCGGATATCGGCGCAGGCGGCGGCGGCTTCAGGAAATGCCTGCACTCCGCCGTGATCGGTGATCGCCGCAGCTTTATGCCCCCATGAAAAAGCCCGCCTTATCAGCTTGTCCGCAGGAGTGATCGCGTCCATCTGCGACATATTGGTATGCATATGCAGTTCAACGCGCTTTCGCTCGCTTTTGTCGGTTTTTTCCATCTTTTTTACAAGCATGATATCGTTTGCACGCAAAACAAATTCGTTGTCAAACGTATCAAAATCCACCTTGCCCCTTATAACTGCGGTAACTCCTTTTTTCAGCTTCGACAGGACGTTGTCGCCGTCCTTATCGGAAAAATCCTTAATTGATACGGAACCCGTATAATCGGTAATACCAACGGTGGTAATGCGTTTTTCCTCACCCTTTTTGTTTTTTATCTCCTTTTCCTGATAATCAAAAACATCTCCCCATATAACGATACCGTTTTGAGCTTCACATATATCTCCGATATTTGTAACGCTGTCGGCGTAAATTTTCTTGCCCTTTATTATAACAGCGCCCTCGCTCATAACGGGGATAGATTTGAAATCCACAGAAACCGTTTCTTCCTTGGGAGCGGCAGGCATTGGCTTTTTTGCAGCTTCCTCCGTGACCGTCGGATCCGGCAGCGTGTTTTCATAGGCTCTCTTAAGCTGCTCGTTGTAATCATCCGCGTCCGCAGAAGTCTTTTCGATGAGCTTTACGGATAATTTCAGCGAAAATTCCTCGCTCAGCAGCTTGGCGAGAGCCTGTTCAAAACCCGCCCTGCCGAGAAGCTCCGCGCCGCCACGTTTAAGCTCTATAAATACGGTATTATCTTCTATATAATAAAATGCGCCGCTCAAGTGACCGTTTACCACCGACATATCCTGTTTAAGGCGCAGCGATGCTTCGGCGGCGTATTTCGCCTCCAGCATATCGGGAGTGTACCTGCATTTTACCCGCATGAGATCAAGTCCCACCGCTGCCGCAGCCGCGCGCTCGAATTCATCGAGATTTTCAAACTTCTGAAGCTGACCGAATTTTGCATAAAGCGCCATCTTCCTGCCGTCGGCAGTGAGTTCTATTTTCAAAAGCTCTCCCTTTCCCACGGGATTTGGTATCTTATCCGTAAATCCGTTAAACAGTTCCTTTATCAGCAACGCCGTTTTCCTCCCTTATCCTGTATATCTCCTCCAAAAGCGCATTCAGCGCGTCCTTTTCGGAAACCTTTTTAAGCAAAACTCCTCTTTTGAATAAAACGGCACAGCCATCTCCTCCCGCAATGCCTATATCAGCCTCTCTTGCCTCTCCGGGACCGTTTACGGCGCAGCCCATTACTGCTACCGTAATATCGAGAGGGATATCAGCCACAGCTTTTTCAGCCTCCGACGCCAGCTTTATAAGATCTATTTTCGTCCGCCCGCAGGTAGGGCATGAAACAAGCCTTACTCCGCTTCCTCTGCCGACCGCTTTCAAAATATCTCTTGCGGCGTATATCTCTTTTACGGGTTCGTCCGTCAGCGATACTCTTATTGTTTCTCCGATACCGTCGCAAAGAAGCGAGCCTATGCCTGCGGCTGATTTGATTATCCCCATTCTCTCCGTTCCCGCCTCGGTCACGCCTAAATGCAGCGGATAATTTGTTTTTTCCGCCGCAATGCGGTAAGCCTTTATCATGGTGCTTACGTCGGAGGATTTCATTGAAATAACGATATCCTCGAAATCACACTGCTCCAGCAAAGCCGCATGAGCCAAAGCGCTTTCCGCAAGAGCCTCAGCGCAGGGTTTGCCGTATTTTGCGAGCAGTTCCTTTTCAAGCGAACCGGAATTTACGCCTATCCTTATGGGAATGCTTTTGCTGCGGCACTTGTCGGCAACGGCTTTTACCCTGTCAATACCTCCGATATTCCCCGGGTTTATCCTTATCTTGTCCACGCCCGCGTCGGCGCAGGCAAGAGCGATGCGGTAATCAAAATGAATATCCGCCACCAATGGGATATTTACAGCCTCCTTGACTGCGGGAATAAGCCTTACCGCCTCAATATCGGGAATTGCCGCACGGATTATGTGACAGCCGGCTTTTTCAAGCTCGGCTGCCTGCTTAACGTTTCCCTCCGTATCCGAAGCGGGAACGTTGAGCATTGACTGTATGTATATTTTCTTTCCGTCGAGCGTGCAGCTCCCGACCTTAACAGCGTGTACGGAACGCATATTATACTTCCTTTCCAAAATTTAATTAAAAAAATACTATTTCTATAATACCTATCCATAAAGGAAAAATATATATTAATACCGCGTTTACAATTACAAATAATGAATAATATTTTTGAACTATACGACGAGTTTTTATCAAGAGGAATAATTCGCCTGATATATGTAAAATCATCAAAAGAAAAATAATAATTCTGATAATGGGATCTAAATCAAATTTAGGATCATCAGGCAAAGTCAGGTCAAACACTATGAATATGCACCATCCCAAAAAAGAGTAACCAACGTTGATTACCGATAATAATACCGCTTTAATTTTATTCATATCGAAGTCTTTACGTACCGCAAAAATATTTTTCATATTCCTAAACCTCTGAATTAAACGCTGTCTTCATATTATGATATTTTGAAACCGTATCCTCAAAACCCACAGACCTATACAGGCTGTACCCTGCGTCCGTGGCTTTCAGCTCAACAAAGTCAAGACCCATTTTTTCGGCGTCTGCAAGCATCATTTTCAGCAGTTTTCCCGCAAGTCCCCTTCTCCTGTATTCGGGCATTGTGTAAACGTTCATTACAGTACCCGTAATTCCGTTCATAAATCCGAGGTTCGGAGGTTTTTCCGAAACGACCAAAAAACAGCAGCTTACTGTTTCTTTTTCGGATCTGGCCGTATAAACGAAACAGTCCCTGTTCAAATGTCTGCGGAAATAACCGAGCAGTCTTTCGGATATTTCCGCAATCCTCTCACAAGGTACAGTTCCGTTATCCTCAATAATATAAGCTGTTCTTAACCTTACAAGCGTATCTAAACTTTCCATTCCCGCTTTTTCAAAAATAAATTCGGACATTTTTTCACACCCCTTGCAGTTTATGCTGCTTAGCTTCAAAAATCTCAAGCATTTTCTCTGTGTTTCTCTCTTGATTCGGAAGCCCCGAACCCGCCACTTTTGGAGCTATATGTATCTTTACTTCATTCTTTTTGACGTTTTCAAAAACCATAGCTATCATCATCTGTCCGAAAATATTTTTCTTGATCTCTATTTTTTCCATATCCTCAAAATCATACGCAGCGGTTTCCGTGGTTATCAGACCGTATTTGCAGCAGATGAACCTGTCCCTGTCAGTCACCGCAGCATACCCCGCTATAATATTTGAGCTATGCGCAAAAAATCCCGTGGGTTTGAATACACAGTACACAGCGGCTTGAATGCTCTCGCCGGTCACAAGAAGCTCTCCCAAAGCGGACATCATTTCATTTTCGTTAAATTTTTTGTTCAGATAGCTCATTATCCTTACCCCTTTCCGTAAGCTTCGGTATCAATTTTATCCGTTGCCGCAAGAAACCGCTGATCTAAGGCTTTTTTCCATCCTCAGCCGTTTATAAAATATACGAATTTAAAAAAGCGGTTTAATCAATATTTCCCTAATTCACAAAAATATTTTTGATATCATTGAACGTAATGACTATCATCAGCAGCATAAGCAGCGCAAATCCCGCAAAATGCACCATTCCCTCTGTTTCGGGTTTGAACGTCTTTTTTCTGAACGCTTCAATTATCAGGAAAACGAGCCGTCCGCCGTCAAGAGCCGGCAGCGGGAGCAGATTGAATATTCCAACATTTATGGTGATAAGCATCGCCACATCAAGAAGATATTCAATGTCAAATCCGCTCTGAGCCGCGCTTTCGGAAATGACCGTAACGATCCCCACAGGTCCCTGAAGACTGTTCAAGCCGTACTTTCCGCTTAAAAGATCTTTAAGGGAAAGCAGTATCAGACGCGCATAATAAAGAAATTTCTTCGAGGACGGGACAAATATTCCGTTTGAAAGAAAATCCGTCGAATAATATACCTTAAAGTCATAATTGAGTGTTCTTTCGCCTGTTTCCTCGTTTACTGTCAGATCAAATTTTACGCCGTTCAGAGCGATCTTCTCTCCGTTTCGCTTTATTACAAAATCCAAGATCCCGTCCTCGTCGTTTCTGAGCTGATAAACAATGTCGTTGGCTGTAAGGATATTAAGTCCGTTTATCTTTACAATTTCATCGTTTACCTGCAAGCCGGCAGCCTGACAGCCCGAACCCTCCACTACCTCCGCAACGATAGTCGTGGTTATCCTTTCGGCTGAAGCAATGCTGACAAGGGAAATAATAAAACCCAGTATAAGATTCATTACCGCCCCTGCGGCGATCACGGCGATCCTGCGTCCGACAGATTTGTTCCGAAAGCTGTTTTCGCCGACAGCCTCCTCGTCCTCTCCCATAGAGCAGAAGCCTCCCAGCGGAAGCAGTCTTACGGTAAAAAGGGTATTTTTCCCCTGCCTGCTGAATATTACAGGACCCATGCCTATGGCAAATTCCTGTACGTCTATCCCGCATTTTCTTGCCACAATGAAATGTCCGAACTCGTGAACGATCACGATCACGCCGAAAATCAGTACGGCGCACAAAATAGAAATTACCGTGTTCATTAATTCCTCCGATGAAAAAATTTTGAGTCGTGTATCAAACCGTTTATATTACAGCAGTCCGCAGAATTATACCGACCGATAACAATGCAAAAGATATAAAAGAAATAAATAAGATTTCAAGCTTCTTACATCTTTTCCGAACTATGGCGTTAATTTTATTCTTTGCTCCTCAGACGCTTTTTGAACGAACCGCGCCGTCGGCATATTTTCTTGCGGCAGCGTCAGCCTTCAGAACGCTTTCGATATCGTCCGCAGCGGTAACGGGAATGCTTTCCAGCGCTCCCGAAACTATCCTGCCGATGTCGTTAAAGCCGATGCGGCCATTCATAAAAAGCTCCGCCGCCCGTTCGTTTGCTCCGTTTACGATGCTTCCCGCCGTGCCGCCCAGCTTTGCCGCCCGCACAGCCGTTTTTAGACAAATGAATGTTTCCGCGTCCGGTTTTTCAAAGGTAAGGCTCCCGTAATCGGTTAAAGACAGTTCCCCCGACATTGAGGGCACCCTTTCGGGATATGTAAGAGCAAACTGTATCGGTATTTTCATATCGGGAACACCAAGCTGCGCCACTACGGCATTATCCGAAAAAACGACAGCCGAATGAACAACGCTCTGCCTGTGAACGACGATCTCGACTTGATCGGGAGATATGCCGAATAAATGACACGCCTCCATCAGCTCCAGTCCCTTGTTCATAAAAGTGGCGCTGTCGATCGTTATCTTTGCTCCCATAGACCAGTTCGGATGAGCAAGCGCCTGCTTGAGGGTAACGTTTTCCAGCTCACCGTAACTTTTGCCGAAAAAAGGTCCTCCCGAAGCCGTAAGGATAATGCCCTTAAGCTGCTTGCCGACATCTCCCCTTGCGCACATTAGGCACTGGAATATCGCGCTGTGTTCGCTGTCTATCGGCAGGACGGCGCGGTGATTCTCCTTTGCGCTCCGCATTACGATGTCCCCGCCTGCGGCAAGGGTTTCCTTGTTTGCAAGAGCCACGTCCATTCCGTTTTCAAGAGCGGCTAACGTAGGCTCCAAGCCTACCATGCCCACCACGGAATTGACCGTGATATCCGCTCGGTCGTCCGCCGCAAGAGCGCAAAGTCCCTCCTTGCCCGTGAGTATTTCTCTGCCGCTGCCGAAAAGCTCGTCTTTGAGCGGCTTTGCATATTCCTCGTCATATATGCAAAGCCTTTTGATGTCAAATTCCCGCGCCTGCTCCGCAAGACGCTTGTAATTGCTTTTCAGCGCCGCCGAATGGATACCTATCCCATGAAGTCTGCAAACCTCCGCAGTCTGCATTCCTATGGAGCCTCCGCTGCCCAAAAGATTGATCCTTTTCATAAAAAGCTCTCCCAAAAGCAAGCGGCGCCGTCATGCCCCGAATTTATACCAAGGCTCGAAACAGCGCCGCTGATGATGTATCAGTAAAATAATTTCTCTCCGAAAGCGTTGAACACAAGCATAATATACGGCAATACGAAATATACGCTGTCGAAACGGTCGACCACGCCTCCGTGACCGGGAAGTATTTTTCCGAAATCCTTTATTTGGTACTCCCGTTTAAGAAGCGAAGCCGAAAGATCTCCTATCATGCTTATAAGCGCGGCGATCACCATTATCACCGCCACAGCGATGTAATTCACATTGAACTGCGTGCCGAAAAAACGCGCCATTACAGCCTTGTATGCGATCGTGTACAGCACGAATACCACCGCAGTGACGCACAGTCCGCCCACAGCGCCCTCAACGGTTTTCTTCGGGGAAATGTCCGGACAAAGCTTGTGCCTGCCGAAGGCTGTTCCCACAAAATACGCTCCCGCGTCGGGAACCCAAGCCGCCATAAGAGCCATTACTACATAGCATATGCCGTGAACGCTGCTTATATTCTTCAGCGACACAAGGCAGGTGACCGAAAGAGTAACAAGGCAAGTGACCGTGACCATCACCGACAGCTTGTCGAAAGGCAGCTTTTTGTGGTCGGCAACATAGCCCCCAAACATAAAAAACACAATAAGGCTCGCCGCAAATATACGCCATACGTAAGCTA
>JAMPAO010000020.1 GCA_023667165.1 Ruminococcus sp. | reverse complement strand
TGCCAAAAATTAAACCATGTTACAGCGGAGAACGTGCAAACTACATCTCTAAAACATATACATCGTGCCAAAAAACAAACCTATAGCATAAAAAATAACGTGCAAACTAAAGCAATCAACCAAATAATGTAAAATATTATCCCAAACCACAGAATGTGAAAATTTTACATTTAACTATAGCCAAACCGAAAAAAATGTGATATACTATAAAGTAAGATGATCTAAGGCGGAGAACGGGGGTATTATCTGTCCCGTCCGCCCTGCAACGGAGGAATTATTTATGCTATCTGATATTGAGATCGCACAGCAGGCAAAAATGAAGAGGATCGCCGAGCTCGCCGCAGACCTCGGCATCGGCGAAGACGACATCGAACCCTACGGGCATTATAAGTGCAAGCTGTCGGAGGAGCTTTTCAAAAAGCTCCGGAACAGACCCAACGGAAAGCTCATACTCGTTACCGCCGTAAACCCTACCCCTGCGGGAGAGGGGAAAACCACCGTTTCCGTGGGTCTGGAGGAGGCTATGTGCAGGATAGGCAAAAAAGCGGTGCTTGCCCTGCGCGAGCCGTCGCTGGGTCCCGTTTTCGGCATAAAGGGCGGCGCTGCGGGAGGCGGATACGCCCAGGCAGTGCCTATGGAGGATATAAACCTGCACTTTACGGGCGATATGCATGCCGTTACTGCGGCGAACAATCTGCTCTGCGCGCTGCTTGACAACCATATGCAGCAGGGGAACGAGCTTAACATCGACCAGCGCAGGATAATGATCGACCGCTGCATGGATATGAACGACAGAGCCTTGAGAAATATCGTTGCGGGACTGGGAGGAAAAATAAACGGCATTCCCAGACAGGACAGCTTCCGCATAACGGTGGCAAGCGAGATAATGGCTATCCTTTGCCTTGCCGACGGACTTGACGATCTGAAAAAGCGTCTGGGCGGCATTCTTGTGGCATACAATTACGGCGGAGAGCCTGTTTTTGCAAGGGATCTGGGCGCGCAGGGCGCTATGACCGCACTGCTGAAAGACGCTGTGAAGCCGAACCTTGTGCAGACCCTTGAAAACAATCCCGTCCTTATCCACGGCGGACCCTTTGCCAACATAGCTCACGGCTGCAATTCCGTAAGAGCCACGCGGCTCGCCCTCAAGCTGGGAGATTACTGCATTACCGAGGCAGGCTTCGGAGCGGATCTGGGAGCGGAAAAGTTTTTTGACATCAAATGCAGATTTGCGGGCTTAAGACCCGACTGCGCAGTGCTTGTGGCTACCATACGCGCCCTAAAATACAACGGCGGCGTTCCCAAAAGCGAGCTTACCGCCGAAAATACCGAGGCTTTGGAAAAGGGTATAGTCAACCTTAAAACGCACATAGAAAATATCCGCAAATTCGGCGTGCCCGCAGTGGTCGCCGTAAACCGCTTCGAAACGGATACCGAGGCGGAGATCGCCGTAGTTGAACGAGTCTGCGGGGAAATGGGCGCGGAGGTGTCCATGACCGAGGTATTCGCAAAGGGCGGAGAGGGAGGAACAGACCTTGCCGAAAAGGTATGCGCCGTTATCGAAAAAAGCGGAAGCTCGGACTTCAAGCCGCTTTACGACGAAAACCTGCCTTTTAAGAAAAAACTTGATATAATTGCAAGGGAAATATACCGTGCGGACGGGGTTATATATACCTCTCAGGCGGAAAAGGCGATCGCCGAGATCGAAAAAGCCGGTTTTTCGGAGATCCCCGTCTGTGTTGCCAAGACGCAGTACAGCCTGTCCGACGATCCGGCAATGCTGGGCAAGCCGGAGGGTTTCAAGATCACCGTAAGAGATGTGAAGCTGTCTGCGGGAGCGGGATTCGCGGTTGCTCTGACGGGCGATATAATGGTAATGCCCGGACTGCCGAGATCGCCTGCCGCTCTGCGGATTGACTGCGACGGCAGCGGACGTATCACGGGACTTTTTTAAGGCAAAGCATAAAATTGACCTTGCAGTCTGAAAAAAGCAGGAAATAAGGAGCTTCAGATCTGCGGCTCGATATTATCTGCCCGTCTGTTTCGGGATAATTTATCGCTTTGCCGTAATTGCTGAATATTAAGGAGGGTACAGTAAATACCATGAAAAAGCTGTTATTTGTGTATAATCCTCATTCGGGAAAAGGTCAGATAAACGACCACCTGGGCGAGATAATAGATATATTTACAAAGGGCGGCTTCGACGTTACCGCTCACCCCACCCAAGAACGGGGCGACGCCTTTGAAACAGTTATGACCAACGCCTCCGGCTATGAGCTTGTGGTATGCAGCGGCGGAGACGGCACTACCAACGAAACCATAAAGGGAATAATGAACGGAGGTCATCATATCCCCGTGGGCATAATCCCTGCGGGAACCATGAACGATTTCAGCTCCAGCCTGGGCATATCTAAATATATGCCCGACGCCGCGAGGACTATAATGTCCGGCTCTCCCGAATTTGTGGATATAGGCGCGTTCAACGATCAGTATTTTACCTATGTGGCGGCATTCGGCGCGTTTACAAAGGTAAGCTACGCCACCGACCAGCAGATGAAAAATTCTCTCGGCGCGCTCGCGTATTTCATAGAAGCGGTAAAAACCATCGACTATAACCAAAGGTATAATATAACCATAGAATGCGATGGCGAAACCATCACGGACGATTTTATGTTCGGAATGGTGGCAAACTCCCTTTCCGTGGGAGGGATCAAGGGTCTTGCGGGGAACGACATTATGATGAACGACGGCATTTTCGAGGGTATTTTTATCAGAAAACCCGCCACTCTGATAGAATTTCAGCAGACCCTCAACGCGCTTATCAAAAAGGAATTTGACGCGCCGTATTTTTATTATTTCAAAGCGTCGAATTTCACCTTCCGTTCGGACGGAACGGTCCCGTGGACTCTTGACGGCGAGTACGGAGGCAGCAGCAGCGAGATCAGCCTGTGCGTGCTGCACGACGCGCTGCGGATAGTGGTGGATAAATCCAAAAGCGCGGGAATAAACGAAAACAGGGAAAATCAATAGATCATACGGATCCTGCGAAAGGAATGTTATAACAATGGAAATCACCCCCGACAGCACAAAAAAACGCTGTGAAGAGCTTAAAGCGGAGATATCGGAACACAGCTACAGATACTATGTCCTTGACGACCCGACAGTGGACGATCATGAATACGATATGCTGATGAACGAGCTTAAAGGTATAGAAGCGGCATATCCGGAGCTGATCACACCCGATTCCCCCACTCAAAAAGTGGGCGGCTATGCCATGAACACCTTTGAAAAGGTAACTCATACCGTTCAGATGGGCAGCCTGCAGGACGTTTTTTCAAAGGAGCAGGTAGCGGCTTTTGCGGAAAAATGCGGGCAGGAGCTTGAAAGCGAGCCGCTGTATACTGCGGAACCGAAGATCGACGGACTTTCGGTATCTCTCGAATACACCGACGGCGTATTTACAAGAGGCTCGACCAGAGGGGACGGCTTTGTGGGCGAGGACGTTACGGAAAATCTCAGAACCATAAAGTCCGTGCCCAAAAGTCTGAAAAAAAATATCCCCTTTCTGGAGGTGCGGGGCGAGGTCTATATGCCGCGGCAGGTCTTTGAAGAGCTTTACCGCGAGCAGGAGCTCAACGGCGAAAAGACCTTCAAAAATCCCCGCAACGCTGCGGCGGGATCTCTCAGGCAAAAGGATCCGAAAATAACCGCCAAGCGCAGACTGGATATACTTATATTCAATATCCAGCAGATAGAGGGCGCGGAGCTTTCGTCGCATATCGAATCATTGGAATTCCTCAGCGGGCTGGGTTTTAACGTCATCGACCGTTATCCCGTGAAAACAACGGCTGAGATATGCCAAAAAATAGACGAGATCGGCGAAAAACGCAATGCCCTGCCCTATGATATCGACGGAGCGGTAATAAAGGTCAACGATTTCTCTCAAAGAGATATCCTCGGAGCTACATCAAAGTTCCCCAAGTGGGCGGTAGCTTACAAATATCCTCCCGAGGAAAAGGAAACCACTCTCCTGGATATCGAGGTAAACGTCGGACGTACAGGCGCCATAACCCCCACGGCGGTGTTCGAGCCCGTGCAGCTTGCGGGAACCACCGTCAGCCGCGCGGTGCTGCACAATCAGGAGTTTATTACCGGCAGGGATATACGCATAGGGGACAGGATAATCGTCAGAAAAGCCGGCGAGATAATCCCCGAGGTGCTTTGCAGCGTTTCTCATAAGGAAGGCTCCCTGCCCTATACCCTGCCCGAACGATGCCCCGTATGCGGAGCGGAGGCGGTAAGATACGAGGACGAAGCGGCTCTGCGCTGCCCGAATACCGAATGTCCCGCGCAGCAGCTCAGAAATATCATACATTTCTGTTCAAAGGGCGCTATGAATATCGACGGTATGGGGGACAGGATAATAGCCGTACTGCTTGAAAAGGGACTGATAAAAAACGCTGCGGACATATATTCCCTCAAAGCGGAGGATATCGCATCCCTGGAAAGAATGGGAGAAAAATCGGCGGCTAATCTTATAAACGCGATAGAGCAGTCAAAGGACGCTCCCCTTGACAGGGTGATATTCGCCCTCGGAATACGCAATATCGGCGCGGCGGCGGCAAAGCTGCTGTGCGGAAAATTCGGCTCTGCGGAAAGGATCATGAACGCCTCCGCCGAAGAGATAGCGGAGATAGACGGCTTCGGCGGCGTTATGAGCGAAAATACCGAAAGAGCTTTCCGCGAACCGCATTTTATAGATCTGATAGACCGTCTTAAAGCGGCAGGCGTTAAAATGGAATATACGCAGCAAAACGGCAAAGACGACCGTTTTGCGGGACTTACCTTTGTGCTGACGGGAACTCTCCCCACACTTAAAAGAGAACAGGCAAAGGAGATCATAGAAAGCTTCGGCGGAAAGGCGGCGTCCTCCGTTTCCAAAAAGACAAGCTACGTTCTTGCGGGAGAGGAAGCGGGCAGCAAGCTGACCAAGGCTCGCGAACTGGGGATAACCGTAATATCCGAGGACGAATTTCTGAAAATGACCGAATAAAGGAAGAGCCGGAATGAACATTACCGAAATTGATTTTCAAATACTTGACTTTATTAGGGAGAATATAGCCTGTCCCTTTCTCGACGTGCTGATGCCGATAATAACCTTTTTCGGCGACGGCGGCTGGGTGTGGATAGCGGCGGCGCTGGCAATGCTGCTGACGAAAAAGCACCGCATAGACGGAATAGCTTTGGGAACGGCGCTTCTGGGCGGACTGATTATCGGAAACCTGATACTGAAAAACGCCGTTGCAAGGGACAGACCCTGCTGGATAAGGGAGATATCCGATATGCTTATAGCCGTACCCAAAGATTACTCCTTTCCGTCGGGTCATACTCTCGCTTCCTGCGAGGCGGCGGCGGTGTTTGCCCATAAGAGCGGGAAAGCGGGACTGATCGCCGTAACAGCGGCGGCGCTTATATCCTTTTCGCGGCTGTATCTGTACGTCCATTTTCCCAGCGACGTTCTTGCGGGAGCGGTATTGGGAACGGCGATAGGGATAACGGCGTGCGTGGTAACTGACGTATATATCGCGCCCAGACTGAAGCAAGGCGCAAAAAAAGCGGAATGAAAAAACAAGAATATAGAGCAAGCAGGGCAAAGGGGTCTGAAACCAAAGGTTTCCGTGGCGGCGCCCCTTGCGCTGCCTGCGGCAGCGTACGCAAATATGCCGTTAAAGCTAATATGCACCGAAGTCCGTCACTCAAAAATGCCGTAGGGCGAAAGGCTTGATCACATTTCCGGCAAATTTACCCGTGTAAAAAACACGGGTCTTTTTATTTTTTTGAAACCTTTTCCCTCTTTCATGCATATTAAAAGTGAATGCATTCAAAAAAAGCAAAGGAGGACGCCATGGAAACGGACTTTCGGACTGCGGTGGAAAGCAACAAGGATATCGTTTATAAAATAGCCTTTGCAGGGTGCGGAAATACTGCGGACGCGGAGGATATTTTTCAGGATGTATTTATGAAGCTGCTGGAAAGCGGGAAAAAATTTGAAAGCGGCGATCATCTGAGGCACTGGTTAATACGGGTAACGGTCAATCAGGTGAAAATGCACAGGCGCAGAGCAAAATACAGAAAAACCGTTATCCTCGACGGTACAGAAGCTTATGACAGCTCCGACGTCTGCGATACCGCCGAAAATAAGCTGATACGCTCGGCTGTCTTGGAACTGCCCGAAAAGTACCGTATCATCGTATTGCTTTACTATTACGAGGATCGCTCGGTAAAGGAGATCGGGCGGATACTGCGCCTGAACGAGCAGACGGTAAAGACCCGTCTGCACAGGGCAAGACTTCTGCTGAAGGATGAACTTAAGGAGGACTGGAGCAATGATTGACCGTGAAAGAATAAAAAGTGCCTTTGAAAGCATATCGCCATCGGAGGAGCTGGTGGGTTCGGTGCTTGCCGCAGGCTCCCGCAGGACTGCCGCAGGAACGGTCCGCAAACGGAAACTGCCCGCGGCCTTTACGGCTGCGGCTGCGGGACTGCTGCTTGCGGCGGGACTGGGCGCGGCTGTATCGGGGACGATAGACTTCAAAAGCGTGTTCGGAGGATATGTACGGGTAGCGGACGATACGCTTGCCAATTCTCTTATGGGGCAGGTGAGCAATGTAAGATATAAGGTGTCCGACGACGATTATATGATAACCGTAACGGGCGTTACGGGGACGAAAAACACCCTTATGGCAATAGCGGAGATATCCCGCAAAGACGGCAGTCCGGTAACGGACAGCTTTGTAAACAAGCCGCAAAGCGATCATCTGATGGAATTTGAGATGAGGTTTGATATTTCGGGATTTGAGGCTTACGGCTCTGCCGGAGGATCCTACGGTGCGTTTGTAAATGAAAAGGGCAATATCGGCATTTCCCTCAACATATCCTCGGAGCGCGCCCTCAGCGGCAGGACAATAACCATGGAGGGCGTGAATTTCTACCCCGGGGAGCTTTACCGGTCTTTTCTCGATAAAAACCAAATAGCAAGGCATACAGCAAAGAACCGCCGGGGATATGTGCATTGGAGCAACGGCAACGAGCCTGTCGATATAAGCGACGAGAACGTAATGGGACTTCCTCTCGAATGGGCGCTCAGCTTTAAGTACACCGCCTCCGACAAGGCATTGGCAGTAAAAAAATACGTGACGTCCGATAAAGACGGGGCGGAAAATGTGAGGTTTTATCGGAGCGTATCTCCCGTAAGCACCGGTACCGACGGAATATCCCGCTTGGAGGACAGCTTCGGGTATGAGAGCGTCTGCACCGTTCGTGAAATAGAGATCTCCGCCGCCGACATTATTCTGAACGTCAGCTATCCCCTCAGCGAATATGAATTCAGTCCAGAGTACAGCGTGATGAAAAGCGACGTAAACGAAGCGTACCTCATACGCGCGGACGGCGGTCATATACCCCTTGCGGTATCCGGCCTGAGCGGGCAGAGCGATGAAGAAACGGTATACTGTCAGATACGCCTGGAATGCAGGGAAGAGCAGGATCATACTCCCAAATTTATAGACGTTGACTGCATAGAAAGCATCTGCATAAACGGAACCGTCTTCCCTGTTGAATAATTATGTCATATATCATACTGCCGCACGTCTTTGTGCGGCATACTTTTTGACTGATGTGAATATGCTGTAATACGGGCAAGCGGTGCCTGTATAATATTCCCGACGGAAAAGGAGCGGTGTTCCGATGAACGATACCAAGCGCGAACAGGCAAAATCACATTCGTTATATATTGAAAACAGGAAAAAGATCACCCTGACGGGCGTTACCGATACCGATAAATTCAACGAAAGCTGCGTGCAGCTTTACACAAATCTGGGGGAGCTGACCGTAAAGGGCAAAGCTCTCCAAGTGACCATGCTTTCGGTGGAAACGGGCGATATGGTCATAGAGGGAGATATTGACGCCGTGATATACGGCGACGGACAGGTAAAAGGTCCGCTGGGATTTTTCGGCAGGCTGACAAAATGACCGAGCGGAGATTTGCTTAAATGATGAATATTTTACTTAAGATCGAAAACGACGCCTTTCTTACCGTCAGCAGGCAAACGGAGCTTTTTTTGATGTCCGTGATCCTGGGCGTGCTGCTGGGAGCGGTGTACGACGTTTTCAGAGCGCTCAGGGCAATGCTGCCTCCCCTGGGAAAGCCGCTGCCCACGGCGGTGTGCGATGTGATCTATATGATCATATCGGGGTTTGGCATATACCTTTTTTCGCTGACCGCCGCAGGGGGCGAAGTACGGGGATATTATTGGCTGGGGGCGTTTCTGGGCTGCGTTATCTATATCCTTACCGCAGGCGCCGCCGTGATAGGGATAATAAGGAGCGTATTTTCCTTTGTCTGCAGGATACTCAAAAAAATATATGTCACAATATCAAGACCCGTTTTTGTCATGTTACAAAAAATACGTGATAAAATGAATAAGGTTTTTGTTATAAACGCCAAAAAAATACACATAAATTGTAAAAAAAATAAAAAACACTTGAAAAGCACAGGGTAAATGATGTATAATAAAGTTAAGTAAGACAGAGTAAACTCGGTGCGGATCGGATACCGCTCCGCGTTATCGGAAAGTTTCCCTGCGGCTGCGTGCAACGATGCATATATCATAACTTTTTTGCAGCTCCGAGGGAGAAAGGGATCATAAAGAAAGGCGGGTGCCGCTATGCCCGATGTGAGAAACGAAAAAGAGCGCAAGGCTGCCAGAGCAACGCTTAAAAAGGCTTACCGCAAAAAGAACCGCCGTGCATACGCGGCAGTTAATTTCATCGGTATACCCGTAACGGTGATACTTATCGCCGCCTGCGTTATATCCATAATAAGCGATAAGGCGGAGCTGAACGAAAAGCAGCAGGAGCTTGAGGTGCTCAGGACAAAGGCGGAGGAGCTGGAAGCGGAAAACGCCAATTACGAAAGCATTCTCAGCGAAGACGACGAGCGCATTTATATGGAGCGGATCGCCATTGAAAGATGGGGATACGCATATCCCGACGAACGCAGATTTTACGATACATCGCGCAATTAATGCGGAAACAGGCGATCCCAAAAAATTAGGAAGGGTAATTTTTTACTTATGCAGTTAGATGTAGGAAAGATTTATGAGGGTAAGGTCACGGGTATTACAAAATTCGGAGCATTTGTTGAGATCGACCCCGAAACAACGGGCATGGTGCATATTTCCGAGGTAGCCAACACCTATGTCAGCGAGATCAAGGATCATCTTACGGAGGGTCAGCAGGTCAAGGTAAAGGTGCTGGGAGTTTCCGAGGAAGGGAAGATATCCCTGTCCATAAAAAAGGCTCTTCCTCCCGCCCCCAAGAAGAATAACGGCAAGGACAGGCAGGGCGGAACGGCAAGGGACGGCGGAAAGGGTCAAGGCGGAGGCAAGAGCCGCGAAAAGACCGTTTCCCGTGAACCGCAGACTCCCGAAGCCGCCTTTGAGGATATGCTCAACAGATTTAAGGCAAGCTCCGATGAGCGCATGGGCGATATAAAAAGGAACATGGACAGCAAGCGCAGGAATACCTCGCGCAGAAGATAGGATAATGCCGACAGGCAGGAGTTTTAACGCTCCTGCCTGTTTTTTATATTCAAAGCTTTCTTTCAGCAAGCAGATATTCCTCCGCCGCTGGACGAGGCAGGGGATATCTCTGCGGTTACGGTTATTAATCGCCGTAAGAGTCTTTCCTCTGTGATTTTGCGATATGAGATGGTCAATACTGCTCGGTATTTCTGACGCTGTCCACTATAGGCGAGCGCACTATCCTGCCTGCGGGAGCGAATGAAGCCGCCGCCGCTGTGATAAACGCCGCCGCCGCCGCAGGGATCAGATATTTAATCGGCGCGGTATAGGAGAAAGTAAATCCCAGATCGTCAAAGGAAAGGTCGTGGAAATGCGTTGCGAACGGTATCTGTATCACCGCTATCATCAGCTCCGTCACCAACAGAGCGGAAAAACCCGCAAGAGCGGTATATATCATGCTTTCATGCAGGATAAGCCTTTTGAGCTGCTTATCCGACATACCGCAGGCTCTGAGCATTGCAAACTCGGACGTTCTTCCGAGAACGTTCGACGAGATAATATTGACGATGTTGACCACGGCTATCAGGGCTATTATTCCCGTCACAAAATATCCCAGCACGCCTATCACGCGAAGCAGAGCGTAGGATAAAGCCATATCGGAGCGGTTATTGTCAAAACTGTCATAAAAATGCATTTTCATGTAATTTTCCGCTTCGGTCTTCATGCCCTCGGCGGCGTTCGCATTGATGTAGCGGCGGTAAATATTGTAGCTGCTGCCGTCGTCAAGCTCCAGCACATAGGTGTAAATATCTCTTACGCACCTTTCGGCAAGCTGTATATAGTTCTCCTCCGATATTACGGCGCATATGCCGTCCTCTCCGGACATATAAGTCCTGCTGTCGGTGGAGTAAAGTCCTGCGGCGCCGATAAGAACGGTATCGTCGAATATATCCATGGTTTCCTCCACAAAGGGAAGCGCCGAAATGACCGCAGGAACACCGTTGAAAAATCTGTCAAGCCGCTCTCCGGAGGGACTGTACGTATCGGCGCAAAGAAGTATCCCCCCCGACTGTAAAAGCTCGTCATAGGAAACGCCGTTTTCGGGCGATATATGTTTGCCGAAGGTATCCTCGTTTACAGGATGGATATATATGGTAATATTTTCCCCCGCAGAACCGTTTATATCCATATCGGCGGTGCTTGCAAATACCGTCACGGCGCTGTCGTACTGAACTTCGGAGAAATAACCGGAGCTGCGCATATTTTCCGTAACGTTCACCGCGTCGTCCGGAGTGAGCGCGGCATGGACGGCGGTGTAATCGTAGGGCTGACGGTTCTCCTCAAATTCACGGCGGAAATTTCCCTCCGCTATCTCCAGCGCGTAGGAAAACACCGTAAACATTACAATGCTCATTACCATGGAGATCATTGTAATGACGTATCTCTTCTTGTTTCTCTTGACGCTCAGGGAGGAATATGCGGAAATAAAGCTGCTGCCCTTGTCAATGCCCTTGTAAAGAGGCATTGGCTTGATTTTTTCCTTTTTGCCCGCCGATCTCATAGCCTCCACCGGAGAGGCTTTTATTGAACGCATTCCCGTTGATACCGCCGAAACGATCACAAAAAGCACGCCTATCGCCGCCGAGGAGATATATACGTAAGGCTCGGGAGAAAATTCCAGCATGGAGGCAAGGTCGTAATCCAAGGAAATGTCGTTGAGATAGGACAGCTTTTTCACCGCCTCGAACACCGTTCCCGCACAGACCGTTCCGAGAATAAGTCCCGCCGCCGTTCCCGGGACGGCAAGGTATACCGCCTCCCACAGCACCAGCGAGAACACTTGCTTTTTCGACGCTCCCACGGCTTTCAGAAGTCCGAATTGCTTTATCCTTTCACGGGCGGATATCTCAAAGGAATTGTCTATTACCATTCTCGCGCAGAACATAAGGAATATCAGAAACAGGTATGTCACACCGAAAAACAGCGCCCGTGAGAATTTGGCGTCAACGCCGTTTCCCTCAAGATCCAGCAGTTCACGGTTCATGCCGTATTCAAAGTCGTCTATCTCCAGTCCCGCGTCTTGGAACGCGTGGTGCATATCCCAGTAATAATCGTTGGCGGACTCGGAAAACCGCGCTACCATGTTGTCCGAAAGGTAGGAATAGGATCTGAGCCGGGTGTCGCTGTAATCAACGATATTAGCCTCGTCGCTGTAACCCACAACGGTAAAGGATATCTCGGAAATGTCCTCCACGTCGAAGATCTCCGCAAGTATCATGGGAGTGCCTTCCGGAGGCTGTACTGTTCCTGTCTTAACGCCGCAGGTAATAAGCTCTGCGGAAACGGAGTCGCCTATTTCGGGAAATCCCCACATTTCCGCAGCCGCATTGCTTATAACAAGCTCTCCGTCCTTTTCCGGAAGCCTGCCCTGGGTGACGGTGCGCATATGCGGCGGCAGCAGATCGGAATTTTCGGCGTCAAGCCGCAGAAACGTATCGTCCGAGGGCATATCGTTTATCAGCAGATAATGCATTTTCGCCCCCGCGCTCTCCATCTGACCGAAGTCGATATCCGTGCTGCTTGTGTAAGAGGAGATACTGTAGACCTGCGTTTTTTCAAAAATATCCATATTTATTACGGATAAAAGGGTCTGCTTGTCCAAGCCGTTGAAAACCACATGATATGTTCCGTTTGTTTCCCTGCATATATTGAGGGCAGCTTTCCGGTAGACGGACACTCCCGCAAGGAGCGTTGTCATAAACGCAACGGATATAGCCGCGGCAATGATCGTCATTACGGTATGCTTTTTCTGTCCTTTCAGGTATCTTAGCGTGATTTGGTTGAGTTTCATCATGATCGCAGCGATCCTTTCGGTAAAATATGAGAACAAGCTCTGACAGGTTTTATCAAAGCTCCTCCAGCTCGTCCAGCCACAGCCTTGCGCAGGCGTCGGAGGGCATTCTCCAGTCGCCTCTGGGGGAGAGGGTAACGGTTCCCACCTTGGGACCGTCGGGCAGACAGGAACGCTTGAACTGCTGGCTGAAAAATCTTTTTGTAAATACCTTCAGCCATTTCAGTACGGTTTCTTCCTCATACGCCCCCTTAAAGGCAAGCCTTGCGATACGCAGTATTTTTTTCGGAGAAAAACCGCAGCGCACCATGTAATAAAGGAAAAAGTCGTGAAGCTCGTAGGGACCCACAATGTCCTCGGTTTTCTGAGAAATGTCACCGCCCGACGGCGGCAGCAGCTCGGGGGATACGGGCGTTGCCAGAACGTCTTTGAGAGCCTCGGCAAGCTCTCCGTCGGATCTGTCCGCCTCATACGCCGTCAGATGGCGCACAAGGGTTTTCGGAACGGAGCTGTTTACTCCGTACATGGACATATGATCGCCGTTATAGGTAGCCCATCCCAGCGCCAGCTCGGACAGATCGCCCGTGCCTATGACAATGCCGCCCTCCATATTGGCAATATCCATTATGACCTGAGTGCGTTCTCTCGCCTGACTGTTTTCGTACGCAGTATCATAAACGCCGTCCGAATGTCCTATATCCTTAAAGTGCTGCCTTACGGCGTCGGCAATGGGGATTTCCCTGACCGAAGCGCCGTAAGCCTTTGCAATGGCAAGAGCGTTCGATCTTGTGCGGCTCGTGGTGCCGAAGCAGGGCATTGTTACCGCGATGATATCCCGTCTGTCAAGTCCCAGCATATCATAGGCATGAACCGTGACTATCAGCGCAAGAGCGGAGTCCAGTCCGCCGGAAACGCCGATAACGGATCTTTTGCAGCCGATATGCCTGAGTCTGGAGGCAAGTCCCGTTGCCTGCATGGTGATTATCTCTTCGCAACGTTTTGCAAGATCGGAGCTGTCCGAGGGAACAAAGGGCGTTTTCGGGTAATGCCGCGAAAGCTCAAGCTCATGCGTTTTGCAGGCAAAGTTTACCCGAAGGATATCCGGATCCCGCTTTGCGTAAAAGGTGTTCATTCTCCGTCTTTCGTAATCCAGGCGCGAAAGATCCAGATCTGTGTATATAACGCCGTTTGAAAAGGGTTTGCTTTCCGTCTGCACCGAGCCGTTCTCGCAGATCATGCTGTGACCGGAAAAGATCATATCCTGAGTGGACTCTCCGAAGCCGCAGTCGGCGTAAATATATCCGCATACAAGCCTTGCGCTCTGCATACGCGCAAGGTCGCGGCGGTAATCTCTTTTCCCTATGACCTCGTCGGAGGCGGAGAGATTGCATATTATCAGCGCGCCGTTTTCCGCAAGACGTTCCGAGGGAGGACTTGCCACCCACAGATCCTCGCATATTTCGGCGGAAAATACAAACGAAGGCATATTTTCACAGGAAAAAACGATACTTCCCATAGGTATATCCGAACCGAACGGCATATCGACATAGCACACGTCCTCCCCGCTCCACGGAGTAAAGTGCCGCGCCTCGTAAAATTCCGAATAATTGGGGATATTCCTTTTCGGGACAAATCCCAGAACTCTGCCTTTACGGCACACGGCAGCGCAGTTATACAGCTTGCAGCTATGAGAAACGGGCATACCTATAAGAAAAACGGTATCCGTATCCGCCGTCTGCTCAAGAATTTTTTCAAGAGCCTTTACCGCGCCTTTCAGCAGGGCGTCCGACAAAAAAAGATCTCCGCAGGTATAGCCGGTAACGCACAGCTCGGGAAATACAAGCAGCGAACAGCTATCCTTGTCCGCTTGTCTGACGAGCTTTACGATCTCTCCGGCATTGAACGCGCAGTCGGCGACTTTTACAGCCGGAACAGCGCAGCCGCACCTGATAAATCCGTCCTTCAAGAAAACATCTCCATTTCCGTTTTTTAATGCAGGCGGTACCGCGCAAAAACGTCAGCCGTTCTTTGCGCGAAGCCGTCCATACATAATTATAGCATACTTTTTCGGAAATATCAACCGTGCGGCGTAAAAAAACGGCGGCGGAATTTTATGACGGTATTCTCGGGCTGATGAAAGCGCAGATCCGATGCGGCCGGTATTTCCCTAACCGGTGCTTTCTTCATCGTATATTATTATGATAAGATCATCTCCGTCGTTAATAAAAACATACACCGCCGTCCTGCCGCCGTCTGCGGAAAAACCTGAGCCGCTCCCTTTTCGGGTCGGATATGCGTTATCGCCGACGCCGGAGGAGGCTCGGATATTATCCGCCCAGCTTATGTCATCGTAGCTGTCAAGCGGCTCGGGAACGGACGCCGCCGACCGCCCAAGCGCAAAGATCAGCATTCCGAACACGGCGAATACCGTCAGCGTTAACATCAGTTTTTTCATAATTCAAGTATCACCTCGGAGATCAAATCGCTGCCGCCGATATATTCCGCGGCATTTTCACAATTCTACGTTATAATAAGATAAACAGTATTTTTTCTTATTATAACGCAGAAAAATCTGTTTGTCAAGCAGAAAACACTTTATTTTTCTGCTTATAAAATAGTTTTTATTTTGATTTTCTGTTGTTACAATAGTATTGGGTGATGATTATGAGAATAAACTACAAAGAGGTGGGCAGGCGTGTCGCTCTGCGGCGCAAGGCGCTTTCATTAAAGCAATATCAGCTTTGCGAGATGATAAACGTAAATTACAAATACGTTTCAAATATTGAAACAGGCAGATCCGCTCCCAGCCTTGAAATGATAATGAGCCTGTGCGAGGCTCTGGATACCACTCCCGACTACCTGCTGCTGGGTACGGACGGCGTTGTTTCCGACAGAGAGCTGCTTGCGCGGATAAACCGCCTAAGTCCGAAATCGCGTACCGTGGCGGCGGGGATCATAGCTCTGCTGGACGAATACGAATAGCGCCGCGGCGGCTCGGAATTTTTTACACGGCTCGATCCTTCGGCGGACTGCGCAGAAATACGGCGCGCCCGCGCAAATACTGCTTCAGATATATCGCAGTCCGCCGAAAAAACCGTTTTTACCGCGCGGGGAACGACGGTTGCCGATCCGTTTTCAAATATTAAAAATATGTAAAAATATCTCCGTTCTATTGACAAAGATAACTGTAAGGTGTATACTGATATTAAGTTAGCTGTCGCTAATACAGCGGCTGCATTTATTGTATCATTAAGTTAGTTTCAGCTAATCCAAATTGCCCGAGGAGTGGTTTTACGGAAAAGGATCTGTTTCAAAGGAAATACAGCGTTTTCGGTATAATAGGCTGCCTTTGCTTCGGCATAGGCGACTGGCTGCTTGGCTTTGTTGACACGTCGGCGGTGGATGACGGCGCATTTTATTTTATCCGACAGGGACACGGGGCGGATTACAGCATGGCAAAGCTTACGGCCGTACTGATCCTTGCGGTCATCGGTATGTGTTTTATGTATCCGGGGTTCGTCCGCATTTCCGATATCGGCAAAACCGATAAGACGAGAGCCTTGCTCGGATATTTTTTCGGATTATGCTCCGCAGGCTGGCTGACGATCCATTTTATCGTCACGGCAAATGTTTTCATATTCTCGCAGGCGGAAAAATACGGCGGGCGCGAGCTTGCAGTCACACTTTCCGGAGGCTTTGCGCAGGTCGGAACGGCAGCGCTTTACGGGTCGTATCTATTCGTTGCCGCGGCGCTTATAGCTCTGCCCGCCGCCATATTATCCGGAAAAACATATCTTAAAAAAAGGGCGGCGGTCTTTACTCCCTTTGTGCCGATGGCGGTCATTTCCGAAATAGAAGAGCTGCTTCCCGCCTCGCCTTTCTCATACGGAATGTATACCTTTTGCATGAACGGCGGTATGATCGTATGGTTTATTTATCTGATAATTGCCTGTGAAAAAATCGATCGCCGAAAAGAAAGGGGAAGCGTTAAAAATGGATAAATATCTGAAAAAACTAAGACCAGCAATGCTGAGATTTATGCGGAAAAATTACAGCGAAGCCGAGGTCATGAAACGCATGAAAAAAACCGAACGGCTCTATTACAAATGGCTTCGCGAAGAAGGCGATCTGGGCGGCAGCAAAAATATGATGTCCTCAAATATTTATTTTTGCTATGCCGTGTGCGCGTTTTACGAATCGGTGGACAGAAAATTTTCAAAAAAGGACTTTGAAGCGCTGTTTAACGAAACAATGGGAAGCAGCCTTAAATTGATAAACCGTTTTGATATGAACAGGCTGGAAAAGAAAAGCCTGCTGATAAAGCTTATTTATAAATTCCTTGAAAAATACAAAAGCAAAAGCGACCGAAAGCGGGGGAACGAGTGGGGCAATACTTGGAAAATACGCGTCAATCCCAACGGCAGGAAAAAGGGCGTAGCCTTTTCTCTTGACACCTGCCCTCTTTATGAATTCGCTCAAAAATACGGTTATACGGACTTGCTGCCGCTTATGTGCAAGTCGGATCACGCGGTCGCAAAGGCGTTCCACGCAAAGCTTATACGTCACAAGACTATCTCCGCGGGCGATGAAACCTGTGAATACTGGTACGTGGGCGACAGATCCCCCGAGGCGCTGCGCGATAAAAATTCCAAATAAAGAGGGTGAGGGTCATGAACAAAAACGAACCGGATATTGACAGAAAAAAGCATATGATCTATTCCGCGCACGCCAAAAAAGTACTGCTTGATTTTATACATAAGGAATACGGCGGCGACGCGGAAACCGTATGGGAAACGGTGCAGAAAAAATATGCGGAATTTTTGAAGGACGCTCCCGATTACGGAGGCAAAAAAAGTCCCCACGCCGCTCAGATATACGACGCCGTTTTATTGATGAGCTTCTGCGCCTGTGCCCCGAAAAAGCATACCGTTGAGGAGCTTCAGCCTGTTGCCTTTGATATTTTTATGAGCGCATTTAAATTACTCGGGAAATTTTTTGACGCAAACAATAAATGGGTCATGGATATTGCAAATTCCGCATTTGAAAGCGCGAACAAAAAAGCCAATAAACACGCAAAAAACTACCCCGACGATTTTACGGCGGACATCAAGCCTTACGACAGTGAAAACGGAATAGTCCGCTACAACTTCACAAAATGTCCTTTGGCTGATTTTGCAAAAAAGCACGGACTTGAAAACCGGATCGTCCTTTGCTGCAACTGCGACCACATCGCCCTCGGCATGATCCATGCAAGCCTTATCCGCACAGGCACCTGCGTCAACTCAGACGCCTGCGATTACTGCATATGCGGCGACAAAAATCCGCTTGCCGAAAAATACGAGCTTGTAAAGGACGAAAACGGACTGTTGCTCAGCAAGAGAAAGGAGAACGCCAAATGAAAACCACTCTTTTACTGACCCTGCTGCTGTGCGTTCTGTACTTCCTTGCCATACTTGCCGCCACGCTTACTCTCCCTTATAAGGGTCTGACGAAATTTTTCCCCGACGACGTAAGAGAGGCTATGTCGCCGAGGCTGGATTCACTGCCCATGAGCGGCAGGCGGATAGCGGGTATAGCAATAATAATCCTCATAGCGGCGGCGATGGCGGGACTGTATGTTTTCGGGGGAATAAACGGCGTGAGGAACGGTTTCGGTTTCGGTGAAATGTATGTGAGATTTTTTGTAATGGCAATGGGAATGAAAGCCTTTGACATAATAGGTCTGGATTATTTTCTTTTGACAAAAACAAATTTCTTCCCGCATTTTTTTCCGGAAACAAAGGACTGCAAGGGGTGGAAGGATTTCGGGTTCAACCGCAAAGAGCAGATAAAACGCTGCATTATCCTGCCTGTTGTCTGCGTTGTCCCGGCGTTTATAGCTATACTGACAGCCAATTAACCGCGGATAGTTCCGACGGCTGTGCCGCCTTTATCCGCAAAACGATCGGTTATCAATATTAAAGGATTGTAAGGAGGCATTTATCTTATGCAGGATAAAATCGAGATACTCGACGGCGGCAAAAAAATGAACATCATAAAGCACGCCGCCTCGGAAATTCTGGGAAACGGCGAAACGGAAAAGGTGTGGAACAGGGCAAGGGAAATTTTATCGGATATTCTTTCCCGTTACAAAAATATTCCCCCGAAGGAGCAGTTCCACACAGACCTTATTTTTCCCCATATCGCCGTCTACAAAGCTCTTCTTGAAAGCCATGGGGAGAAGGCTATGGAAATTATGGAAAAGGGAGAGGCGTTTGCGGCGAAAAAGTCCGCTAAGGTCTATCAGAACATAGTAAAGCTGCCCTTGGGAAAGGGGATGTTCCTTAAAGGCTTTGCCGCAGGCTGCAAGTCGGGTTTCGGCAGCGAAGCGGGTTTCGCTCATAAGGTCTACGAGGCGACGGCTAACAGATACCGCATGGACGTTACCGCCTGTCCCTATGTTAAATACTGTAAAGCCGAGAACTGCGGGGAGCTTACCCATATTTTCTGCGACAACGACGTTTACGCTTACGGGCATCTTGACGGGATAGCCTTTGACAGAACGCAGACTTTGGGAACGGACGGAGAAAAATGCGATTTTCTCCTGTATATAAAAAAATAATTTGCTTTTTAGGAAAGGGAAAAAAGATGATCTTATTTATACAGACAGTGCTGTATTTGATATTTTTTACCGCCGCAATAAAGCTGCTGGTACTGAACGATCCCGTTAGGGGAATATTCTTCTATCCGAAAGAAATACAGACCCGCGTTTTTGAAATGGGTCTGACAACAAGAGAGGAAGCCAACCGCCGCAGAGCGATATTTTTCACGCTGCTGGTTATCGGCGGAGCCGTTATCCCCGTAATATTTATCGGAGTATGGAGCGGCATTTCCGATTTCAGAACAGCCTTTATCCATATATTGGTGCTTCTCGAAGCGATGAACTGGTACGACGGCATTTTTGTGGACGAAATATGGGTAAGGTTCAGCAAATTCTGGGTGATAAAAGGCGTTGAGGATATATCTCCCACAAAGAAAATATCCTTTGCCTTGGCGGAAAGGCTTATTATGACCGTTGTGTATATCCCCGCAGCCGCGGGTCTTGCCAAGATAGCGGTCATGATCTGATACCATGGCGATCTTCTGCCGTCTGCAAGGAGCTTTTCATCTGTCTTTATCAATCGGAAGCCGACTATACTCCCAATATGTAAAAGCCATTGTATTTTTTTGCTGTATTCAGCCATTCAACAAGCTTTCTGTAATCTGTCGGTCTTATTTTCAGCAGCTTTGCAATTATAGGATCGATCAGGTCGGGGGCATAATAATTCAAGCCGCAGAGATCCATTGTTCCCGTTTTCAGGTTATTGTATATAGCGGCGTCAAATATACGGCTATATTCTTCAAAAAAAGTATTGCAGTCATCTCCGCTTACATAGACGGAATCGTCAAGCCAATGGCTGACGTTGTCTGCTGCCGTGATTGTTTCCAATTTTGTATCCTTCGGCAATCTGCAAAATTGTATTTCAATAAAATCCGAACCGTTCATTTTTCTTCGCTCTTCCCGGGATAAAAAAGTATAAAATAACAAAATACCGCCTCCGCAATTTTCAATTTGACGTCTATCTCGGACGTACAACCTTTTGGCGTCTGATCCGCAGAGCAATCCTCGTAAATTGTTCTTCACTTTATTTTTTATTATATCATTATTTTTATTGTTTTACAAGTTTTTTATGCGAACAGGGTGTGGACAAAAAGCTCATAATGTGATATACTAAGAAATAAGCAAAAGAAACAGTAGGAAGGGTATGCCCGAACTGATGACGACATTGAAACGATAAAGAATCATCGGGGAAGTTACTATGCCTAATACCATTACATTAACCACGGAATCCGAAGCGATCCGACACCAAGAAAATGCAAGAAACGAAACCGTACTTTTCAATTGCGGCGGGATACCCATATCGTGCGTTAGATGGCGTTACACAAAAAATAAATAACAGGAGATTTTATCATGGCACAAAACGGAAAACAATGGCATCAGAGATTTTTAAGGTATATGGATGCAATTGTAAACGACCCAAACTATCAAGGTCTGCCTATAGAGAAAAAGCCTGACGGTTCTTACGCTTGGATAGCAACTGCAAGATCCGAAGTAGGACAAGCACGAGTAGATTGGTGCATATCTAAGGCGCAAGACTTAAATTTCATTGCAGCACATAAAACATATCCGGGAATGTATGCGGATGTTATGCTTGAAATACATCCTACGAAATGGAAGGTCTGTCAAATTTGCGGGAAAGAAATGTCTTTGTATTATCATTATCCCAATGCCAATTTCTTAAAATCCTTAAACAAAAAATTTGACTGTGAGTTCTCCGACTGCGACCATATAGGTGATATTTGGGATGACTTAATAAACAACGGCATTAAAAAGATTGATATAGCCTCTTTTTTGATAGACAAGGGTGATTTGGATTTGGACGCACGCACCGCTGCAAAAGAAGAAATAATCGACGCTTTGGAATACGCCTGCCGTAAAGGCGGAAAAAAATGTTTGGGTCCCGGTGCAATGTCAAATTTCCCTGACCGTTATGACGGTTTTCATACATATAATCGCTGTTGCAGAGCAACTCAAGACAAGGGACGTTCAAAAGAAAATCTAAAATCTTACACAAAAGATAGAAGAGCCTATGAATACTGGAGTGACGGAAATATCCATGCAGCCAATCAATTTATGGGGAGCGATTTCTTTGACGGCACCTCTGCTGACCATATAGGCCCTATTTCATTGGGGTTTGTTCATGATCCTCGTTATTTACAACCAATGCCAGGCGGAGATAATTCTTCAAAACGTGACCGTCTTCAAATTTCAGACATCGAAAGCATTATAGAAACAGAAGCAAGAACAGGCATATACCCTATGTCGTGGCAATCCAAACTCATATGGGAATTTATCAGAAATAACTACACATCTAATCCTGATAAAGTTCCCACTGTTTATCGCGACGCCTTAAAGCAAAACATGGCAAATTTCATGTTTATTCTTCTGACTATTCTTGAAAACTGCCCCAAGAACGGAGAGGATTTCCTTGTTTCTGCCTTTTTGGAGCCTAATTACGATTATTTTAAATATTCGTATAAATTTAATGATAAAGGTGAAATCATAGAGAAAACAGACAGGAATTACACCGACAGAAACCGGTACGAAACCGACAGATACAAGAGAATCGCTATAGGTGCGGTCTACGATTACAGTGAAAAGGATAATCGTCATAATAAACATGACCTTACTTTATCCGAACTAGCTTCTCTTAAATCCGTCTGTGTCAATATTGAATCCGGCATTTCTTTTGTGAAATGCAAACAGCTTGTGATTAATCTTATGGAAATGATTCAGAAAAGAATGATCCGTTCGTTATAAGTCAAAAGAGGATGACTGCCTTTAATGGTAAGCAGCCTCATTTATTACAATATATCTGTCAGACCCGGTTGTTCATAATAACCCTCTTTTTCTATCCGGTGTTTTCAAAGTTACATATTCCTCATATGTTATGTTTCCTTTAAAAAAATCAAGTATATCGGAATTATCGCAGTCAACGTATTTTGCGGTATCGTCACACGGCACCGTTTCCAAATCCGCGATTGTTTCTCTTGCGGTAATCTGAGTAGATTCTTCCGCCGTTATCGGTGCAGGAAATAATTCTCCCGGTGCTATCGCCAAATCATTTTCGGTGCAGATAATAATAACCCTTTTTCTTTTTTGAGGGACTGCGTAATCACTTGCCATCAATGTTCTGCCCTCTGTATTGTATCCAAGTTCACTGAAGAGAGCGTGTACTTCACGATATGTTTTTCCGCCCTGGTAACTCAATAGACCCTCTACATTCTCAAACACAATAACTTTGGGTTTCACTCTTCTGACTATATCAACAAATTCCCTAAACAGTTGGTTTCTTGGGTCATCACTCGCTCTAAATCCGGCCATTGAAAAACCTTGACAAGGCGGACCTCCGCATATGATGTCAGCACCGCCTTCCAACGCCGCCCTTTCGATAGCGTCTTTGGTTTCAGCTTGGGTTATATCTCCGCACAAAACATTAATTTCGGGATTATTAATCTTCAAGGTAACACAGGCGCTTTCTTCAATGTCGTTGCTTAATAAGGAATGAATGCCTGCCTCCTTAAATCCCACTGTCATACCTCCCGCACCGCAAAATAAATCTATCGACTTGGAACATCCGGTCTTTTTCTTTATTTCACGCGCTATTTGATATGCCAACAGTGTCGGCACAGCATTTCCGACCTGTTTCAAATGTTGTGTTTTATTACCGAAAAAGTAATAATCATCTTTGAAGGTCTGAAATCTTGCCGCTTCTCTCACGGTCAGAACCCTCTCATGAACAGGATGCACATACGTTCCGTTGCCGGGTCTGTTAAAATACGTTGTTATAGTATAACTTGGTTTATTGTAATCAATTCTGCCATACAATGTAGTTCGACCGCCGGTTTGTGTTATTCGGTTTAACCTCTTTGATTTTTTCACGGTTTCCATTGGAATATCCTTCCAGCTTCCTCCCGGAGGCACTGCCCTAATCATTTCCAAATCCAAATCACTTAGCTTAAAAGTTGTGTGGTTCGGTAACAGTCCTTGAAACAGTGTTCTGTATTTCGATGTTATCCCCTTGACAACACTTGTATCAAATTTGTTAAGACCGTTAATTAATCCCTCAATCTTTAGTTCTCCTTTAAGAATACTCGACGCCTCTTGGATTGTAATTTGCGGCAGGACATACTTTATTGCGTCAGTATACGCTTGAATACATTGCTTTTCGTCCATTTTTTTACTCTCCTGCAGATGATATGATTCCGTACGCTCGATATGCCAATTGTTCTATTTCCTCAAGGATTACATTTTCTTGTGTATCCAAGAATGCCGCTGCAAGTGCTGATATTCTTTTCAATTCCGGAGCCTCTACCGGAATGGGGAAACAATCAATTTCATAATTGTTGACATGATTATTGCTGCTTGTCAGCTTGAACAACCGGTTTATTAATTTTGTGTTGAACAACCCCAGTAATGTATATATGTCTATTCCATATGAATTTTCACTCACGGATATGAAATTACAAGAATTTCCCAACACATAGTTCCGAGGTGCCAAAGCAAAGGTTACACGCCTTTCTTTGTTCATATTTGCAATTTGCTGGCAAATTATCCTCTCGGTTTCAATGTAGCATTTCTTTTTTGTTGCATTAACAAATTCTTCTGCCACATACTCATTTTCAGAAAAGGGCAGCAAATTGTAATAACCTATATTTCTTCCCCGCACCAACGGATAGCCTGTATCGGCGGCAACGATACTATTCTTGTTAGCCGTCAGATCAAGTTCTCCTCTTAAGTTGTTTACAAAAGGAAGCTCTTTTACAGCCGGAAACTGTCTTAGTTTTCTTAAGGCTCGATATTCCTTTGAAGAAACCGCAACAATAGCGTTTCCGGTATTTTTATTCATAATATCTTTAACTTCAATTTCCGCCGCGTCGTCCGGATTATTGCAGTAATCTTTGACAACGGCAACCTTGTCTGTTTTTCCGCATTTTTGCAGAAGGATCGCACTCAATGCCTGCTGTGCATCTATGTATCCGCTTCCTTCTCCGATTACTTTCACGGAAATCATTTTATTATCCTTGAGCATATGCGTTCTCAATTTCATACACGTTTTATCGGACATTATCGATGCGGGTATCAGCAAACTGACAAATGCCGTTTTGTTAGCATATCGGTCGATAATTTCTTCTGCAAACAGCTTATATAAATTCAAAACTCCGTCTGTCGAATATTTAAAACGCTTCGATACAATTTTAGAAATTGCCGAATACTTGTCTTTTTCTCTGTTGTATTCTTCATCGCTCCCGTAATGTCCGCGTTCCGCTTTCAAGTTCTTATACGGTGGATTTGTTGCAACAATATCGAATCCGGAGCCAACGATCTCCTTTGAAAAAATTTCATTGACGCTGATATAACTCAATTCTTCTGCTGTTACATCAACCAACACCCCTGTTCCCATATGCCGCTCAAAGTATTCTTCTTGCAGTTCGATTCCCCAAAACAACGCCGCCATTTCTGTCAATGACTCTTTGTAGCAATTAAGAGCGTCTGCATTCACGTCTGCGACATAAATATTTTCTAACATGATCTGAGCTTTTTCCTTATCAAGTCCTGTAGACCTGATTGCTTCAATATATGAAAAAACGAAGTTTCCGGTGCCCACGCATGGTTCTAAAAAACGATATTCATATAATTTTTCTGATGAATTTTCAGCTTTAAGGTGTTCTACTAATTCACTCATCATTACATCGGTAAGCTTTAAATCCGTATAATAACTCCCTGTCCTTTTTCGTGTTAAAGCATCCATTCCTGTTTCAATGTATCTGCTTTTTTTACTCAAAGAAGACCATAATTCTGTGTGTCGCGTATCGCTCATACCAATCTCCTTTATTTCTTGCAAATTTGACCGCCCGTTATGTCCGAGTAATCATGAACGGTTATCTCTCCGCAAGGGATTAAATTTTGCTTCAATCAGCAAAGCGGCGGTGTTTCATTAGACCTTCTCGGAAACTTCCGAAGCAGCGACTGACTTGCCATTTTGTTGTCATGCTTTGTCCGTTTTCCTTGTAATACACCAAGTATTCCTGCGGAAAACATACTTTGCCTGACAACAACATTCGGCACTTCTCCGGTTTCCGAGGAGGTCTATTAATAAAATGATATATTTTAGGCACGGCAAACCCGGGTAAATCAACACGCAACTGCTCCGTTGATATTTTGTTCGTATCTTGAAAGCCTACTGTTTTCATTGCGTATTTATGATGTTAAAGATAATTCGCGATTTGTTCTGCCGCTTTTACCGGTGCGCTAATATACGATCACGCTCCGGTCGGTTAGTCCGGAAATGCTTTTCCATGTTCTCATATTTTTTCATTTGTGATAATTTTTTGATGCACATCGGCCTTAAAACTTAAGAGCATTATTCTCATGCGGATATTTCTTCTTAATTAATCAATCGCACTTTTTCCGCTTTTAACCCACTCGTCAAGTTCTGACTTTTTAAACTTCCACAAGTTTGCCGATTTTATGAGCCGGTATGTCAGTGCCTTTTCTTATCCAATTTCTGATGGTGTCCTTGTTAACGCTAAAATACTCTGCCGCATCTTCAAGATTAATCCATTTATCGTTATATTCTTCTCCCATATGACGCCTCCCGATCTTGATCTGTTATTTGTAAGTATACTGTAAAATTATGAATTTTTCAAGATGTTAATATGAATTGATGTAATTTGATATGAATATGGTGTTATATATTACTTATGCTATCTTCCAATCCACTCTATACAAAATCATCTTGTCAACTCAAACCTCGATAGAGCCGCTTGACGATGGTTCTGTTAAGGTAAATATGACCGCATGGGGCGATAAAGATGAATGGGGATATGAAGATGGGGACAGCATTATACCGTTTGAAATTACAATGACATCAGAAAATGGTTTATGGAAAATAGATAAATGCGGACTTATGGAGATGGATTATATCACATGGCTATTTGACGCTGATTATTGATTTCATAAATTATTTCAATTAATACCCTCGCATAGTGGCGGCGGCATTGAAATGCAACCGTCACTTTCATTTTTTTATTAACGTTAATATTAACCAACATTTAATCACATAACTTGTGCAATGATACAAATTTTGTTATCAAAGCACAAGTTTTTTCTTGTTCTGCGGGAAATTCGCCTAAAAAATGTCCTTACTTATAGAGGTGCGTGATATACAGCAAAAGTTACAATATAAAACATCAAATTCTATGCAAATATCCAAACTTATTGAACGCAGGTTTCCAAAACTGCCTTTAAGTGTAATTACCTTATGAACGAGCAAAAATTCACGATAACATACAAAAAAATTTATGCAATTAGCCGATTTTAAAAATAAATTTTCAAAATTGACTTACGAAACAGGCTGATTTTGTAGGGATAAATAGAGGGGGTGTATCAATGTAAAATAACCCAAGAAGTTACACAATAATAAAATTTTTAGGAGGTCGATATTATTGACAATGAAAACCAAACAGGAGCTTATAGCTCAAATCGCGGCATTACTCAACGAAATTATTGAGGTAGAGGAACAGGCGGCGGAGAGTATTCCGAAACCCGAAAAACCTTTGGAATTGCTGACTATCAAAGAGTGCTCCGAAGCGGTCAAGGGGCTTTCGGAACACACTATCCGACAGCTTGTGGCGCAGGAAAAAATCCCGTACATAAGGACAGGTCAAGGCAAGCGCGGGAAAATCCTTATCATCCGAACGGCTTTGCTTGAATATTTGGGAGGTGCGGCGTGATGAGTTCCGCCGGTTGGTTCAACGGTAAATCAATAAACGAGGTGGAGTTCTGCACAGAATTTGTGCAGAACCGCCCTCTGAAATGTATCGGCGGCAAACTTTACGGCATTGACGGCGAGATTTCCGACAGCGAAATATGCCACGACATTTCCGTAACGCTCACCGAATTTGTGACAACGGGAATTTCCCGAAAAGTAAAATCCCTGCTCGAAGCGTTGAAATTATTTTGCCACAGCGAGCCTATTCCCGTCCGCGAAAACGAAATTCATCTGCTGAACGGCGTTTTAAAAACGGACGGCAATTGGTTTCCCGAAAAGCGGTTTTGCGTTAATCGGCTGAACGTTTTTTACCGTCCCGAAATGCGGAATGAAAATTATTTTCCCGATAATTTTCTAAAATTTCTTAATGAATTATTGGATTTTGAGGACGTAAAAACTTTGCAGGAATATCTCGGTTACTGCTTAATTCCGTCCACAAAGGGACAAGCCATGCTCTTTATTATCGGCAACGGCGGCGAGGGAAAATTAAGAATTGGCGTTGTATTGCAGGAGATTTTTAAGAGTGCAATGGTTACGGGCAATTTTCAAAGAATTGAAACGGACAGATTTTTTCGGTACAATTTGCAAAATAAATTGCTTATGCTTGACGACGATATGCAGATGAGTGTGCTGTCAACCACGGGAATTATTAAAAATCTTGTTACCGCCGAAATTCCCGTTAACGTTGAGGCGAAAGGTTTTCAATCGGAGCAGGCTATACTTTATCCGAGATTTATTTGCTTTGGCAACGGTTCTCCGAAAGCTCTCTACGATAAATCGGACGGATTTGCGCGGTGGCTTTTAATTCTCACGGCAAAGCAAAAACCGCCCGACAGAATTGACGATCCGTACCTTGCGGAAAAATTTATTTTGGAAAAAGAAAAAATATTTTTTTGGATATTCGATGGATTAAAACGTCTGATAAATAATAATTTTAAGTTTACCGTTTCCGAAAAAACAAAGCGAAATGTTTCAGAGGCTATGGCGGATAACTGTAACATTATTGAATTTTTGCAGGACAATCCTTTTATCATTTTTGGAGAAAGCTTGCAATCCAGCAGTAATGATTTATACGGCGGATATATTCAGTGGTGCAGCCGAAACGCTCTTACTCCGTTAAAAAGAGAAACATTTATCGGTTGGCTTAAAAGCAATGAAGGCAAGTACAATATCAAATACGACACTAATATAATTAACCGCGATAAACAGCGGGTCAGAGGATTTCGCGGTATCCGCACAAGTTATGTACCGATTATCATTTAAGGCGTGTATGCGCGTAAATACACACCGATTACACGCCAAAAATGGCTTAACTGCGGCATTACACGCCTACACGCCGCAATTGGGAAGTCGGCGTGTAACCGCGTGTATTACGCGCGTAAAAACAGCCGCTTTGCGGCTGCAATAAAAGGGGTCAAGAGGAACTGCCAAACCGTCCGCAGGACGGTTTTTCCCACAAGACTATTTACGGAGGAAATAGTAATAGTGGGTTAGTTAGGACTATCCAAGACGGATAGAGGCGCGTTTACTGCTCCATTCACATCACAAGGAGGTATGCTATTGAGCTAGGCAATTATCAGAAACGAAAATCACAAAATGAGTGCCGTCCCATTGCTCGAACGTCACAATGAACGGCTGAACAAGAATTACAGCAACAAGGATATTGACCTGTCACGTTCCTGCGAAAATTACCACTTGAAACAAATTCAATCTGCCACTTATCAGCAGGAATTTGAACGTATAAAAAATCGTTATCGGCTAAAGGGCAATCTTCGTTTGCAAGGAAAAAAGCAGAGTACGGTTATGTGCGAGTTTGTAATTACGTCCGATAAAGAATTTTTTGAAAGGCTCGGCGCAGATCGAACCAAACAATTTTTCAAGGACGCGTACAGCTTTGTAACCGCTAAAGTCGGCGGCGAGCAGTACATTGTTTCCGCCGTGGTTCATATGGACGAAGCCACTCCCCATATGCATGTTGCGTACATTCCCGTCATAAACGGCAGGGACAGAAAAGGCGTTTCCTGCAAAAGAATTAACTGCTCCGAGTTTTGGAAAGGTCGGGACATCTATTCCAAATTGCAGGACGAGTATTTCAATTTCATTACTCATCGCGGTTATGATTTAGAGCGCGGAGTTAAGGGAAGTACCGCCGAACATCTTTCTGTTGCGGAGTACAAATTGAAAAAATCTTCAGAGCAGCTGGCGGAAATTAAAGAACAGATTTCGGAAATTGATAGTATCGAAAATGTTCCGATTAAAAATTTACCGCTTAATAATGTTGCCGTGAAGCGGGACGATTTTGAAAGAATTTCACTTGCCGCTAAAAAATATTTTGCGGTTCAAAAACTTGAAACGGAAAATGTTTTGCTGAAAGATAAATGTAATTCATTGCAGAATAAAAATGAGAAATTGAAAAATGACAATGCTGTTTTGTCGGGAAATTTGAAACAGCTTGAAGATGATTTTGAAAATTTTTATACTTCGGTGGAAGATGAGGTTGCTTTGAAAAACGAGAATAATCGGCTTTCTTTGGAAAATTCTCGGCTCGGCAATCAAGTACATACTTTGCAAAATAGAAATACTGAGATTGAAAATATTCTTGCCGAAAAGGATAATCGGCTTACTGCTGTTAATGAGGAATTGTTGCAAACAAAGTCCTTATTAAAATCTTTGCAGGACAAGTTTAATAGGGTTATGAGGTTTATTGAGCATTGTAACCTTAAAGAAAAGTTTGAAATGTTTTTAAATCCTGTTCAGCATAGGTCGAGATAATTTGTTGGCATATCTCTATAAAAAGTTCTTGACTTTAAAGCAAAAAAGTGATATAATTAAAATATAGAGATATGCCATAATGTGAAATACAGGAGGGTTTTGTATTATGGCTACAATTCAAAAAAGGAACGGCAGTTACTCAATCAGAGTAAGCTGCGGTTACGATACCAAAGGCAAACAAATTATTCAATCTATGACTTGGAAACCAGACGAGGGTATGACCCCGAAACAAATTGAAAAGGAGTTGAAACGCCAGTCGGTTCTGTTTGAGGAAGCGTGTATGAAAGGCTTTCAGAGCAAGGCTGTGAAGTTTGAAACGTTCTGCGAGGAATGGTTCGAGGACTAC
>JAMPAO010000001.1:202138-222336 GCA_023667165.1 Ruminococcus sp. | reverse complement strand
TCATCGGTAAAAGATTGCCGAAAAGACGTGCGCTGAGCCTATTGGTATGGGTTCTAAGATAAAAAACAAACAGATATGCGGTAAAAACATCTTGCCTCTTGCTTCTGAAAATTCTTGCTTCTAAAAGCTAAAGCCTAACGCAGTGATCACGTTAGGCTTTTTGGAAGGGTGGATAATCGGATTCGAACCGATGGTCTTCAGTGCCACAAACTGACGCGTTAACCAACTACGCTATACCCACCATATTTTTTGTAACGCCTTTGCAGACGTTACAACATAAATACGCCCCCCAACGCAGAAGCACGGGAGCAGACAAGGCGAAAGCCTTTGCGGAAAAAAATGGCGCGTCTTACTGGATTCGAACCAGTGGCTTACTGCTTAGAAGGCAGTTACTCTATCCGGCTGAGTTAAAGACGCAAATGGAGCGGGTGATGGGAATCGAACCCACGCGACCAGCTTGGAAGGCTGGAGTTCTACCATTGAACTACACCCGCACGGCAATATGTCTTTCAGTGACGTATTATATTATAACACATGATCCTGCGGTTGTCAATACCTTTTTAGAAAAAATTTTCTTTTTCGGCGTATAAATTTTTGTACAAAATGGGCAAGTTTTCATAAAATAACGCTAAATCGGTATCGGAGGGAGAAAAGCTCATTGACAGAAGAGCAAATTAAGTGTATAATTATATTATGCAAATACCGTTTAAGCCGGCAGCCGCGCTGGCGGCTTAAACGATCACAGGAAGGATCTGAGGAAATGGGACTTACACTTACCGAAAAAATTCTCAAGGCGCATACGGTGGACGGAGAATTCAAAAAGGGCAGCGAAATAGGCATAAGGATCGATCAGACGCTTACTCAAGACGCAACGGGTACAATGGCTTATCTGGAATTTGAGGCGATGGGCGTACCGAGAGTAAAGACGGAGCGTTCGGTGGCGTATATCGACCATAACACGCTCCAGTCGGGTTTTGAAAACGCCGACGATCACAGATTTATAGGCTCTGTGGCAAGAAAGCACGGCATTTACTTCAGCCGCCCGGGCAACGGCATCTGCCATCAGGTGCATCTGGAGCGGTTCGGCGCGCCCGGCAAGACCCTTATCGGCTCGGACAGCCACACTCCCACCGGAGGCGGCATAGGCATGATAGCTATCGGCGCGGGCGGCTTGGACGTTGCTGTGGCAATGGGCGGCGGCGCGTACTATATCACTTACCCGAAGATAGTCAAGGTAGAGCTTACGGGCAAGCTCTCCTCATGGGTGTCCGCCAAGGACGTTATTTTGGAAGTTCTGCGGCGTCTGTCCGTTAAGGGCGGCGTGGGCAAGGTCATAGAGTACTGCGGCGAGGGCGTTTCATCCCTGTCCGTGCCCGAAAGAGCCACTATCACCAATATGGGCGCGGAGCTGGGAGCTACTACATCCATATTCCCGTCCGACGAGATAACAAGGCAGTTCCTTGCCGCTCAGGGAAGAGAGGATGTTTACGTCCCCTTAAGCGCGGATCCGGACGCCGAATACGACGAAACTGTAAGTATCAGCTTGTCCGAGCTTGTGCCTCTGGCTGCCTGCCCTCATTCTCCCGACAATGTAAAGACGGCGGAGGAGCTGAGCGGCATGAAGATAGACCAGGTGTGCATAGGCTCATGCACCAACAGCTCTCTTATGGATATGATGAAGGTGGCGTATATTCTCAAGGGAAAAACGGTTCATCCGAACGTTTCTCTGTCCATCGCGCCCGGATCGAAGCAGGTGCTTAATATGCTCGCTCTCAACGGCGCTCTGGCGGTAATGATCGACGCGGGTGCAAGAATACTGGAAAGCGCCTGCGGACCCTGCATAGGAATGGGTCAGTCGCCCAATTCCAAGGGTATCTCCCTGAGAACGTTCAACCGCAATTTCGAGGGAAGAAGCGGCACCAGGGACGGTCAGGTGTACCTTGTATCTCCGGAAACGGCAGCCGCCTCCGCCGTAACGGGCGTGTTTACCGATCCGCGCTCTCTTGCTGGCGAGTTTATATTCAATATGCCTTCGGAATTTATCGTTAACGACAATATGATAGTTCCTCCCGCCGATGAAAGCGAGGCGGACAGGATAGAGATCCTCAGAGGTCCGAATATCAAGCCTTTCCCCGAAACGGCTCCTCTTGCGGACAGTATCGAGTGCGGCTGCTCCCTTAAAGTGGGTGACAATATCACCACGGATCACATTATGCCTGCGGGAGCAAAGATACTTCCCCTGCGTTCAAATATCCCCGCAATTTCCGAGTACTGCTTTACGGTATGCGACGAGAAATTCCCCGAGAGAGCCAAATCCATGGGAAGCAGCATTATTGTGGGAGGCGCGAATTACGGTCAAGGCTCGTCCAGAGAGCATGCCGCGCTTGCTCCTCTTTATCTGGGAGTAAAGGCGGTGCTTGTCAAGAGCTTTGCAAGGATACACAGGGCAAATCTCATCAACGCGGGAATACTTCCGCTTACCTTTGTTAATGAAAGCGACTATGATAAGATAAAAGAGGGCGACGAGCTTATGCTGCCGGACGTAAGAAAAGCGGTGAGCGAGGGCAGGACGGAGCTTACTCTCGTCAATAAGACAAAGGACTGCGATATTCCCGTGCTTTGCGAGCTTTCCGGACGGACAAAGGATATCGTTTTGGCGGGCGGTCTTTTGGACTATACCAGAGAGAGCCTAAAATGACGGAGCCGGTTTTGCGCAGGCGTCACCTGCATATAGATTCTGTGGGCGATATTGTCGTCCTTATCGTAGGGTTCGCGGTACTGGCGTTTGTCAAGTCGCTGATCGGCAAGCGCTGTCCGGATATGGACAGCAAGACTGCGGGACTGATATCACTTGTTATCACGCTCGGAGCAATGGGAGCGGCTGCCGTTGTCTGCGGACTGCTCGGTATTGAAACATGAGCGCGGAAAATGAAAATACCGTTTCCGAAAACGGGGAGAAAAGGATAACTCTTGCTCCTTGCGGCATGGACTGCACAGTATGCAGATTTGCCGAGGAAAGCGGCTGTCCGGGCTGTATGCAGGGCAGGCTTTTCGAGGACGAGGACTGCGAGATGTACAATTGCTGCACCGTCAAAGGACTTGCACACTGCGGTCAGTGCGACGATTTCCCCTGCGGCGCGCTCAAAGCCGCTTCCTTCGATCCCGAAACGGGGGACGGCGGGAACAGACTTATGAGGTTAAAGGAAATTCGCGACTCCGATTACCGCAGCTTCCGCAGGAATATTACCTGTATCGGCGGCGGGATATGTATAGGTATCGCCGCAGGCGCGGCTGCGGGAGGCTTTATGCTCGATCTCGGAACATGGATATTTGCGGGAGCGGTCATAGGCGGCGGCATAGGCGCGGCGGCAGGTATCCTGGGAGGTAAAAAATGAATTATCTGAAGATCAAGGAGGATAACGACAGGTATTTCGGAGAACACAGCTTTCCTCAAATGACCTCGGAATATATCGCCGACGTTTTTCCCGTCAAACGGGAGAGAAAAGAGCCTTTTGTCTTGGCGGAAAATACACGGGAACAGACCGCTGTCGAGTGTATTCTTGAAAACGGAGGCAAGCATATTATCGCCCTTAATTTTGCCAATGCTCTTTTTGCGGGCGGAGCTTATACCGTTGGCGGCAGCGCGCAGGAGGAATCTCTTTGCAGGGCGTCCATGCTGTACTATGCCATAAAGGACGAAAGCGGCTTTTACGGCGCCAATCTCCGCCATGACGCACCCGATTACACCGACGGGATGATATATTCAAGAAACGTTCCCGTTATACGGAACGACGGCGGCGAAATGCTCGGCTCGCCCGTTTTATGTGATTTTATCACCTGTCCCGCGGTAAACAGGTACGAGGCGGCGGAGCTGCTTATGCCGAAGGAAAAAACCAATGAAATAATGGAAAGACGAATCGCAAAGATAGTATTTTTCGCAGCGGAGCAGTCGCCGGAGCTGATAATTCTCGGCGCTTTCGGCTGCGGAGCATTCGGCAACGACAGGAACGATATCCTGCCCATGTTTGAAAGAGCCGTCAACAGCTACTGCGGCGGCGAAGCGGAGATAATATTCGCGATACCGTAAAAATTAACGGAGGAAAATGAAAATGGAAAAAATTCAGATGAAAACTCCCCTTGTGGAGATGGACGGGGACGAGATGACCAGGGTCATCTGGAAGATGATAAAGGATATCCTCATCACTCCCCATATCGACCTTAAAACGGAATATTACGATTTGGGACTGGTACACAGAAACGAAACGGATGACAGAGTGACCGTTGAATCGGCGGAGGCGACAAAAAAATACGGCGTTGCCGTAAAATGCGCCACCATTACCCCCAACGCTCAGCGCGTGGAGGAGTACAAGCTAAAGGAGATGTGGAAGTCCCCCAACGGCACTATCAGAGCTATCCTTGACGGCACGGTTTTCAGAAAGCCTATTCTTGTAAAGGGGATCACTCCCTATATCCCCACATGGACAAAACCCATAACCATTGCCCGCCACGCCTACGGAGATATATACAAAAACACCGAGCTCAAAGCCGAAAAGGGCAGCAGGGCGGAGCTTGTTATCACCGACAAGGACGGCAAAGAAACGCGCGCGCTTATCCATGATTTTAAAAATTCCGACGGTATAGTTCAAGGCGTTCACAATCTTGACAGTTCCATAGCAAGCTTTGCCAGAGCCTGCTTTAACTACGCTCTTGACGCCAAGGAAAATTTATGGTTTGCTTCAAAGGATACCATTTCCAAGACCTACGACCACCGTTTCAAGGATATTTTCGCGGAGATCTACGAGGCGGAATACAGGACAAAATTCGAAGCTGCGGGCGTAGAGTATTTCTACACGCTCATTGACGATGTGGTCGCGCGTGTTATACGCTCCGAGGGAGGCTTTATCTGGGCGTGCAAAAACTATGACGGCGACGTTATGTCGGATATGCTGGCGACTGCGTTCGGCTCGCTGGGTCTTATGACCTCCGTCCTGGTTTCTCCCGACGGGGTCTATGAATACGAGGCGGCTCACGGTACGGTAACACGTCATTATTACAACTACTTAAAAGGAGAAAAGACCTCTACCAACCCGATAGCTACGATCTTTGCATGGAGCGGCGCACTCAGAAAGAGGGGAGAGCTTGACGGCATTCCCGAGCTGTGCGCATATGCGGATATGCTTGAAAAGGCGTCCGTCAGAACCATGGAGGACGGCGTCATGGACAAGAATCTTGCGGCAATGAGCAAGCTTCCCGAAAAGCGGACAGTCGATACCGAAACGTTCCTTAAGGAGATCGGCATCAGACTGGACGAGCTGCTTGCATAAAATAAAATATAAGAGTACCGGCCGAAAACCGCACGGATCCCGACGGTTTTCGGCTTTGCTTTTGCCGAGGCGCGGGAAATTTTTGTCACGGGGATCAATTTTCTCACGCAGCGTTCAATATAAACGAAGTACATTGCTTAGCTCACCAATGCTGCCAGGTATTGCTGCCGTTATGACATCTGCCGCTTGATGAGCCGATAATGGTGTCAGATAATTCATAAGTTGTTACCACAATTACAGTAAATTATACTTGAAATCAGCCGGACATTATAGTATAGTAAATAAATACCGATCATAAAGACAGCCGTAAAAACACATACCGAAGCTTTTGCGGCGGTTCTCCGTTTATGCTCCTGTCAAGGGATCGGCATTACCGATACTAAGAACCTGTCACGGAGGCGGTTACATTATGAACGACTCAAAGGAAAAGCTGTTCGGCAGAAAAGCGTCGTCGCAGGAGGATATAGACGAGGATATTCTTCTTGAAAGCTTTCGCCGCAATGAAAACAATAACCTGAAAATACTGCTGGGACTGTATAAGGGTCAGTATCCTCAGCTTATTGCGTCTATAGTTCTGTTTGCGGTAAAGCATTCTCCGGTATGGGTGCTGCCCATAGCAACGGCAAATATCATAAACGCGGCGACAAGAGCCGACGGATCGTCCCTGCACTCAATAATCATAAACGTTGCAATAATGGTCGTACTGGTGGCTCAGAACGTGCTTACCAATTATTTTCATACATATCTTTACGCAAAGGTCATAAGAAACGTGGAATGCCGCCTAAGAAGCTCTATGGTGAGAAAGCTCCAGCAGCTTTCCATAACATATCACAACGAAATGCAGTCGGGCAGGCTCCAGTCGAAGATAATGCGCGATGTGGAGCAGATAGAAAATCTGTCCGCGCAGATATTCATATCGGTTCTCAGTATTATCCTCAACATTATTGTGTCGTTTACCGTGGTAGTTACCTCGTCAATGACGGTTTTCCTGTTCTTTCTGGCTACTATCCCCGTTGCCGTGCTTATCCGAAACGCTTTCAGAAACAGGATAAACACCCAGAACAGAGATTTCCGCCGTGAAATGGAGGAAACGTCGGTCAAGGTAATGGAAATGGTGGAGCTTATTCCCGTAACAAGAGCGCACGCTCTCGAACGCACGGAAACAAAAAAGCTGGACAGTCAGCTAAAAAGCGTGGCGGGAAAGGGTTTTCAGCTTGATATTACCCAATCCTATTTCGGTTCCGTAAGCTGGGCGGCGTTTCAGATATTTCAGGTCCTGTGCCTTGGCTTTACGGGTTATCTTGCCTCGAAAGGGACTATCGAACCGGGCGACGTGGTAATGTATCAGACATATTTCGGAACTATAGTAAATCAGGTCGGCGGAATAATCACTCTCCTCCCCATTATTTCAAAGGGACTTGAATCGGTAAGCTCCGTGGGAGATATCCTGCTTTGTCCGGACGTGGAAAATTCGTCGGCGGGCAAAAGGGTAAAGGATATCAAGGGAGATATCCGCTTCAAGGACGTTTGCTTTAAGTTCAGAAATTCCGACAGACCCGTTTTTGAGCGTCTGAACTTCTCCGTGGCGTCGGGGGAAACCATTGCCTTTGTGGGAGCGTCGGGAGCGGGAAAAACAACCATCCTCAACCTTGTAATAGGCTTTTTGAAGGCGGATTCCGGACAGGTGCTGATCGATGGGAAGGACATATCCCAAATGAATCTGCAAAGCTACAGACAGCATATAGCGGTAGTCCCCCAAACTCCCATTCTTTTTACCGGAACCGTAAGAGAAAACATAACCTACGGAGCGGATAATATAAGCGATGAATTCCTAAACGAAGTGATTCGTTCCGCAAATCTGGAGGAATTCATATCATCCCTGCCCGACGGACTTGAAACAAAAATAACCGAACACGGAAAAAATCTTTCCGGCGGTCAGAGGCAGAGGGTCTCAATTGCAAGGGCGTTTGTAAGAAATCCCAAAATACTTATCCTCGACGAAGCCACCTCCGCTCTTGACACCATTTCCGAAAAGAAGATACAGGAAAGCGTTGACAGGCTTGTGGCGGACAGGACCACGCTTATAGTGGCTCACAGACTTTCAACCATAAGAAACGCCGATAAGATAGCCGTCATCGGCGACGGCGGACTTATAGAATTCGGCACATACGACGAGCTTATGAAAAAACAGGGCGCATTCTACGAAATGAGGGCGTTGCAGGTATAACCGCAGAGCTTTGAAAAGGGTGAAAGGAAGATGGTCATGACATTATCGGAAATGAAGGGATCGCCGCGGAGGGTATTTCCGGAGAAAATTTTTGTAAACCAGGCGGGTTATATGCCTATCGGCGCAAAAAAGGCCGTTATAACCGAAAAATGCGGCAGCTTCGAGGTAATTGATCTGAAAGGCGAGGTCTGCTTTTCGGGAAAAGTTTCGGAATTCGGATTTGATAAGATATCCGGCGATCATATTTACACGGCGGATTTCTCAAAGCTCGAAAGAGAGGGCAGCTACCGCATTGTCGCCGACGGAGGGCAGCGCTCTCTTCCGTTTTTCATCGGCAAAAACGTGTACGGCAAGCCTCTTGACGATATGCTCAGGGCGTTCTATTATTTGAGATGCGGCTGCGCCCTTGAGGAAAAGCACGCGGGAAAATTTACCAGAGGCTGCTGTCACACGGGCAGAGCGCTTCTTTGGGAGGACAGCGGCGTATCTCTCGACGTGTCCGGCGGCTGGCATGACGCAGGGGATTACGGCAGATATGTTACCGCCGCCGCCTGCGCCCTTGCGCATCTGCTGAACGCTTACAGACTGTTCCCGAACGTATTTGACGGACGCAGCCTTAATATCCCCGAAAGCGGCGGCAAATGTCCGGATATCCTCGCCGAATGCCGTTACGAGCTTGAATGGCTGCTTAAAATGCAGCGCGGCGACGGGGGAGTATACCATAAAGCGACCACGGCAAACCATGCGCCGTTTATCATGCCGGAGGACGACAAGGAGCAGTTATACGTATTTGCCGTTTCTTCCATGGCGACCGCCGATCTTTGCGCTGTCTGCGCTTTAGCCTCGGGTATTTACCGCAGATTTGACGGGGAATTTGCCGACAGGCTTATAAACGCCGCGAGAGCGTCCTGCGATTTTTTGGAAAAAAATCCCGAATTTATACCCTTTGACAATCCTCCGGGCAATAATACGGGCTGCTACGGCGAACATACGGACGAAGACAACCGCTTCTGGGCGTATGCGGAAATGTACGCCGCGCTGGGCGATGAAAAATATTATGAGCTTATGAAAAAAGCCATGGAAAAGAATTTTCCCATGACTGCTCTGGGTTACGGCTCGGTAGGCGGATTCGGGGCGATAACGCTGATATGCTCCGGCGTTCAAAGAGAAGATATTGCCGAAAAAATGAAAAAGCGTTTCCTTGACGAGGCTTCGCGGCTGGCTGTTATAGCCGACGGCTGCGGTTACGGAGCTGCTATGGAATGCCGCGACTACTTCTGGGGCAGCAATATGCAGCTTATGAAGCGGGGAATGATATTTGCGCTCGCCCACAGACTATGCGGCGAAGATCGTTTCAGGGACTATGCGGCGGCGCAGCTTGACTGCCTGCTGGGAGTAAACGCTCTCGGATTTTCATATGTAAGCGGCACGGGAGATTTTTCGGTAAATTATCCGCATCTGCGCCCCGCTCATGCGGACGGTATAGAGGAATGCATTCCGGGCATGGTCAGCGGAGGAGCAAACGCCCGTCCCTGCGAGCATGACGCCGCCATAGCGCGCTTTGACGAAAATACCCCTCCCATGAAATGCTTTATTGACGATGTTTTATGCTATTCATTGAATGAGATAACCATTTACTGGAACTCTCCTGCGGTATTCACCGCCGCATACATCATAGACTGCGGCGGATAAACGGTTTACACGTATGTGCCGCCCGCAGAGGCTATCAGCCATGCCGTTCCGAATGCGGCTGCCGCTCCGAGCAGCGCCGAAGCCGTCTTTAACGCGCATCCCTTAAGACCTTTTGCACGGAAAGGTTCGATAAAAATGAAATATCCGCCCGCAAGAAGACCGCAGACCCAACCCGTAAGCATAAAAATGGTTTGAAAAGCAAAAAATGTTTCTCTGTCAATTCCTTTCTGCCCATATGCCAAAAAACACGACGCCGCTGCGGACGTCAGCATAAGCGTAAGCTCTGCATACAGCAGTCTGCGTGACCGTTTCATATGAGGCGTTCTCCTTTCATATTTTATTTTTGTTAAATTTAACATAAACGACGCTAATATTTTGTCAATATTATACTATGCTTTTGACAAAATAATGTTACACGTCATATTTCGGAAATACTTTGTCGAATAAAAATAAAAAATTGTGTAAATGATAGAAATTTCCCGAAAAAAAGAAATAAAATTCTGTATCAATGACAGTTTTACTTTTGGGAAATATATGATATAATATTTTATGGCTTATGACGTTTTACTGTTTTCAGCTTTGCTCCGTACGACGGAGCCATGCGGATAATTACATAAATTCCCGAATAAAGAAAAAGAAAGGAAACAAGCTATATGTCCGATACATCAAGCGTTAATAATAAATTCAAGCTTGCAGCCGCCGTTGCATTGGCGGCTGCGGTATCTTTTGCGGGCTGTTCGTCCCAAAATGAACCTGCCGATCCCATAAACGACGATCTGCCTGCCGTGACGCAGTACGGCTCATATGCGGAGCAGCTCCGCAGGGAAAGAGCTATCTATGCAAAAACACAGCAGGAAAGCTCGGTAACGGTATCCGCCGGTGAAGCGGCAGGATCGCAGACGGAAGATATCACGGAGCTTTCCGCGGAAAAAAAGGAAGAAGCAACAGCGGCGCAGACGACCGCCGAACCGGAAACGGTTACGGAAACCGAGGAAACCGCAGAGGCGGAAACGGAGATCTCCTCCGAGGATCCGCAGGAGGAGAACGCTTTATCCGAGGACGGCGACAGCACCGAGATCCGGAACGAGGACGATGTGACGGAAGCTCCGACGGAAACAGCGCAGCAGAGCGAAACGATCCAAACAGAACCCGCCGTATCTGAAGCTGCGGCAGAAACGGCTCAGACGGCTGCGGCGGCTCTCCAAGCCTCCGATCAATATGACGCGGAGTTTTTCTCAAACGATCTGTTTATAGGCGATTCCATATCGACCGGATATTCGCTGTACGGATTTTTAAACGAGAAAAACGTTTTTGCAAAGGTCGGACTCAACCCGTCCAGCGCGGCGACAAAGGCCGTTTCCACCTGCTACGGGGAGATAGATATATCCACCATGCTTTCCTATACAATGCCCGGCAGAGTATATATAATGCTGGGTTCAAACGGAATACAGTGGCTGTCCACCGGAAGTATGCTCCAATCCACGGACGGACTTGTAAGTCTTATCAAGGGAATATGCCCCGACGCCAACATCGTTATAGTGGGCGTACCTCCCGTTACTCCCGAATATGACATAAGCGTTCCGGATCTTAACATAATGGAACTGATAAACGAATACAACTCCAGCCTCGGCAGCTACTGCGCGGCTAACGGTCTTCTTTTTGTCGATACCGCCTCGGCGCTGAAAAATACGGACGGCTATTTCGAATACGCTTATGCGGAATCGGACGGAATGCATTTTAAATATTCCGCCTATAAGGTACTGCTTTCAAAGATACAGTCGGACGTAACGGAGTTTGAAGCCGACGCGCAGACAGAGGATCTGCCCGAAGAAACTCAGCCTGCTCAGACAAATATTATTGGAAAGATCGGACATACGGAAACAAACGTTGCCGAAACATCTCCCGTAACGCAGCCTGTACCCGCAAATACCGAAACTGTTACGGCAGGTACATGATATGCGGACAGGTGCAGACAGGCAAAAAAGAAATTATCAGAACGAGCTTGACAGGATAATATCGGAGCTTGGCGGCAGCGTACCGTCCCTTTTGCTGCATAGCTGCTGCGCTCCCTGTTCAAGCTATGTTCTCGAATATCTTTCCCGTTATTTCAGGATAACGGTTTTTTATTATAATCCCAACATATACCCGCAGGAAGAATTTTACAAAAGGCGCGCGGAGCAGCAGCGTTTCATATCTTTGTTTCCTGCGGAAAATCCCATAGGATTTATCGGTACCGAGCATATGAGCGAACGTTTTTATGAAAAGATCAAGGGACTTGAAAACGTTCCGGAGGGCGGCGAACGCTGCTTTTCATGCTACGAGCTGCGGCTTGAGGAAACGGCAAAGACCGCCGCCGCAAATAATTTTGATTACTTCACCACTACGCTTTCGATAAGTCCCCATAAAAATGCGGATATGCTCAACCGTATAGGAGGCAGGCTTTCGGAGAAGTACGGGGTAAGCTATCTGTATTCCGACTTTAAGAAAAAGGACGGATTTCGGCGTTCCTGCCGTCTTTCGGAACAATACGGGATGTACCGTCAGAATTACTGCGGGTGCGTATTTTCGGAAAAGGAAGCGAAGCGGCGCAGAGATGGCTGAATATATGCGTTCACTTTCCCGTAATGAGTTTTGGGGAAGTAACGGTCATTCCGTATATATAGAGTGCGGTCACAGGGGATGCGGCGGACTCGCGCCCGTTGGATCCGGAATAGGCTTCGGTACGGACGGCGCAGAGTATTCGGATGGATATATGCCGACCGATAATTACCGTAACAGCGGAAGATGGATAACATTGCGATATTGCTGTGACGAGGATATAACTGAAAAATGTATGGTAATATTGTCATCATATGGATATGATAAAATTAATATTGAATAAAAATTGCACGCTTCGGTTTTTATCAAACGGTGAATTGCCTTGATGGTTTCCTTTTTCTGTGATAGCTCCCCCTTAAACAACTATCCTTTCATTCCTTGCATATTTGACAATCCCGCAATAATATGCTATAATATTAAAAACGGCGATCGAAGATCCGTATGCTGAACGCCTGCGGCGTAAAAAAGCTCTGACCGCCGTTTCCCACAAATGAAAGGCGGGACGTTTATGAACGGCAGCAGCCATACAAGCTATAAGGTCGCAATAGGCGGCGTTGTTTCCGCGCTCTGCCTGGCGCTTATGTTTATGACCGGCGTTTTCCCCCTGCTGAGCCTTGCTATACCCATTTATGCGGGGGCGCTGATGATCGTTATATCAAAGGAGGTCAGCGCAAGCTGGGCGTTCGCCGCATACTGCGCCGTTTCTCTGCTGTCTTTGTTTTTGACTCCCGACAAGGAAGCCGCCGCTTTATTTATAATGTTTTTCGGATATTACCCCATAATACTGCCCAAGCTCGGCAAAATAAAGGGCGGAGCCGTCAGGCTCGCGGCAAAGTTTGCCGTTTTCAACGTATCCATGGTGATGTGGTACAAGCTGATGACATTTATCATGGGCGTTTACGACTTTTTCGGAGATTTTTCCTTTCTCGGAAAATATGCCGTTATCGGAGTCTTTATATTTATCAATCTTGTCTTTCTGCTTTACGATTATACCATAAGAATGATAGAAACAATTTACGTAAACTGGTTCAGACCCACTTATCTGGGCAAGAAAAAGCGGCGGTAAACGCCGCGTTACATCATCTGACGGTCAAGCTCCTTTTTCAGCTTTTTGATTATCTTTTTTTCAAGTCTGGAAATGTACGATTGGGATATCCCGATAATATCCGCAACCTCCTTTTGTGTCATTTCCCTGCCCGATTTCAAGCCGAACCGCATTTCCATGATTATCCTTTCGCGCTCGGGCAGGCATGATACGGTTTCCATAAGCACAGCTTTTTCAGCGGCGTCCTCTATGCCGCTGTTTACGGCGTCCTCGTCGGTGCCGAGAATATCGGATAAAAGCAGCTCGTTGCCGTCCCAGTCTATGTTCAAGGGCTCGTCTATGGAGATATCGTTTTTGTGCTGAGAGGTTTTGCGCAGGAACATAAGTATCTCGTTTTCAATGCAGCGCGAAGCATAGGTCGCCAGCTTGATATTTTTTTCCGGCGAAAAGGTATTGACCGCCTTTATAAGACCTATTGTTCCGATAGACACCAGATCGTCCACGCAGATACCCGTGGATTCGAATTTTTTTGCGATATACACCACCAAGCGCAGATTGTGAACTATAAGCTGCTCCCTGCCCTTGGGATCGTCCGTCAGGAGAAGCTCGAAGGCATGAGCTTCTTCTGCTTTTGTAAGCGGCGGAGGGAGCGTTTCCGGTCCGTTTATGTAAAATATTTCTCCGGGCAGACAAAGAAATTCGGCTGCCCATTTTTTCGCCCTTTCAACGAGCCTGGATACAAAGTTCATATTATCATAACCTTTCTATAACAGTATTTTGGGGTGAAAAACGGCAAAGTCCGCGTCCTTTCCCGCCGCCGCAAGATAAGCGTCGGCACGGTAAAGTCTGCCCGTGGCTTCGTTTTTTATGCATATCTCCTCCGGACGGATAATAGCCGTCAGACCGGAGGAGGAAACTGTGGAATAAGGTATCAGGCGCCATCTTGCAAGCGTTGCCGTGCCGCCTTTACGGGAGATGATCCCCGTTTCGTCCGGAACACTTCCGTAAAGCTCTTCAAGAAACGCTTTCGGACACATTATAACGGGTTTGCCCGTAAAGCCGTCCTTGAGAATATTTCCCGTATCCGCCATCGCCTTAAAGCTGACCGTCCTGCCCTTGTCCGAAACGATAACGGTATAGACCGTTCCCTCCTCGGCGCAGTCGGCGAAATGCTTATAGACCGCTATGCATACATAAGCGGAGATAGATGTGACGACAAGGGCGGGGAGAGAAAAATCCGCGTATATGACGCCGTTCCTGCTTATTATTGTTTTTCCGCCCATGCAGCAGGATACAAACGTCCCCACGCCGCCGAAAATAAAAGCGGACAGGAAAAATACAAAAAGCCTTTTTATGTACGCTCTCATATTGTCAAAGCCGAACGCGGTCCATACGATAAGCGCGGAGGACAGCAGCTTTATCAGGGAAAGAGCGGCAAATCCGAGACGCGGAAGAAAGATAGTCAGCGAAAACAGGCTCCCTATCCCCGCAGCCGTCAGTCCTCTGACGGTTTTCATGGGACTGTGGGTAATGACCCTTGCCGCCTGTATCAACAGAAAATCCATATATATATTGGTTATGATCAGTATATCCACGTATATATACAATGCCGTCACCTCCGGTACAGTACCGGTCCCGACCGGAAAATCCCGCCCGAGTGCCGCTCCGAAAATATATATTTTATGAGCGGAAAAGAGTGCGCGGGACTTTCAGGCTGAAATCCGTATTGCGTGCATATTATCCGGCGGCTTTGTTTTTTTGCCTTTTCTATCGGATATTTGTATTATAGCTTATCCGGAAATATTATTATGTCGAAGTATGGAACGGGTAATGCAATAAAAAAACAACGGCCGCGGCGCCGATGTTTCAAATCGGCGCCGCGGCCGCCGTATTGGCGGCAGGAGCTTAAAGAGCTTTCGGTATTATTCTTCCCAGATAAATTCGCATGCTTTCCCGTAATCAAGCTTATGCTCGAGAGAATACATTATTCTGGCGTCGGTGACGTTTCTTGCGTAAAGTATCTCTTTGCCCGCGATCTTAAGTATCCGCTGCATTTCATCGCATTCCAGCTTCATGATAAGTCCTATTTTTACAAGCTGAGTACGTGTGGGAACGCGTCTGCCGTTGAGTATCTGATAGCCGTAGCTGCGTTCGACATTGAGCATACGTATGATATCCGTATGAGGAATGCCCTTTTCCGCAATATATTTGTTGATAAGAATGTGTATATCGGGAGCTTTGCTTGCAATAACGGTTTCTTCGTCGAAAAGCTCTTCCTCTTTGATTTTTTTCTCCAGATCCAAGGTATCTATCATAACCATTCCTTTCATGCGTTTTAAGAACATTCGCTTCATTATGCCTTTTCAAGAGCCGCAGATTTTGCTATGAAATTTGTTCCGAGGAAGAAAAGTCCCCAGTCATCGTTAAGTCCGGCTATCTCCTCGGCGGTTATTACAAAGGTGAATTTATCGGGAACGGAGTTTTCTCCCAGTACGTACATACGATCCCCGTAGGCGCAGGGTGTTATGTAATCCGCCAGTATATTTGTAACATCCGATCCGCAGGGAAGAATATGCACTGTATTGGCGTCGGGATCGTCCGTTGTTTCTTTGGGTCTTACCGCCTCTATCTCCAGGGTGATCCTAACATCTCCGCCCACAGCGAGCAGCTCCTTTTTCATTATGGGCGGACTTTCCTGCCAATCTCCTTTGTATTCGCTGTCAAGCTGTATTATTTTTGCGTCGGAACTTATTTCGTCGTCCTTGGGGTCGTAGTCCTCAACGGTCGCGCCTTTGACCCATATATTGCATCCGGAAAACTGCAGTCTGTCGTTTGCATTGCTCAGATCGTTCTTAGTGAGAACAAAGGCAAATTGGGTCTGATCGTTGTAAATTACATACCGGTTATCGGAATTTTTGCCCATATTGTAAGCCTTGGTATCGATGATATTCATACTTCCGTCGGTGATCGTCAGGGCAGACCAGTTTTGCTCTTTATTCACTGTTTCAACGTCCAGCGTTATTTTAACATCACCCTCAAAATGCCTTAGTTCGGTTTTGGAAATGCTCCTGCCGTTTTTCCAGTCGCCCTGATATGTTTCGTTAAGCGGTATGTAAAGCGGTTTGACGGGTATATCCTCCGGTGTATGAGATAACGGCTCTGTTGTTTCCGTCAAGCTCTCGATATGCGCTCTTTTCACCGTTAAATTATAAACCTGGAAAGCCATGTCCTTTTCTCCCAGACTGTCTATCTCCCGCTGCGTTATTGTAAAGCTGAATTTGCGTCCGCCGCTGCCCGAAAAAGAATACATATCTTCGCCGGCAGGCTTTACGCAGTTGTCCGCCTTGATATCGAGCCTGTTCATGGCACTGTCCGTCGGATATATATACGACATGGGCTGCGTTTTTTCATAATCATAAAACAGATCGTTGTTTTCGGAAGCGCCGCCTATATCAAGATCAAGGGTAATGCGCAGATCGCTTCCGTAGCTTTTCAAAACGCTTTGGGGTATGATATCTCCCGTAATCTGCCAATCTCCCGGATACCTGCCTTCAAATTCCAGGGTTTGGTCGTATTTTTCATCCTCGAGCACTACGGAGTCAATGAGTAAATTGAGCGCTTCAAACGTCATTCTGTCGTTTATCAGGTTCTTGCTTTCATCGGGGATTATAAATACCAGCTCGTCTATGCCGTTTTCAATGATAAAGTCATTAAACTCGTTTTTTTCGATAGATATGCCCGTTGTGTGCGTAAACTCGCCCTTTCCGTCCAGTATCCTGACATACCGGTAATATATGCCGTCCATATCTTTGCTTATATCTACCTGCTTGAGCTTTAAGGTTACTCTTATATCGCCGTCGAACTCCAGCAGCGTGTTTTTCAGAACAGAATTTGACATTGACCATGCAAGATCATTTTTGTCAATAACGATCCTGCCGTCCTTTTTTTCGGACTGAGCGCTCTTTTCCGTTTCCTTTTCGGTCGTTTCCTTTTTCGGCGCGGAGGTTTCCGGTACCGATGATTCCGATTCGGTTCCATACGCTGCGGGTAATTGCGTTTCAAAGGAAACCGAACCCTCGGCGGAGATGTTATCGGCAGGCTCGCGGCCGCCTAACGCGGAAGATATTCCGATAGCTCCTATAACTACCGCAGCGGCAGCCGTTACGCCGATAATAAGCGGCTTTTTTCCGTTATTTTTCCCTTTTGCGCTTTCCTCATACGGCTTTTTTGAGGCTTTAACTTTAAGTGTATCGGCGTTTTCATTTACGGGCGAAACGCTTTCGCTTTCAAATATCTCAATGACCTCCTCCGAAGCGGAGGAGGTTACGGGGAACTCCTTTTCCTCCGTTTCGGGCGCTGTTTCCGCTTCGCAGGCGTCCGCTCTTTCCTCATTGAGATCCTCGTCGGCAAGGACTATGGGTTCGGCTTTTATGGGCGCCGATACGGATTTAAGCGCTTTTCTCAGGTCTATTGCGCTGCCGTAACGTTCCGAGGCGTTTATCATCGTACATTTCTTCAGTATCGTCCAAAGATCGCCGTTGACGCCGTGCTTATTTTCCGCAAGCTCGTCGTCGTTGTCCATGCGGGCGTAAGGATCGTCGATTATGATCTCCGTCAGACCGTAATATATAGACACGCCCAGGGAGTAGATATCCGTCCATGCGCCCTGCCTGCCTTTTTTCGTATACTGCTCTATGGGCGTGTATCCGGGTTTCATTACCACTGTAAGGTTAGAGGAGCTTTCAGTCATGATCTGGCGCGCCGCTCCGAAATCAATGAGCTTTACCTTGCCGTCCCTGCATATCATTATATTGTCCGGAGAAATATCCCTGTGAAGAACTCCCGCACTGTGAGTTATGCTGAGCGCCGCGGCGATTTTGTCCATCACGAACAGCGCCTGACCGTCGGACAGTCTGCCGTGCTTCTTTATGTAATTTTTAAGGGTCACGCCCTGTATGAATTCCATTACAAGATACACCGTATTATTGGCTCTGAAATAATCGTAAACGCTTACGATGTTTGGATTGCCGTTAAACTGGGCAACCATTTCCGCCTCGGCGTAAAATTTTTCCGCGCCCTTTTCAAACGTTTCTTCGGATTTGGCGTCGTGTATGGATATCTCCGTGCCGCCGGGAGCGCGGTAAGCGATTCCGTTGGGATAATATTCTTTAACGGCGATGGTTTTCTCCATTCTCAGATCGTAGCCGAGATACGTAACTCCGAAACCGCCCTTGCCCATGACTTTGCCTATGACTATCTTGTCGTTCAGCCTTGTTCCCATGGGCAGAACAAGCGGGTCGGCGGTATATTCCGCCGCCGAAAAGCCGCAGCAAGGACATTTATCTCCGTCCGCTTCGCAGAAGCAGCTTTCGCAAAGCCTCTTTTTGTTTATCTCGATCATAATATCTCCCTTTCGCATTTTTACCGCAGACGGCTTTCGCCGTTTGATCCCGCTTTGCACCGCACGGCATAGGAGTAAAGCCTGAGCATCGGCTCGCAGCCTGCGGCGGTGTATCTGCCGCGCGAATATCTGAGCTGCTTTGTAAACCACAGTTTCCTGCCGTTTGACAGCGTGATACTAAAGGACATCTGCCTGCCTTTGGAATATCTGCGCCTGTATTTTTCAGCTTGGCAGCTCACGCTTTTTATGTCGTCATAATAATAGCTTTTGGTCATTATCGGCACGGCGAGCAGCTTTATGCGTATGCTTATCCCCTCCGCGTCGGCGCTGACCGAACCGTTAAGTCCGATTATCACAAGTACGGCTATTGTAAAAATCACCGATACAACTATATCCGGAGCGCTTCCGGCGGGGAATTTTATATGAGCCGCAAGGAACACTATCGCAAGCGCCGCATACAGCGGAACGCCGTTCAGTATACCTCTGAATAATTCCATGCGAGCCGTAAATTCGTATTTATCCTCCAAGCGGCGTTCCCCCTTTTTATCCGCCGAAAAGCTTTGCCAGCAGTTTTTTGACGGGATTTTGTTTTTCCGCCTCGGTCGCCTCCGGTATCACCTTGGGTATTTTTACCGTCTGCCGCCTTACCGGTATATTGGCAAGAGCCGCTCTCAGCTCGGCTGTGGTTTGGTATCTGTCGGCGTAGCGTATCTGCATGGCGGTGCAGATCACGTCCCACAGATCGGGTTGTATATTGTATTTGGCGTTGTCCATACCCGAATCCTCCTCAAATCTGCTTTGAGGATCTTCGGGTATCTGCCTTGTAAGACCGTAGAACACCGACGCGCCCAGGGAATAAATATCCGTCCATTCGCCCTGTTTGCCGCTGCGCATATACTGCTCAAGCGGCGCAAAGCCGGGTTTCAGGATCACCGACAAAAGCTGAGAGCCTTCCGGGAAGACCTGCCTTGCCGCGCCGAAATCCAGCAGCTTGACATTTCCGTCTGCGCAAAGCATGATATTATCGGGGGAAACGTCCCTGTGGAGCACATTGCTTTTATGCGCCTCGCAGAGAGCGTTCGCCACCTTATCCGCAATATTTACAGCCTGCCCCGCAGTGATCGTGCCGCATCTGTTTACATATTCCTTTAAGGTCATTCCGGTCAGATATTCCATAGTAAAATATGCCGTATTGTTTTCATAGAAAAACTGATAGACCCGAACAATATTCGGATTGTCAGAAAACTGCGAAACAAAGCTTGCCTCGCTGTAAAATTTTTCCGCGCCGTGCTTGAACATTTCCGCCGATTTTCTGTCCCTAACCATAAGTCCCGTTCCGTCCTGCCCGCGGATAGCCAGTTCAATGGGAAAATATTCCTTTATCGCGATGACGTTTTCCGACTTGACGTCATAAGCGCGGTAGGTGATACCGAACCCGCCTTTGCCTATGATCCCGCCTATGATAAAATTGCCCATAAGTATTGCGCCGCAAGGCAGCGCGGTGCTGTCGGGTTTATAGTTTTCTTCGGAAAAACCGCATTTTTTGCACGGTTCTTTTTTTATGGGTGAAAAGCAGCCCGAACAAAGCAGCTTGTTTCCGAGAGTAACCATTGAACGCTTCTCCTTTTAATTATATCATTACATCGGATCATTTTCAATCCCGGCGGGCATTTTTTGTTCAATAAATTTTTCCCGTTCGGATTCGGCGTCCGTTTCCGCTTCCGTTTCGGGAACGGATTCGCCGGCGCTTTCTGCACCGTCCGTTTCCGCTTCGGTACCGTTATCGGTAACGGTTTCGTCGGCGCTTTCCGTATCGTCCGTTTCCGCCTCGGTATCGTTATCGGGAACGGATTCGCCGGCGCTTTCCGTATCGCCCGTTTCCGCTTCGGTATCGTTATCGGTAACGGTTTC
>JAMPAO010000001.1:181055-202038 GCA_023667165.1 Ruminococcus sp. | reverse complement strand
CGTTTCCGCTTCGGTATCGTTATCGGTAACGGTTTCGTCGGCGCTTTCCGTATCGCCCGTTTCCGCTTCGGTATCGTTATCGGTAACGGTTTCGTCGGCGCTTTCCGTATCGTCCGTTTCCGCTTCGGTACCGATATCGGGAATGGGTTCACCGTCGCTTTCCGTATCGCCCGTTTCCGCTTCCGTTTCCGTTTCGGAAATCGATTCAGAGATCTCTTCCGTTTCGGCTGAAGCCGTTTCCGTTATTTCCGCAGCAGGCTCTTCTTTTTTTTGCAAAGATACGGCTAAGGCTATTGCAGCCGTTATAAGCAAAACGCACGCAGCAGCGGCGGGGATCAGCAGTCTGTTTCCGATCACAGGGGTGTTTCTTCGGGCGGACTGCTCGGTCTGCGTTTCGTTTGAAACGGGCGGAACGTATACTTCGCTGCCGTCAAGGTAGATTATTCCGCATACTGCGGTATAATTATCTCCTTTATTTTCGGCTCGGAGAATGTGCCGCTTGAGCATATATTTCAGCCAAACCTCGGAATTGTCGGATTTGAGCAGATCGGCTTCCATTTCAGTTTCGTAAACATATTCCCAGAAACCGTCGCTGCACACCAAAAATGCGTCGCCGTTCTGTATTTTTATCGGCGGATAATACTTTTTTATGTTGAGCCTTTCGTTGCCGCCCAGAACCTTTAACAGCCGTGAGCGGTCCTCGTTTCCGCGAATATCCTCCTGACGTATCATTCCCACGTCGACGGACGCCTGACAAACGGAATGATCCTTTGTCTGAGCGATGATCCTGCCGTTGCGAAAATAGTAGACCCTGCTGTCGCCGACGTTTGCGAAGATAAAATTACCGTTTTCCGTAAAAGCGGCGGCAACGGTTGTCTTGCCGCCGTCGCCCTTTTCCGATACCTCGGTGTTCGCGCCCTCCAGAAGCTCCGCTATGCTTTCGTTTGTATAGCCGCCGAAACAGTTTTCTTCAAAATAATCAACTGCCGCAAGGGACGCTTTTTCCCCGCTCGAATGGCCTCCCAGTCCGTCGGCAACGATGAATATCCCTCTCTCCGCGCTGCAAAGGCAGGAATCCTCGTTTATATCATGTCCCGCCGCACAACTGTATTTGGCTGAATTGATGATCATATACTATCCTCTCTTTTAGAGCAAATCATAAAATTAACTCCGTAATGCCGGTCCTTGCCGGGATCCCCTGCAAAAAGCGCCGCTCAAAAAAATTCGTATAAGTTTTTTGAGCGGCTTTAAATTGTGCAGAAGATTTTTTCGGTTTAAGATCGGTATCAGTATTTTATCTGGAAAAGCTGCTCCGCGCTTCCCAGGTAGAAATACGTACCGTCGGGAATGAATACGGGAGCATTGGGCGTGAGCCTCTGTCCGCTGCCGAGGAACGTGCCGTTGCTGGAGCCGAGATCCACTATCTCATATCCGCCGCTCACCTGTCTTATCTGACAGTGTACGCCGGATATGCCCTTGGAATCAACGGGGAAGCAGACGTTGCACTTCTGCGCGTTTCTGCCGAGTACGATACTGCCGTTGATATTGAAGCTGCGGTTTGCCATAATGCCTTTCATGCCCGTGATCACCGCTCCGCCGTGACCCTGCTGCATGGGTGCGGCATTCATTGCGGGCGCCTGCGCCGGAACGGGCGCGGACTTCTTGTTTTTGGAAACGACCGCTATGACGATCACAATAACGACCGCAGCCGCGGCTGCAATAATAACTATCATAAGAGTATTGCTGCCCGAATTATCGGAATCCGCCGCTGCGGGAACGGCTGCCTGCGTTGTTTCGGAGGTCTGTGCGGGAGCTTCGGGAGCTTCCGTTTCCGTTGACTGCTCGGTTGCCGCTTCGGTTTCCGTTTCGTCAGCCTGCGCGGACGATTCGGTTTCGGAAGCCTGCGGCGTTTCGTCGGCAGCTTCGGTTTCGGTCGTTTCGGCGGCAGGTGCCGACACCTCCGTCGAAAGGGTGTACGGTATCTCGTCGCGGTTAATTATACGTAGAAGCTCGTCGATGCATATGGAATAGTGCTTCTCTTCAACCAGTCCGTTGCTGTTGCGTCCGGAAACGGTAAGCGTATTGATACCTATTACCTCGTTGTTTTCGTTGATAAGCGGACCGCCCGACTGACCGGGAGAAAGCTCTATTTTGTCAAGAAGATAAAATTCCTCGTCGTTGAGAGCCTTTATTTTATTTTCAACGGCGCCTCTCTTTATCGACATATCGCTTAAATCAAGCGTTATGGCTGTATCCTCGGTAATTATCTCGGAAAATACCGGATAACCCAAGGCGGCGCAGGCGTCGTTTTCATCTCTGTCCCTGTCGCGGCAGATGATCAGCGGCTCTCTTTTGTCGGTAGGCTCGGGAAGATCCAAAACCGCTATATCCCTGCCCTCGTCGTCAACGTTTATGGTGGCTCTCATAAAATCGTTTGCGGCATATGAAAAATAGACCCTGACCTCGCTGGCTCTTACGTTTACATTTACGCCGTTTATTTCTCCCGACCATCTTATTACATGATCGGCGGTTACGATATTCTTTACGGCTTCGCCCGGCGTGCCTATCGCAAATCCGCTTCCTCTGTGACCCTCAAGCGAATAGACGTCCCCCAGGATCTCAACGTCGGAAAAATACGCCTCAATGTAAACGACGCTTTTTTTTGCGTCGCTGAAATTATCGGCAAAAACCGCTGCGGACATAAACGCAGCCGTTATCACCGCAGCGGTCAGCGCGGATAAAAATCTGAAAAATTTCTTCATAATAAATAAATTCCTTTCTTTATCGGATAAATCCAAGCACAACGGCGGTGAAATTATCCTGATTTGAATAACCCTTTGCAAGAACTCTGTTCTCGATCGTCTGCGCCGCCTCGGACGCTTCAAAGCTAAGCGCCTCTCCGAGCTCCGCCGCCGTCAGTGCGTTATAAACTCCGTCGCTGCACAAAAGCAGCTTATCGTTCCTTTGAGGAACAAACGGCTTTGGATTTACGTCCGGAGATATACCGCCCTTATATCCGATATATTGAGCCAGGGCGTCTTTTTTGGAATCCTCGCCGGCTTCCTCGAAGGTCATGCCGCCCGATATCACCTGTTCGATAAGGCTGTTCATATAATCGCTGTCCTCGTTAAGAGCGGTCAGCCGCTGCTCTCTGAAAAGATACACTCTGCTGTCCCCTGCGGTGCACCAATGCACCCCCGACGGCAGACACGTCACCGTTACGGCTGTTGAGCCGCCCTTTATGCCGCTTGCAAGAACGCTGCTGTTTATCATTTGCAGGGACTGCGCGAGATAAATATGAACAGGCACGGCAGGACTTCGGTTTTTCTGCATTTCAAGCATTGCCGAAACGACATACGAGCTTACCTTATCGCCCTCGGACAAGCCGCCCATACCGTCGGCAACAACGACGGTAAAGCCGTTTTTTTTCACGTCCGCCTTGTCAAACGATGAAAATCCGAAGCTGTCCTCCTGATAATTTCTTGCGCCGCGGTTGCTTATGCTTCCAAATTCGATCCTTCTTACGTCGGAGCAGTTAAACCTCATCCGCACAAAAAATTTACTTTTTCCCATGATCAATAAGTAAAGCTGTCATTGCAGAAGCTTCTGAAAACATATGTAGCCGTTCCGAACTGTATCCTGTCATAATCGGAAAGCTCTGCGGGCATAAGGAGCATGGAATCGTTGTGGTAAACGTTGTTTTTGCCCTTGCCAAGCACGGGACTCAGGAAAAATTTCTTGTTTCTTGCGTCATAGGCAATAACGGCATTGCCGTCGGACGACACCGATTTGTCAAAGGAAAGGTTTATATCAAACCTCTGACCCCTGCCTATGGAATTCTGTTCGCCGTGGATAATAAAGGAAGTACCCTTCTTTTCGCCGTCCACCGCAACGAGCCAGCCTCTTACCGGGTTTATGCCCGTTTCGGTCTGATCGAGAGCAACGGTAACGCTCATATTATCCGAGCCTCCCCCCGCAAAAGGCGACGGCTCGTTATCCACCGGCATTGTGGGAGGAAAAGCGCTGTCAGCCGCTCCCGATATGGGAACGGTCTTTGGGAATTCCGGCTGAACGACTCCGCCGCCGAGAGGCTGAAAGCCAGAGTTTCCGCTTGAGCAGTAGGGACATTCTCCGTTTCTTTTTTCGTCATAAATATGACCCTTGGGACACTGTTTCATACGATCAATCCTTTCCCGAACAAATATCGGTTGTTTAATTATAGCATACGCACAGGCTATGTGGTGGGCAAATTTGCAACATTTGCATAATTATAGCATAAATTGTATACGGCGTGGTGTGCAGTTTTGCACACAGCGGATTTACGGCTGATTTTTCAAGGACGCCCTAAGCCGCCATAAACACTTAATATTTAAAAAATGTAAAAAATCATGCGTATATTGACAAAACGCCGAAAAAGATGTATACTGATATTGAGTTAGCAATAGCTAATTGTGGCGTGTGCGTTATATATATTGATAAAAGTAAAGAGGAGAAAAATATATATGAATATTTTAGAAATCAACGATCTAAAGAAAAGCTACGGTGATTTCACCGCTGTCAACGGCATAAGCCTTGCCGTTGAAGCGGGAGAAATTCACGGAATTTTAGGTCCGAACGGCGCGGGAAAATCAACAACGATGAACTGCATACTGGGGCTTCTTTCATACGAGGGCAAAATTACATTTGACGGAGGTAAAAGTATCGGAGAATGGAATAAAAATGTAGGCTATGTTCCGCAGGATTTGGCAATTTACCCCGAGCTTACACCTACGGAAAATATACGTTTCTTTTGCGCGCTTTACGGATTTAAGGGAGCGGAACTTAAAGAAAGAGTTGAAAAGGCTTTGGACTTTGTGGGGCTTACCGATGTAAAAAACAAAAAGTCGGGTGAGTTTTCGGGCGGTATGAAACGCAGGCTTAATATGGCGTGCGGAATTGCACATTCGCCGAGGCTTATTATAATGGACGAGCCGACAGTTGGTATTGACCCGCAGTCCCGCAACCGTATTATGGAGAACGTCAAGGAGCTTAACCGTCAGGGAGCGGCTATAATTTACACCACGCACTATATGCCCGAGGTTGAAGATATTTGCTCAAAAATTACTGTAATAGACCACGGAATTATTGTTGCCGGCGGAACAAAGGACGAAATTATGCGCAAAGCAGGTATGAGCGGCGCTTCTATGGAACAGGTTTTCTTACAGCTTACGGGTACTGAACTCAGAGATTAAGGAGGGCAATATGAGCGTAATTATATGTAAAGAACTGAAAAAATATTTTACAAGCGCAGTAAATATACTTTTCCTTTTTCTGCTGCCGATTATTTTTGTAACATTTTTCTCTTTTGCTTTGGAAAATTACATAGACAGCGATTATGACACATTTGACGGCGGAAAAATTTTTTATTTTGCTGAAAACGCCGATACCGTGCATTTGGAAAAGTTTACGGATATATCAGAAAAAATTGCCGCGTCTACGGGAGTTGCTTTTGAAAAAATAAACGACCTTGAAACTGCCAAAGCCGATGTTGAGCAAAGCAAGGCGTTTGCCGTAATAAATATAACCGAGGACGGATTTGATTATTTTCGTTCGGAGTTCAACGAGCCTGTCGGCGGTGAAATTATCCGCAGTATGTTTTTACAGTTATCGGACAGCTATGAAAATTCCTCCGATGAAGTTATGATAATTGAAAACAATATGAACATCAAAAAAACTACCTCAAAAATTTACTATACCTTTGCGGAGACGGCTTTTATCATATTGTTTATGGCATTTCTCACGTCAAAGAGTATAATTGAAGAAAAGGAGCTTGGAACAGATATACGCATCAGAATTTCAAGCGCGGGCAATGCGGGCGTTCTGTTTGCAAAGGCGTTGACTTCAATCGTTGGAGGCATAGCGGAAATTATAATTGTATATCTCTATTCAAGTCTTGTTATCGGTGTTGAGTGGAGCGGAAATCTTCCTCTTATATTTACAATTTTACTGCTTTTGGCAGTATTTTCAACCTCTGTGGGCATAATGATAGGAACATTCTGCAAAAGCAAGACCGTTGCGCAGGAAGCCTCGCTTGTGACGGGACTTATGTGCGGTTATCTCGGAGGTTCGATTACGCCCGCATATCTTATGGAAAATATGCCTGTAATGTGCCATATTATAAAAATAAGTCCGCTTTACTGGGCAAATAAAGCGCTTATCAGCCTATATAATGATATTGCGGACAAAAATACCGTTTACAGCGTAATTGTGCTTTCGGCGCTGTCAATTATTTGTATTGCGCTTACGCTTAAAAAGAACAAGGAGGCTCGCTATGCTTAACATTCTCAGAAATACTTCAATATATCTGCTGCGAAATAAAGATTTTGTAAAGTTCATCACGATCATGCCGACAATACTGTTTCTTATCATGACGGTACTTCTGCCGTATTCCGACGAGCATAATATCGGTGTGGTGAACAATCTCGGCAGCGCGGGGGAGAAGTATATTTCCGTTCTCAGCGAGGTGGAGGGCTATAAAATTTTTGAATATGATGAAGATGAAATTCAGTCTAAGCTTTTAGGCGGAAATGTTGAAATGGCTGTCATTTTGGACGAGGCAATTTTTATTACAACGCTTTCGGAAAGTGAAATATACAGCTCGGTTGAATTGCTGCTGAGAAACGCGGATAAAGACAGCGCCGCCTCGGAGGTCAGCGTGAATGAAATTCCGAAGAAAACGCTTTCGGTAAAAAATCTGCTCCCTTTTATGCTGTTTAAGACGCTGACAGCTTCCTCGCTGGTAGGCGCGCTGCTCATTAACGAAAAAAACAACCGCATACGCGACAGAATACTTTTAAGCGGCGTAGGAACAGGAAAATACATACTTGGAGTTTCGGCAGCGTATCTGTTTTTCTCCTGTTTCGGCTCGGCAATATTCTTCTTGATCGCGCAAATCGCACGTTTTGATTTGGGACTTAAAAATGATTTTGGATTTCTTATAATGATGTTCTTTACAAATCTTCTCAGTATCAGCATTATGGTGTTTGCCGCCTCACTGCTGAAAAAAGAGGAAAGCCTGTGGATTGTGGGGAGCGCGGTTCTTATGCCAATGGGATTGCTGTCGGGAATTTTATTCCCATATGACACAATGCCCAAAGCTATGAAAATAGCGGCAAATTTCTGTCCGCAGCGCTGGATTGCGGCAGGCATAGAACGAATGCAGCAAACAGGCAGCATTATGTCTGCTTATCCCGAAATGCTTATGGCGTCGGGCTTGACAGTAATTCTTATGGTAAGCGGCATTCTGATTTCCAAACGCAGTAACGGAAAGGCTTAAACTGCTGATTTGAGGTTGCCAGTAAAAAATAAAAACGAGATTGATTGAAAGGCGGAATACGGTATGAAATATGTAATTGAGGCGTTAATATATTCCTGTATATATGCGGTGTTTATGATTGTGTTTGTGACTAAGCAGGGAGCAGTGCGGCAACTGCACAATTATCCGCCGAAAATTCAGGAGAGGGCAATAGAGCTTGGTATCACAACAAAAGAGCAGATGGCTGCTGACTCAAAAAAGTATAAGCCGTTAGGCTTTGCGGTAATGCTGACGCTCTGTATGGTTATTATTTGCATAGTCAATAAAGAAACCGGATTTTGGGCGGGATTTTTCCAGGCGTATCTTTTTTTGAATTCGTGGTCGTTTTTTGACGCGGCTGTGTTTGACTCCCTGTGGTTCTGCAATGACAAATTTTGGGTGATTCCCGGGACTGAGGATATGACAGAGGCGTATCACGATTATTGGTTTCATTGGAAATGGTTTTTTCTGGGTTTAATTTTGGAAATTCCGCTATGCATTGTCGTGGGCGGATTGACGGTATTGTTTGCACGGCTCTCATTGTAATCGGTAACGATGTTATGTTATATCACATAAATTTGAGTTATTCAAGCCTAATTTAAATATTAAAAAAATGTAAAAAATCATGCGTATATTGACAAAACACCGAAAAAGCTGTATACTGATATTAGTTAGCCTACGCTAATATCCTTGGGGCGGACAATAACGGTAATATCGATCGGAGGAGCGGAAAATATGGTTTGGAGCGTTGTTATTATCGAAGCGGCTGTTTTTACCGCGTTATTTTCGGCAGCGGTGATACTGGCTGCGGTAAAATCGCCCGAACAGGGCGTTAATAATTATCCTCTTGAGATACGGGAGGAATATTTCAAAACGCATGAACGAACTCAGACACCGCCGAAAAGAAAAATAATAGTGCAGAAGCTCGCGGCTGTAGCTGTTTTTTCGGCGGTATTAACGGCGGGAGCGGCTGCCGCGGGAGCCGCAGATTTTGCGGACGGCTTTGTTTTCGCATTTCTGCTGCTGACCGCTGTGGGAGTGTGGGATACCTTTTTCATTGATTGGGTACTGTTTGCAAGGTGGAAAATATTCCGTCTGCCCGGTACGGAGCATATGGATAAGGAATACGGGCAGAAATGGTTTCACGTCAAGGGAATGATCTTTCCGGGACTGCTGTACGCCCTTGCGGCGGCAGCTATTACGGGAATCGGAATTGCTTTGGCAAACCTATAATAACGACCCATTCGGTAATCTCCGAATCGGTTGAATAATGAACGGAGGACAGGACTATGATTTTTTCGGAAGAGCTCAGCAGTTTCGGGCAATCTCATAAATATGAAGAGCATACCGTCGGAAATTACACATTCCGCTGCGTCGTTTCGGGCGACGGGAACGATCCCGCGATCGTCTTTTTTAACGGACTTGAAATGCAGGAAATGTGGATAAAATATGCGGCTGCTTTTGAAAGCGATTACAGAGTTGTAATTCTTGAGTACCCTACGGAAACAAAAACGGCAGATGAACTTATAAGCGGCGTAAACTCTTTGCTGAACAGCTTGAATATAAAAAATCCCGTAATAATAGGAGGCAGCGACGGCGGTGCGCTGGCGCAGGTCTATGCAAAAAAATACAGCGATAATGTTGGCGGACTTGTACTTATTACTACGCTCGGCATAGATTCGGATTATATGAAAAGCGTAAAGAGAATTGCCTTTTTAACGCCGCTGCTTGAATTTAAGATAAAACATTCAAACTGGGATAAAATGAAAATCAGCTTGGTGAATACGGTGTACAGCTATTTTACGGACGAAACCGAGGAAGAAAAGGAGTACGGCAGGACGTTTATACAAGTCATTGCGGCGGATGAAAATTATAAAAATAAATATATTCATTCTCTGAAAATTCTTGCGGATATATCAAAGCAGGGAAATATAAGCATTAAGGATTTTCCGAAGCTCAAAGGGAAAATACTTCTTTTGATGCCTCAAAAGGATATTTTTTCAAAAGCGGATCAGGAGCGGCTCGCCGCGGCTATGGGAAACGGCGCAAAAACGGTTTGGATGAAGGGAGGTCATTTATCCTGCGTAATGAGAGCCGCAGAATATATAGACAAAATAAAAGCTTTCCTGCCCCGCTGTCTTGACGGATAAGGGGACGGCTTACGAAAAGGTCATTGACAAGCGCACCTGCGGCGTATCCTGTTTTTGAAAAGGGAAAGGACGGTAATATGAAATATTTTGAATACGGAAAAGAAAATCCCGAAACAGCCGTTCTGTTTCACGGCGGCGGGATCTGCTGCAGAGCCGCGATCCCGACCGCCGAGGTGCTGTCGAAAAAATATCATGTGATTCTTGTTGCGTACGACGGATTTAACCCATCCGAACCGGATACGGAGTTCAGATCCGTTACGGACGAGGCGCGGCGTTTGGGCGATTACGTTGTGGAAAATTACGGCGGGAAGATCGATATTTTATACGGCGTATCTTTCGGCTGCCGCTCCCCATGTTGACAAACGCTGATATATGCGTCTTTGCCCCGTATACCGCTATTTTTAATAAAAAGAGCCTGTTCCGGCAAATTTCCGCCGAAACAGGCTCTTTACTGTTTCAAAAGCGATCTTCTCATACCGTCCCATGTGGGCATTGCTTTGCCGGGAACGGTTGAACGAAGCCGCTGTATAAAGCTGTCGATAATTTTCATTTCCTCCGTGCCGTTTTTGCAGTGATCGGTAAGCATCAGATCGCCGAGCATCGTGCGGCTCATAATAAAGTACAGCAGGAACATTGCCTTTGACTTGGCTCCGTTTCCGTAATATTCGTCCTCCTTGGGAGGCATTACCTTAACTCCTATGCTTTTCAGATAATCAAAAGCCTCTCCCGACGCCCGCATGACCCGTTTTATGTCGCTCTTTGACGCTTTTCTCAAATTGTGACCGAGCTCATAGGAAAGAAAGGCGTAGGGCATTATTTCCGCCATATGACACAGATAATAGCCGTACATATCCTCCAGCCATGTTGTCTTATATCCCGAAACGGTAAACATGGAAGATATCAGCCTTTTATCTTCCTCCGAGGCAGCCGAATGCAGACCGCCTATAACAAGCTCGGTCACGGGAAGCCTGCCGCATACGGCGACGCCGTTTTCCCTGTGCCCCGCCGAATTCTGAAATCCGAACAGGATCCTGCGTTTTGTTTCGGAATGCCCGATTATGTATTTTTCCAGCTCGTCTGCTTCGGTATTGTTTCCCACCAGAACGACAAGCTCCGTATTCAGCGCGGCGAGCTTGTCCGCCACAGACCTTTGCTGCTGGCTCTGCATTACCGAGAAAACAGCGTCGTAGCGGATATTATTATCCGCTTCCTTCACAACGGTCACTTTGTCCGTTGTGATCTTTTTTTGCAGATAATGCCTGATGACTATCCCGTTTTTGCAAAGCGTATCATAGCTGTGCCCGGCGGCCACGGTAACGCTGTTTCCCGATCTGACGAGGAAATGTATCAAAAGAGAGCCTATCGCGCCTGCTCCGTATACTAAAATATTCATAATATCCTCTCCCTCCGGCAGACGCTGACCGCTTCTTGCACAGGTTCTTAATATCCGAAAAGCTATTTTTCTTTTTTCCAAATTCTGATGGCGGCGGAAATTTTTTTATCAAAATCTTCCCGTGCTTCCCTGCATTCCTCGGGATATTCTCTGCCCGCATTGAACATAAATCTCAGCAGCGCCCCCATGCCGGCGGGGAGCATTTTTTTTGCCAGGGATTCGGGAAATAAAAAATGCGTACCGTGCTCATATATAATAACCTTGAATTTGCATTTACGGGGTCTGCTTTTAAGGCGCTTCTCCATTCTGCGGATATATTTTACCGTATCCCACAGCGCGTCGTCCTCCGCGCCCGCCAAAACGAGCATGCCGTTTATATTTTCGACCTTTATAAATTCCTCTTCGGAGATGGGGTGAGATTTTTCGGAATCGTCGTAAAGCCGCCGTGCCGCAATAAAATTATCGGTATCCTCGGATTCCTTTTTTATCGAGTTCCAATATTCGGGGTGACGGTATACGAACGGCATATACGGCAGCGCTTCTCCCTTGTACGAAAGCAGAGCCGTTCCCTCGGCGGGACGTTCCGAGCAGCCGTCCTTTTTTTCTCTTATAACGCCCTCCCACATAAAATCGCTTGGAGTAACCGCGATCGTCAGAGTAATATCGGAAATATATGAAGCGGCGGCAAGTGCCGCAGTTCCCGTTGTGGACGCGCCCACAACAGCGATCTTGTCGTTGCCGCTGCTTTTAAGCTGCTTCACGGCAGCTTCGACCGCTTCCAAGGGAAAATTATGATATCCGTTCTCTTTCCTTTCGGGGGAAACGGTCATGGCGTTAAGTCCTTTTTTTATTGCCCATTTTGCCGCGCTGCAAGATATATATCCCTCCGCGTCATTGCCAAGCATGATTATCATAGCCGAATTTGTTTTTACGGGATTTTCAAAGTAAACGCCGTAAAAACCGTCCGTGCCGGACTTGAATTTGATCCTTTTCATGACCGCCGTTATTCCTCCGTATCGTTTTTTTCAAAATATGCATATGCCTGTTCTCGGACAGCACGCGGAAAATTCGGGAGCCTGTATCAAAATATTGCCGTAAAACGCCATTTGCTCCGATAAACAGGCTTTGCCGAATAAAGTTACCGTTGGCTAACCACTATTCATATTATACTATCTCTTTTTATAGCTTGTCAATAGAAAGCAATATTTTTTACATTTAATTAATTTATCATTCACATTTCGATTTTAGCACCCGTTCTCATATTTGCTTATATTTATCAGATGTAATTTTAAATAAGAAAAGAACGTGCCGGCGTTATCCGTAAATTTTGGATAACGCCGGCACGCTCCAAATATACGCCGCGATCCTGCCGGAAAGACGTGCGCAAAAGGATAGGGAACAGACTGTCAAACGTTTATCGGAGTGACCATCAAGCAGGCGTTTATCAGACAGTATGCTGCGGACAGCCAGAACGTGGGGGATCTGAGAAGCGCAGACCATGTATATTTTCCCGTCGTTTCAGCATAGGAATACTGCGGTGTTATCATATCGTCCTGCGTTACTCTGCCGCTTTTCTTCATCAGCAGTATCAGTGCGATAACGCCTATAACAAGCTCTATGCCGAACACCAGCAGCTCGTATCCCGCCGCCGCTTCTTCGCCTATACTGCCCGCCATTTTTCCCTCAAAAATATATGATATCAGGAAAGCGTTGCCGTTGGCGAAGATATGGCATATCACGGAGGATATTACCGAGCCGCTTTTAAGGGCGATATATCCCAGCACAAGACCCAGCAGGAAACCGTTGAATATCTGATTGAAATTTGCGTGCATAAGTCCGAAAAGCAGGGAGGAGGCTATCAGCGCAAAGGTGCGGTTCACGGGAGCAAGCAGATTCAGGGCAAGACCTCTGTAAAGCAGCTCCTCAAGTATGGGACCTATCAGTACGGCGTAAAGCACCAGGACGGTATTTGCAAGGATATCATCGCCGAAGGACATCTGCGCGGAAAAATCCTCGTTTATTCCCGTAAAGCCGGTAAGGCTCGATACTATTCCCTGCACAAAGATGGAAAATCCCTGTACGCCTATAATGGCAAGCATTGCCATTATTATATGAGAAGCGTGAGAGGACGGCTTTTTTAGGGTATCTCTAAGCCTGAAACGCTTTGCGGAGAAGCACACTATCAGTATGGTCACGACCTCGGAAACGATCATGCACGCAGCGTTTGATATTATGGCGGTTCGGTTTTCGGACGCAGCCTCCTGCACCTTTGATGTAATTACCGTGATCTCCGCCCCCGGGTTTTCAGCCATTATTTTCGATGTAACTGTTACTGAAAATATCACGCTGAATATGATCATCGCAGCCAGAGCAAGACCTTGAGTAAGCAGGACTATTCCCCCCGCCCAGTTATAGCCGCCCTTTATTTTTTTGCGCATTATCACCGGTTCTTCCTCAAACGCAGCCTCTTCGGGGGAAAGCTCCTCCGCCGGGAGTACGTTTTTTTCGTTATAATTCTCGTTCATATCAAAATTCTCCTTTTCACTTTTTTTCGCCGTATTTTTTTACGGTCCTTATGTAATAACCTATTGACTGCGAGCCGAAAAGACCGTATTCAACGCCGAGGATAAAATATATCACAGCCATAGGTATGTCCCGCTCTTCGGGAGCGCAAAAAAACACATTTACGGCTATTACAGCTACGGCAACCGCCGCCACCAGCGTCATGGGCAGTCCTATACTCAGGGCAAGCCTCCTTGCATGGCTGATCACTCCCGCGGCGTCGGTGTAAATTTCGGGCGGCTCCTCTCCCTCGTACTCCCTTGACCATATCACAAAGCTCATTATCCTTGTGACCGATGTGTATTCAAGGTGCCAGCCGTCGTCCCTGCATGACTGAAAATATTCCTCCGTTGCCTCGTTCTGGTAATCCGCAATGAATTTGAGCTTTACAGGCTCGCTCTTTACAAAGTAAAACTCGATACCCGTGGTGTTGAACCTGTAAAACCGCCAGCCGTTTGCAGCCATTTCCTCCACCCACCGCTCCGCCTTATCGGGAGCGTAGACCCAGGCAAGGCGGAGCTTTTTAATCATTCTGCCGTCCTTGAGCATTCGTTTTTCCTCTTCCTCGGAATATCTGAAATTTTCGGCGGGAATAGTCTTGATAACGGTATCCGCCAGCTTTAGGTCGGTATCGGTCTTGGCGAGGCTTCTGTTGCCCTTAAAGGCGATTATTAAAACAGCAAGAGCGGCAGCCGAAATGACCGTGCCGAATAATATCACGGGATCGGAAAAAATATTCTCCCCCGCGTCCGCCGCGCCCGCTGCAGCGCCTCCCGTAAATCCAATAAAAAAGCATATTACAAGAAACGCGGCAAGCAGCGCCGCTCTGTTGACGGTTTTCCATGAGCTGTAGGACGGAACTTTTTCCGCGTTCGGATCGGTATTTTTCACAACGTAATAATTTTTATTCCCGCATACCGGCTCCCATCCGCTTTCCGAAATGCCCTTGGGCGGTTTGCCGCAGCAGCCCTTAGCGTAGCATATCCTGTATCTTACGTTTCTTTTTTCCCCTTCCTCAAAGACGAACACCCCCGCTGCGGGAGAAAAACCGGTAAGGTGCAGTCCGTTCTCGGCAAGCCTTGAAAGCTTTTTCTCGGTGGAAATGATATCGGCATACCACAGCGGAAAAAACTTATTTATCATTGTCGTTCACTGTCCTTTCAAAATATTTCTCCAAGGAAACCGCGTCCCTGCAAAGGAGCTTTATGCGGGATATTTCCGCAGAGAGGATAGCTCCGCCCCTGTCGGTTATCTCGTAGATTATTCTCTTGCCGCTGTCGTCGAATATGTCGATAAGTCCGTCGCGCTGCATTTTGGTGAGCGTTCCGTAGATAGTTCCCGAGCCTAATTTTATCCTGTTCTCCGTAAGCTCGGAAACGAATTTGCTGATACCGTAGCCATGTCTTGGCTCGTTCAGTGAGAGCAGGATATAAAAAGCGGTCTCCGTCATGGGAAGATAGCTTTTTTTCAGTTTTTCAAGCTCATTCGTAAAGTAACACCCCCGATCGGCTGTTTGAAAGTAAGAAATAAGAGGTAAGAAAGCGCAGCGGCGATTTGCGGCGTTACAGCGATAAACGCTCTTGCCCCTGTGCCTGTCGCGCCGCGATATATCGTATCGCGACATATATCATACTATGAGTATATCACGGCGCGACATACTTGTCAAGGGGGTTTTTCTATTTTTATCTATTATTACACGAAAGAGCCGGTATTACACGGGAAAATATACATATTGCACAAAAAAAAGATCCGTCCTCGTCGGACGGATCCCTTATTTTTGTATTGTATCGTAAATATTAAATTGACAGACATTGAAATTTGCACTTGACTTCGGGTCGCAATTTCCGAAGCTGCCGCCGCAGTTATAACCGCAGAGGATGTCACCCGCCTCGTTCAGCGGCGGGTGACATCTACATTCAGTGGGGATACAATCCCCCACTGAATGCGGCGTGCACAGCACGCCCTCTGCTTGTTGAAAGCAGAGCTTTGAATTTTGATGATTTTGGGAAATCAACCGCTGTTTTTGTTGTATATCAGCGTCAGACCCTTCAGCATAAGATCGTTGTCGCAGATTATTTTGCTGCGGCAAAGACCCGCCACAGTCCCCGCCAGGCTTCCCGTTGCTACCGCGGTGACCTGCTCTCCAAGCTCCTCGGATATCCTTTGCAGCATTCCGTCTATGCAGGCGGCGCTTCCGTAAAGCAGACCGCTTTTCATGCACTCCACGGTATTGCTGCCAATGAGCTTTCGGGGCGGTTCGAATCCGATTTTGGGAAGCTGAGAAGTCCTTTCGGTGAGAGCCTCCATGGATATTTTTACCCCCGGCAGGATCATTCCCCCGATATAGCTTTTGTCCCTGTTTATTACCGACATTATGGTAGCCGTACCCATGTCGATTATCACCAGAGGGCAGGGGTAAAGGTTTATTCCCGCTACCGCTCCCACCACAAGGTCGCTGCCGAGCTGGGCGGGATCGTCTATTTTAATGCTCAGTCCGGTTTTTATCCCCGGACCTACCGTGATAGGGTACGCTCCCGTTATTTTCTTCACGGCTGACCTTACATTGCCCGTAACGATGGGAACTACCGAGGAAATTACCGCTCCCTCAATATCTCCCGTTTCGGCTCCGTGCATATCAAGCACTCCCGTAAAGCTGCGGGCATACTCGAAATCGGTAGCCTTATGGTCAGTGGAAATACGCTCTGTGAACAGTATCTCTCCCTGCCTGTCAAAACCGCCGACAACTGTGTACGTATTGCCAATGTCAACCGCAAGTACCATTTTTCCGTCCTTTCGCTTACGAAGCCGCGTTTACTTTAGCCTTGCCCGCAGTCCCGATAAGACGCGCTTTCTTAAGCGCCGCTCCCACAGCGCCCGAAGCGACCGTGCAGGCTATTATCTCAAATATTGCGTTAACTCCGACGAATGCGCACATAAAGGCGATAAGATCCATATCTCCTCTCATCTGCACTATCTCGTCAACTCTGCCGAATATCGCCATAAGGGAGGACATAAACAGCACCGTGTTGAACACCGAAGCCGACAGTCCCACAATGGGATAGAGCAGATAATCCGTTTTGAGCTTTCCCGAAAGCAGCTTGAAAACCAGACCCGTGAGAAAACCCGCAAGAGCTCTTGCCAGTACGCAGACGGCGAACGCTCCGAACACGCTGTAACCCGCCAGGATCGTACCGAAAGCGTCCGTGCCGAAGCACTGGGCGAAGCTGGTAATACCGAAGACGCAGCCCAGAAACGCGCCGCCTGCCGGTCCGAGTGCGATGGCTCCGACTGCAACGGGGATCATGTTAAGGGTGATCTTCAGCACGCCCACGGGCAGATAACCCAAGGGTGTGAATGCCATGAGCACGATGATCGCCGTTAAAAGCGCCAGTATCACCATGCTTTTTGTGTTGTACCTTTTCATAAAAAATCCTCCTTGTTACTATTCCCTTTCGGGATACAATACAATTACGGATACAATACGGTTATATTATACCTCATACAAAGTTTTTTTTCAAGAGGGGAAAAAATTTTTTACGATTTGTACAAATTTCCCATAGGTATTCTTCACGCGCAGGGCAGGGACGTTCTATGCATAAAAAAACGGCTATTCCGTAAACCGAATATTCATTCTCCGTATTATCAATATTCGCAGAATTCATCGTAAATTATCTTACATTGTTTATATTTACCTTGAATTATATCAGATTATTTTACTTGGTTCTCATATTCATAGGATAAACATATATGGAATATGCTTAAAAGCTTTGTAAAATGTTTGTGAACAAGAACGATGCAACAACAGTAAAATTTGTCCGCTGATTGACTTTGTGAAGATTTTTTATACAAGAAATGCCGCAGATGACACATACGGTCATCTGCGGCATTAATGCAAATCCCTCATTGAATTATGGGAATCAGTCATACATCTCCGGCTCGTAAATCCTAAAATCATACGATACCTTGAACCGCTTCGGTATCTCCTCGGACAGCTTTTATGCACACCTTCCATGATCCCGCCAAACACTTAAAATTCAAAATCGTTATTATAAGGATACTGCTCCCATGCGCAGTTGCATATGCACTTGAGCAGATGAGAAGCGGTATTTTCAATGGAGAAAATATTGCATCTGCTGTCCTGCATGTTAATATCCATTTTCTCATCAGTGTAATAATATTTTTCTATGAGAACAAGGTCTGGATAATGTCTAAAATTTTTTCTGTCACATATTATTCCCAAAACCTGCCAAGTTCCGTCGCGCTGATTTTATCTGCAACGGCGTTCTCGGAGCGTATTTCAAGCCTGTTCAGACTGCCGTCCCGAATGTAGGTCATACCCATAAACACGCTGCCGCCCTCGGCGAAAATTTCCGCGTAAGCCGTGTCTATGATGATCCGAATACTGCCGCCGCTTACGGGGGCTTCTTTGTCAAGACATTTCAGCGTACCCCTTTCTCTGCTGTACTCTATCTCCAAACCGAAAAGCGAGAAAGTGTAGGAGGAACATTCCGCAAAATTCAGCGTAATATCATAGCATTTTCCCGCCGTTTTAAGGCTGAACGGCTTGTCCTTTTCAATGCGGACGTTTTCAAATATTTCCGTTTTTTGGTACAGCTTTTCGATTTCCGCGGCAGGCTCGGCGCAGAGCCTCAATTCGCCGTTTATTGTTTTTAAGGACATATTTTGCGGAACGTTCATCACACTGCCGAAAGGCATTCCGGGGATCACAACCGTGGCGAAAGCCGTGCGTATTCTCCTGCCGTCGGGAACGTCCGTCCAGGACTGCGCCGCGTAGGAATTATTGCCGTAATTAAGCCGTTTTTCTCCGCTTTCGGCAGTGAATTTCTTTCCGTCGAACCCGCCGATAAGATACCTGTCCGAGGCAGCAGAAAATACCCACTTGACGTTGTTTTTGTCCCCGTCGGCGGCAAGTGGGTAAAAGTCGGGACACTCCGCGTCCTCCGCCAAGGTTACGCGCTGAAATTCCGCCCAGTCAAGAAGATTTTTCGATTTGAACAGAGCGAACTCGTGTCCCTCCAAAAACAGAGCCATTATGTACATATCATTCGGTTCATAATAAATGATTTTCGGGTCGCGGTTGCCGCCGCAGATTTGCTCTATAAGCGGCTTTTCACGCTTTATAAAGGTATTGCCGCCGTCGACGCTGTAGGCGAGATTTTGCGTAAACGGCTTGTCTTTGGCGGTTTCCGAAGTGCTTCCCGCGCAGGTGTAGAACAGCAGAAGAACATCGTTTTCGTTCTCTTTAAGACCCGTGACATTTCGCCTGTCAACAACAGCCGAACCCGAAAACATCGTGCCGTTTTCATCGGGGAAAAGGGCAATGTCCCGTTCACGCCAGTGAATAAGGTCATCGCTTTCGGCATAGCCCCAGTGCATATTTTCCCAAGTGACCGCCACGGGATTATGCTGATAAAACATAAGGTACTTGCCGTTAAAGTACGTCAGTCCGTTGGGGTCGTTGAGCCAGCCCCGCTTTGCGGTAAAGTGGGCGTAAGGGCGGTATTTGCCGCTGTAATCGGTATCCGCGCTGCCGCTTTGGCGGAAGTTCAGGTCAATGTCCCTGTCGCACTCCAAACGGATTTTTTTGCCCATAAACCGCTCAACGTTCAGCGGAAATTCATAATCCGGCTCGTCAAAGTCTATCGCCGCAGTGAAGTCGTAAACGAGCGCACCGTCAATATAGAACATCACCCGTTTATTCTGTCCGTGATGGCTTGCAGGGATAATGAGATATTTTTTGCCGCAGTAAAATTCCATATAAATCAATTCCTTTCACATTTTATTTATAAGTTCTTCAATTTCGTTTTTTTCGGGCATAACCGCAAGCGCGCCTTTTCTCGTTGTGACGATAGCAGCAGCCGCATTGGCAAAGCGCAGCATTTCCTTAAGCTCGGCTTGCGTAAAATCCTTTAAGCCGTTTTCGAGAATATAGTTCAGCACACAAGCGCAGAACGTGTCGCCCGCTCCCGTTGTTTCTGCCGTCTGCACTTTAAAAGACGGCATTTCGGCACAGGCGTTATCCGAAAAGGCAAGACTGCCGTTTTTTCCCAAAGAAATCAGTATAAGAGGTATGCCGTACCGTTTTTTTAGCTCATCTGCCGCCTTTTTGTAATCCCTTTCGCCTGTCAGCCACTCGATCTCGTTATCGGAAATTTTCAGAATACCGCAGTGTTCCATTCCCCAAACGGTGCGCTCCTTTGCCGTATCAAGACTGTCCCAAAGGGGCTCTCTTATATTCGGGTCAAAGGAAATCAACGCTCCCGATTTTTTAGCCATCGTCACCGCCTTTTCGGTAGCGGCACGGCAGCAATCGGAGGTCATTGACAAAGTACCGAAATGAAAAATCCTGCAGTTTTGTACAAGCTCTTCCTTAACATCTTTGTCAGTAAGCATCATATCAGCCCCGGGATTACGGTAAAAGGAGAAATCCCTGTCGCCGTTCGCAAGGGTATGCACAAACGCAAGCGTTGTGTTTACTGTTTTGTCGGCAACGAGTCCGCTTGTATCAATTCCCGCGTCGGATACGACTTTTTTCAGACGCTCGCCGAAGCCGTCGGAACCTACCTTGCCGATAAAGGCGGTTTTCCTGCCGAGTTTTGACAGCATTGCAAGGACGTTACAGGGCGCGCCGCCCGGATTTTCCTCCAAAAGAGGGTTGCCCTGCGGGCTTATGCCGTTTTCCGTAAAATCAATCAAAAGCTCGCCAAGTGCGGTTACGTCAATGTTTTTCATTGTTCAAGCCTCCTTGTCTGTATTTTTAATGTAGTTTACAAATACTTTCTGGTGATGTTTCCGCCCGGCATAAATTCACGCTTTTCTCCCGCATAATACTTGCTCCACTCCAATACTAATCCTCGTGGTTCATGATCAAGTCCCCAGTTATACCATTCGTTCCAAAGTACATCCACATTGTCTGCTCGTAAACCTGAATCACAGAAAAAATTCCCGGATTCGGATATGAATATATATACCGGATCAGAATCCTCAAACATTATAACAGGCAGTATCTTTTCTCTTGACTGCCCGAAAAGATTAAACTCAAACTTTTCATATTCCGAATACTCATTGTAGAACGCCAAGATTTCGGCAGCAAATGTGGTATGATGCCTTTCATGCAAACTATTCATAGGTATAAAAATATATTTATCAACAATATGCAGTTTACCAAATTCCTCCATAAATCTAATACCTGCATCAAATGTCTGATACCCACAGCTTTCCCAAAATTCGATTTGGTCGGAAATATCTACTTTCCTGCCCAGATACCACCCTGCACGTCTTAAGTGCATTTCAGCCAAATTATTCAACATTAAAAACATCTTCCTTTCCGCTGTTAAACAAATCTTTAATAGATGAACTTGTAATTAAATATCAATGAACACTTGCTTTTTCAATGCATTTTCAGCAGTTATTATCGGTTTTACAAATATATTATACAACATACACATATATTTTGTCAATCTCCACATTTAAAAACCTGCTAAATAAAGTCAAGACCTAAAAAGCAAAGTTTACAAATAATTA
>JAMPAO010000001.1:122049-180955 GCA_023667165.1 Ruminococcus sp. | reverse complement strand
TACGGAAAATATGTCTGTAAGACGGGCGTTGAGCGGTAGTGTCAACACGCCCTAATACATTATAACATATTTTTTTCCGATAATCAATAGGATAGTTTTTAACTTTATACTAATTTCTGTCGTCCCTGTTAAAACCATTCCGTCCGGCACGAACTGCCGTAAAAAATGCTCACAGGGAAATTTATTTTCCCCTGTGAGCATTTGCTGTGCCGCCGTACTCCTATCCTTACAGTCTGAACTTGGAAATAAGTCCCTCCAGAATATCCGCCTGACCGCTGAGTTCTTCGCTGGAAGCAGCGCCGGAATGAGCGGAATCCGACGTTTCGTTTACTCTCTTGGATATTATGTTGATACTCTCAAAAATATGATCCATATATTCGTTTTCACTGCTTACGGTATCGGCGATCTTTACGATGTTCTCATCAACGCTCACCGTATCCTCCACAGCCTCGGAAAGGGACTGGGCGGTAAGGTCTGCCAGTCTTGAACCCTCCGCCACCGCGCGGGAGGTCTGATCTATAAGACGCGAGGTCCTGCTTGCAGCCTCCGCGGATTTTCCCGCCAGCATACGAACCTCCTCCGCAACAACCGTAAATCCCTTGCCTGCCGCGCCCGCCTTAGCCGCCTCCACAGAGGCGTTGAGAGCAAGTATATTGGTCTGGAACGCGATATCGTCTATTGCCTTGATGATCTTTGCGATCTCCTTTGACATATCCGATATCCTGTTCATAGCCGACAGAAGCTCCTTCATATAATCGTTGCTCTTCTCTATCTTGTCCTTTGCGCTTCCTGCAAGCAGCCTTGCCTCCGAGGTGTTTATGTTGTTTTCCTTGACTTTTTCGATAATGCTCGACATATCGTCGCTGAGAATGCGTATATTTTCCGTCTGATCGGAAACGCTGCGGGCGAGTCCCGTAGACATATCCGCTATCATGGAAGCGCCGCTGTTGACCTGCTTGGACGCGCTGTCTATATTGTTAAGGGTATCCCTCATTGACTTTATGATATTTATCATTGAACGCTTAATGGAATTGTAATCGCCCACATATTCCTCCGTGACTTCCACGGTAAAATCTCCCCGCGCGATCCTTTCCAGCTTCTCGGAAATATCCTTTATGTACTTTCTTGTGGTTTCGGTGCATCGGTCGAAGCTTGCGCACATCTTTCCTATCTCGTCGCTTGAATAATAGGAGAACTGCGCCGAAAGAACGCCGTTTGCCATATCGTCCGCAACGGACGCAATATTTTTCAGCGGCTTTACCTGCTGCTTCATTACAATAATGACCGCCGCATTGGACGCCAGGAAGAAAATCACGAACATTACAACATAAACAACCGCCAGACCGCTGAGCGCGCCCGTAATGTCCGATACGGGCATATCGCAGCCCAATATCCAGCCTGCCGCCTCAAGGCGCGTAAATGCAAAATACCTTTGCTTTCGGTCCTCGTCCCTGCCCTTTTGCACAAGAACGCCGTCCCCAAGGCCGCCGAGTATCTTTGCGTAATCTCCTCCCGCGTCGATATAGGATGTGCTTACCGCTTCTCCGTCCGCGATCCGGGGCGCGTAGCTTGTGTTGGGGTGAAGCATGAAATTATTCTCGTTGTCTATCAGAATTACCTCGCTGTTGTCGGTAACCTTCATGCTGTTTGCGATCTCCATTATGCTGTCAAGGGTTATATCGCAGCCGAAAACGCCCGCAAAATCGCCGTTTTCGTAAATAGGATAGGCTATGGTGAATATCATGCTTCCCGTAGCGGTATCCGTATAGGGCGAGGTAAATACCACATCCCTCGTTTCTTTCGCCTGTATGTACCAGCTTCTTGTGGTAGCGTCAAAGCCTGCGGGAAGCGTAGAGGTATCTGTCACCGCCATGTAAAGAGAAACGTCCTCATAAGCGGTATAGCAGTCAAGGAGCGCACTGTTGAGCAGCATTACGCTGTCAATGAAATCATCGCTCCTGCTGTGATCGCCCGCAAGCTCGCCCACCTTGCCCGCAGCGTTTGCCTGAGCCTTTGTAAATTCTCCCTGAAGCTCGAGCCATCCGCCGATCTGAGCCGCGTAACTGTTAAGGCTTTCCTCGGTTGTGGAAATAACGCCGTCCCTGATCTTGGAGTAGGACGCCGCATAGCCGATAACGATAACGCAAAGCAGGGTGATAGACGTCGCCAGCATAACGGATATCTGAATAGCTTTGATAAGACCCATTGATTTTCTTTTCATAGAGAACCATGTCCTTTCCTTTATATTTTTCGGGGAGTGATACGTTTAAATTTATATTTACGGCATCGGGCAAGCATATCCTTCTGTCAATGCTGTTCCTTTGCCTTTGTTTTCGCTCTGAGCGAATTGTCAAGAATTCGTTTTCTTATTCTTACGGAAACGGGCGTTATCTCCAGCAGTTCGTCGTCCGCAATAAATTCAAGACTGTCCTCCAGCGACATTTTCCGCGGCGGAACAAGCCGCAAAGCGTCGTCCGAACCGCTTGCACGGGTATTTGTAAGATGCTTTTTCTTGCATACGTTTACCACAAGATCGTCCTGCTTGGGCGACGCGCCCACTACCATGCCCTCGTATACGGGAGTGCCCGCGCCTATAAACAGAGAGCCTCTCTCCTGTGCGTTGTACAGACCGTAGGTAACAGCCTCCCCCGTTTCAAACGAGATGAGAGAACCCGTGTTTCTTCTGGGAATATCTCCCTTGTACGGCTGATACGAGTCAAAAACGCTGCTCATAACGCCCTCTCCCTTTGTATCGGTAAGGAACTCGCTTTTGTATCCGAAAAGTCCTCTTGCGGGAATAATAAATTCCATTCTCATTCTGCTGCCCTGCGGGTGCATGGACTGAAGCTCGCCTTTTCTTGTACCCATTTTTTCCATTACAGCTCCTGTGCAGTCATCGGGAACGTCTATAACAAGCCTTTCCATAGGCTCACACATTACCCCGTCGATCTCCTTCATAAGTACTCTCGGAGTGGAAACTCCAAGCTCGTAACCCTCTCTGCGCATATTTTCTATCAGAATGGACAGGTGCATTTCTCCTCTTCCGCAAACCCTGAACGAATCGGTATTCTCCGTTTCGGAAACTCTCAGCGAAACGTCCCTGAGCACCTCCTTGAAAAGCCTTTCCCGAAGCTGACGGGAGGTCACGAACTTGCCCTCCTTGCCCGCAAAGGGACTGTCGTTTACCGAAAACGTCATCTCAACGGTAGGCTCGGATATCTTAACAAACGGCATCGGCTCGTAGCTGTCGGCGGCGCACAAGGTATCGCCTATGGTGATATTTTCAATTCCCGATATCCATACAATATCGCCCACCTTAGCCTCGTCGGCGTTTACCCTGCCAAGACCCTCTATCTGGCTTACGGTCACTATCTTGCTGTTATAAGGCTTCTTTGTTTCGTGGTAATCTCCCACGACTACCTGCTGATTTACCTTTACGCAGCCCCGCTCTATCCTGCCTATGCCTGTCCTGCCCACATAATCGTTGTAATCAATGGAGGATATGAGCATCTGCATAGGACCGTTCTCGTCGCCCTCCGGAGCGGGGATATAATCTATAATAGTATCAAAAAGAGGCTTCAGATCGCTGCCCTCCTCATACTGACTGAGAGAACAGGTACCCGCTCTTCCCGAGCAGAAGAGAACGGGACTTTCAAGCTGATCGTCGTTTGCGTCAAGGTCGAGGAGAAGCTCCAGCACCTCGTCGCCTATTTCATCAAGACGTGCGTCGGGGCGGTCTATCTTGTTTACGACTATGATTATCCTGTGACCCAGCTCAAGAGCCTTTGACAGCACAAATCTCGTCTGCGGCATAGGTCCCTCCGCGGCGTCCACCAGCAGCAGGACTCCGTCCACCATTTTCAGCACGCGCTCCACCTCTCCGCCGAAATCTGCGTGACCCGGGGTGTCGATGATGTTTATCTTTACGCCGTTGTATTTTACCGAAGTATTCTTCGCCAGAATGGTAATGCCTCTTTCACGCTCAATGTCGTTGGAGTCCATTACCCTGTCCTCGACCTCCTGGTTTTCTCTGAACGCGCCTCCCTGCTTGAGCATTTCGTCCACAAGAGTTGTCTTTCCGTGGTCAACATGAGCAATGATCGCAATATTGCGCAGATCGTTTCGTATCATATTTATTATCCTTTCCTTTATACGCGCCTCGACACAGGGTCTTTCCATCCCTGTTACGCCGTCTGTTTTTAACGGATCCGTTTTAATAAAAAAGCCTTGCAGATAAAAACACCTGCAAGGCACGTTTACTGGTGGAAGAGGGTGGATTCGAACCACCGAAGCCGAAGCAACAGATTTACAGTCTGCCCCCTTTGGCCACTCGGGAACTCTTCCATATGGAGCTGGTGGACGGACTCGAACCCCCGACCTGCTGATTACAAATCAGCTGCTCTACCAACTGAGCTACACCAGCCTGAACACCCTGAGCATTTTCAGGTATGTTAAATTAATTCATTCAAACGACTATTATAGTATATCACCTTGTGCGAATTTTGTCAATGGATTTCCGCAGTTTTTACAGATTATTCACATTTTCGCCTATATACCGCCGTTTGCCGCAATGCTCCGGATATTCATTTTTTCATGTAATACCGATTATCAAAATCAGTATTACATGAATGTCCCTGCGCAAGTATATTCTTTTTTCAAAATACCGTAAGCTGTATCCGGTCTTGGGATATCCGTCCGTTTCTTCCGCTCCGGCGGAAGAACAACGCTTTCACCGTCATTTTTTGCCGAAAAACCTCTTAAAAACGGACTGTTTATTGCCTTTCGGTTCGGCTCTTCGGGAAAGGTCGGGTATTTGCATATCGAACATATAATCCCCCGTTTCGTGTATCTCCATGACCGGAGCGCTGTAATATTTTTCCGCGCTTCGGTATCCCGTGGGGATATACAACAGCACGTCAAACCCCAGCAGACTCAAAAAAGCAAGCAATGCCGAATCCGAGGCGGAAATGATATTTTCCGTGGTGTTGATGTAGATGATCTTGGGATTTTTCCTTGTAAAATCGAACCTCTGTATCAGCCGCAGCAGAGAGCTGTCCATATTAAGTCCCACAGCCAGCATTTTATATTCAAATCCGCCCTCGTTTTGATTTTTGACGATCCTTTTTTCCGTCAAAAGCGACAGCTTGTCAAGTATATGATCCTGCATTTCCTCTTTGAGATGTCCGTATTTGTAATTGCTGTGAGCCTTTACGGCGCTTTTTGAAAGCCTGCCGTTTTTCAGAAACTGCACCGTATATTCGCAGGAGATCTCCTCCGTCACGATAGGCGAATTTGCATAAACCGCCGTGTCCTCGGTAATAAGGCTCCTTATCTCGTTCCAGTACCTTGCCGTATCCCCGCCCTTTACTCCGGATATCTTCGCCATTATCGCGGGGATAACCACTGTACCGTTTTCCGCCGAAAAATTAGGACGGTATTTCAGCTCCTGATCCCACAGCATGGGTATCTCCTCGTACATCGTTCTCAAAGCCGAGGTTTCCGCCTTTTTGTACTGATAATTGCGGTACAGTCCCGAATCCGAGTACATTACCTCGTCAAGCTCCCGTTCTGCGTAATAAGCCGCCGTACCGATATTCGCCTCGTAATTTTCAGCGGGAAATCTTGTTACCGTCACGGATTCCGTAAAATTGCGCTCATACAGCAGGCTGTCCTCCAAAACGCTTTCCTCCGACGGATCGGGTCTTAGTATGATAACGTCCGACGGACATCTTGCCAGCATTTTAAGGAACATACTCTCCGCTTCGCTCTTGCAGCCGCCCAGTCTGAAAACGCAGCTTACGCCGCCCTTTTTCCAGCCGCTGAAAAGCTCGTGCTGATATCTTTTCAGCCAGCAAAGTATATAGACCGCCCTTGACATCACGCGGCTGAGCTTGCGCTCCTTGCCGTAATATTCGTATACTACCGCGCAGAAAGCCGCCCTTATAATTCCCTGAAGCTCGCGGGATGAGCTTACGATATTTTTTGAAAGATCGCTTGCAAGACCGCTTATGCTGTTGTAGTTTCCCCGTGATATTTTGGATATCTCCTCATTGGAGGGCGGCGGTATAAGATTTTCCAGCACAAGCGTCCTTCTTTTTTCCTTTACCCGCATATACGCATTATGGAGATCTCCCGTGTAGGTCAGCTTGTTTTCCGCGCCGTTTATCCGCACAAAGCAATTATATATGATATCGGGATCCTTCCCCCTTTCGGCGGGATCCGAGGCTATATCCGCGAATATCTCCCCGCTGATCCATGCGTTGGTACAGAATTTCGTTCCGGTATCAGCCTCGGAGAGCCTTGCAAGCTGCGTGCTTTCGTTCAGCCTTTCACGTATACCGGAAAGTGAAAATCCGACCGGAAATGCCGATCCGTTTTTTACCGTCAGCAAAGAAGAATACTCGCTTCGGGGATCGGTTTTTTTATAATTCTCATCGCCTCCCGGCTCCAGCAAAAGCACGCCGAAGCCGCCGCCCGCAAGAACAGCCGCCAAATAGATCTCATGTGCCGACAGTTCTCCCTGCCACAGTATGCGCGGGATCTTTCCTTCTCCGAACGAAAGCTGCGCCGAAAAATGCTTCCTTATCCAGCACATCAGTTTGATGAAAATATTTTTTAGTATATTGTCGTTTTTCCCATTTTGGGCAAGACGGGACAGCACATCGTAAATACGTCCGGAGAGCCTTGCCGCCCCGGGACACCACTTTTCCGCCGTCTGTCCGATAAAACGCTCGTCAAGAGAGAATTCTCCTCCGGACGCGCGTATATACGCTTCCGTTTCCTCCGCCGAGGGGTTCGGCAGACGACCCTCTATTACGGCTCCGAATTTATCCGCCAGACGGCAGTATTCCTCCGCAAGCTTCTGTACTTCCCCGCAATAGCTGTCAATGCGGAAAAAATATCCTCCCCTGCCCGAAAGAATATCCGCAGGACACGATATTTCCAAAAATTCCATATAAAACATCAACTCCGCCGCCGATAAATGCAAGTATCGGAAATCGTTATACAGGAGCGCTGTGTGTCCTGTTTGGCTCAGCATTATTTACAGCAAAAAATACACTTACCCCGAACGGACGAAAGCGGCAAGACAAACGTCATATCGGACCGCAGACCCGATACCTTTTATCTCTTTTTTGCAGTCTTTGCTCTAATAAAAGGGCTTTCCGCACATAGGGCGGAAAGCCCTGCCGTTTAATTTCCGGATCAGCTCGCGTCAAGACCGAAATTAGCGCAAAGCGCCGCCAGACCGCCCGAAAATCCGCTGCCTACCGCATTGAATTTCCATTCGCCGTTGTTTCTGTAAAGCTCTCCCGCGATGACCGCCGTTTCAATGGAGAAATCTTCGCTGAGATCGTAGCGGATAAGCTCTGTGTTGCTTGTGTTGTCCACAATGCGGATATAAGCGTTTTCCACCTGACCGAAGTTCTGATTGCGTTTATCCGCGTCGTAAATGGTAACTGTAAAATCGATCTTGCTCACCTCGGCGGGTACCTTTGCAAGGTCAATAAGGATCGCCTCGTCGTCGCCCTCGCCGGCGCCTGTTCTGTTATCGCCGGTGCTTTCCACCGAACCGCTGGGATGCTTCTGATTGCCGTAGAAAACGAAATCCTTATCGCTCGCCGCCTTGCCCGAAGCGTCCAGCAGAAAAGCCGAAGCGTCCAGATCGAAATCGCTGCCGCCGTCAAATCTCTTGATGTCCCAGCCCAGACCGACAAGTATCTTTGTAAGACCCGGATTGGTTTTTGTAAGGTCAACCTTCTGACCCTTTTGCAAATTGATAGCCATGATATTGTTCCTCCTCTTTCATGAGGCGGCAGTAATTATTGCCTTATACTTAAAATAAGGAAATCCCGCTCTCATATTATTACAATAATTATATCATTATTCCGAAACAATGTCAATATACCCGAAACATTAAAAAATAATAACGATTTTTGCTTGAAAGCCTATTACAGCCGCCGAAAAAAGGACTGCCGCATAAAACGGCAGTCCTTAAAATACTGTTCGCTGCTCATTTGAGAGCACAGGGTCAGTTTGCTCTGTTGAGCCTGCTGCCCTTGTTGATGTCAACCGCAGTAGCGCCCATATAGTTCATGACCTTTTTTCCCTTAGCTGATTGTGTAAGCTCTTCGTAAAGCTCGCTCCTTACGGATTCAAGACGTTCTATAGCGCGCTTGTCGTTTTTCTTGATCGCCTCGGTCAGATCCTTAAGATCGTTTATCTTATCCGAAAGCTGCTGCATGGAGCCTGTCAGTCCCGATATTTCTTGAAAATCAAGGAGAGCGTTTATGGTGTCCTTTCGTTCGATCGCCTGATCGTTTATCAGACTGCGCATTTCCATGGAAATACCGTCCACAGCGGTAACGATCTCCTGCCGTTTCTGAATAAGCTCGCCCACGCCGTCAATATCCTCGTAAATGATCTGTGAAGTGATCTCGTTATAGTGCTTTAGCTGCTCGATCTTTTGGTCGACCAGCTTCAGAAGCCGGGAATCCATTGCGCCGCCTCCTTTATCTTACGGTTTTGCTGATCTCAAAAAAGGCGTCCCTTATTTCCGTTATCATGGGAATGATCTCCTTTAATATCTCAGCGTCCTTTTTAATATTAGCCTCGACAAGGCGTTCTCTGAAGTACTGGTACAGCGAGGCGAGGCTGTCGGAAACCTCGTATTTCACCTTTAGCTGAGCGTCGAGAGCGTCCACAATGTCGCTTACCCTCGTAATGGAGTTGTGCGCCTTGGGAATGTCCTTTTCCTCAATAAAGATTATCGCCTTGTTCAGCTCTGTGATCGCCTTGTCATAAAGGGCGATCAGCAGTTGTGCAGGGGTCATGGTAGTGACCGACTGCTGCATATATTTCCGGTAGGGATTCATTCTTTTCCTCCCTTGATATTATAATACCGTTTCTTTAACTAGAGCGCGGTACCGGGGATTACTGGCTTGAGGTCGTTGTGCCGAACAGCTCGGAAGACTGGCTGTTCATCTGGAGAATGTACGTTTCGAGAGAGGTATACTGTTTCCACAGTCTTTCCTGCTGGCTTTCATACTTCTCCTTGAGCTTGTCAATGATAGTCTGCATATTCTCTATCTGAGAATACAGATAATTTTTCTTATCCGAACGGGTGTTTGCAATACCCGCAAGGCTTGTAAGAGTACCCTTGGGATAGCCGCCCGTGCTTATGCTCTTGTCGATGGCTGAATTTACAGCCTCGTTGAGAACGCTGCCCAGTCCTTTTTCCGCGTCGGTAAAGAATGCGGCAATCTCGTCGCCGTATCTTTCGATAGCGCTGTCAAGCGTAGCGTCGCCGTCCTGCATAAGCCTGAGCTTACCGAACGAACCGCTTGACCATTCCTCCGTGTCGATACCCAAAGCCTGGATAGTAAAGCCGTCAACGTTGGCGTTTATGGCTGTGCGCAGCTTTGTGAATACCTTAGTCAAAGTAGTGTCATGATAAAGCAGACCCTCTTTTGCCTTTTCGTTCCACTTGTCGATCTCGTCCTGATCCATCTCAGCCTCTTGATCCTCGGTAAGCGGATCGTAATATTCGTTGTCGCTGCTCTTGGGACGGGAGGTGTACAGCTTGTCGTAAACGGTTTGCAGCAGCTCGTTGTAAGCGTCCATAAAGTTAAGGATCGTTTCCTTAAGCTTGCTGTTGTCCTTGGTAACGCTTACCGTTACCTCCTCTGCGTCGCCGTTGGCGATATCCTCCTCGGTGAATTCGTCCATATTTTCAATGTTGAAGGAAGTACCCTCAACGTTGAAGGTGTTAGAGCTGCTTTCAAGTGTAACGCCGTTTATGGTCATCTGAGCGTTGGAGCCTCTCAGATTAAGCTCGTTTGTATGATCCATACCGATAAGGTCGGTAGATCCGAACATATCCATAATGACCATAGTGTCTTCAAGATTCGTATCAATATCCACCTGGAGCTTGTTCTTTCCGTTTACAGCCAGTACGCCTTTCTCTGCATCATATGTAAAGTAACCGGTATCAACAAGATCCTGTATAGTGGTCTTGCCGTTTGCTCCCGACTGACCTGCCTCGATCCTGTCGGTGCCGTTGGCGATAAATACGAACTTTCCGCCGATCTCTTTATCCAAGGGATAAGGAGCTTCGCTGTAGTTGGATATCTGACCGTCAACATTTGTCATACCCGTGCTGCCGAGTGTGACACTGCCCTCTGCGGAAGCATAGACCTCTTCGCCTGCGCCGGGAGTAAAGGTAACAGTCATAGTACCGTCGCTGCTCGTTCCTGCGCTGAAAGAACCCTTGCCCTCGGGGAAAGAAGCCTTGTATGCGTCGTTGAGAGCGCTGACGATCTCGCTGTCGGAATAATCCTTGTACTTCTTTGTGATACCCAGCTCGTCAAGGTATTCCTTTGTGGTCTTGCCCTCGACGGTAGCCCCGTTCTCGTCGGATATCTCGTCGCCGCTGACGGTAACAACGTCCTTATAGTCGCTGCCGTCTTTCTTGGCGTAATGAGTTTCGCCGTTGCTGCTGTACATATAAATGTCCTTGCCGGAAGCGTCCTGATAAAGTATAGCGGTAGTTTCCTTACCGTTTATTTCGATCTTCTCGGTCACTCCCTGCTTTCCAAGACCTACGACCTCAAGCTCCTGTCCGTTTATGCTTATCTTGTCGCCGTCGCCGAGTCCGCTTGTCGATACAGTAAACTCAAACTTAGCGGAAGGATCCACAGTCTTGTCGGAAAGTCCCTGTGCCAGCGTGGGAGCCTCGCCCAGCTTGTCGGCTGAGATATTGAACAGAGAATTTATCAGATTGCCGGAGGTCTGCTTGATGTTCAGCTCCTGACCCGCGCCCGTTGCGCTCGTTTCCAGTGTGAACGACTGTGAAAGTGAGCTGAAAGACATCTTAACGCCCGCTTCGGACTTGTTGATGGTGTTCATCATGTCCTTAACGGTAGTGTCGCTTGTGAACTTGAAATCAACGCCGTTGATGGAAAATTCATAAGGACCGCTGCCAAGCCTCTGCGTAAAGTCCAGACCGCCCAGGGTCATGCTTGTGGAAATGGAGTTGGACGCGTCGTTTTTCAGACCTACGCTGTCGGAATATCCCACAGTGAATATGTGAGATACCTTGTCGCCCTCCGCATTGTTTATAACGAGCTTGTTGAAGTTATTTTCGTCGAAAGAGAACGTAGCGCTTGAAACGTTCTTGAACTTGTCGTTGAGAGCGTTGAGGAAATTCTGCTGAGTTTTCTCGTAATCGCCCTCTACGGCGTCAAAGGTTATCTCCCTCTCCGTGCCGTCGAGAGTGACCTTTGCTTTCTGCTTGCCCCCTTGAACCGAAGCCGCGCTGAAATCCAGCACAACGCCGCCGGAGGACGCCCTCGAACCCTCAAGCTTGGCAGCCTTAGCCTGCTGTACGGAGGTAATGCTGTACTTGCCCAGTGTGGAGCTTGAGGTAGCTATCGCGCTCAGCTTGTCGTTTGACGACTCCGCTTTATTGGCTTTCATTACCGCGTTTGCGCGGATAGAATCCTTGGACTCGATGTTAAGGTACTTGCTCTGAAAATCCGAAAGCGCCGTAATAACATCTCTGTAAGCCTCCTGCTTCCACTGGAGAGTCTGGAGCTTCTGTTTTCTTGAGTCTATCGCATTTTTGGTGCTTGCGCTTGCCGCCTTTACAAGGGACTCCACGTCAAGACCCGACATAAGACCCGCCATTCTTGTTACTTCTGAAACTGTTGACATAAAAACCACCCTTTCCGCAGGACGAGCCTGCTTTTAATGACCTTTCTATTCTGTAGGATTTTTTATCTCATTAAGCTGATTGGGCTTATCGAAAAAGCTGTTCATAAAATCCATAGACACTTTATTTACCGCTGCCTGAACGTTGAATTCACGTGACTGATAAAGCTCCGCCCTAACGATCTTAACGTCCTTCGGCGCCTCTATACCGAGCCTTACCTTACCTTTGGCGGATTCCATAACAGAAATGGTGATATCGTCGCCGATACACAGTCCCTCGCCTATTTTTCGGGTAATGATCAGCATAACGGTCACGCTCCTTTGGCAAACACGGGAAATTTAATGGGATAATCGTCCGCAACAATGACCTGTACCGCCTTGTTGTTCCGGCTGTTCACGATTATGGGACTTTTCAGATTAACCGTAGCGTCCATATAATTTTCGGGTATAACGGAAATAACGTAAAATCTCGAATCCTCGTCGCTGTCCATTTCCAGCGGCTCAACGTCCTCATCGGCTACCGTTACCCTGTATTCCGGACAAAATTCAAGAGGATTGAACAGTATAAAGCAAAGATTGGGATTTTCCGTGCTTTGCAGCCATACGGGGAATTTTCCCTCGCCCAGGGGGGTCAGCAGGATATAGTCCCTGTACTCCTCAAAAGCGAAAATGCCGTTGGGAAATGTGATAATATCCTTCTTTGACACCTGGATCTCATCGAAATCCCTGGTCTTTACCGTGATTTTTTCCATTGTTTCATTCATAGAAAACTCAACCCTCATAATTCGGATTTGCACTTGCGGGGAAGTAGATGGGATCGCCCACATATTCTATCTCAAGCTTAGGCAGTTGGTTTACCACTACCTCGACGCTGCCCGGAACGAACTGCATTTTCGGCCGCATACTCGTATCCCATTCCATATCCAGCTTATCCATCTGATAGTTTATGCTTAGGGTATTTCCCGACCAGCTTATATCCGGACCGGTTTTAGGCAGAAAATCCATTACCATTTCAATCGTCCTCGAAGCCTTTGAAGCGGCGATAGACCCGGGAGTTGCCTCCAGATTGCCCAAGGCGTCGCCCTCGTTCACAATGGACGCCACCGCTTGATAAGCGACTCTCATGCCCTTATCCGCCTCGTCCTTTGCAAAGGTATCAATGTTCTTGAAGCCGTAACCCAGGCTTTCCCTTGCGGCGGTGTTGTCGATCTGCACCTTGATGGGATCGGCGTTTATCTGCATTCCGCCGGGAGTTCTGTTAATGTGTACCATGGGCGCGCTGGAATCCTGCTCCAGCTTTGCTCTTGTAACGTTTATCTCAACATTTATGGGAACTCTTGTAATATTAAGAAGCTGATTCATAAAATAATTTCCTCCTTGCCTTTGTTTGGGAAATTCTTCCTGTTATCAGATAAAATCGAACAGGCTCTTCGGCAGCGAGCTTGAACCCATTGAAAGGGAAGCGTTGTACGCTGCCATAATGGTTTTCCAGTTGGTGATCTCTCTTTCGATATCCGTACCCTCCAGATCGTTCTGCTTATCCTCAAGGCTCAAGCGGTAGACCTCGTTCTTGTCAACGTAGAAATCCATGTCGTTCTGCTTGATTCCCAGATCCGTAATAGCGTTGAGCACCTTGGTGTTGGCAGCGTCCAGCTTGTCGATAAATCTGTTTACAGCTTCTCTGTCGCCCGCTCTCAAAGCGGAAGCTGCGTCGTAGCAAAGCTGAATGAGATTTTTTGAATCTCCGTCCTTATCCGTGCCGTAGCCGGTTATCTGCGCTCCGTTGAGAGCCATATTAAGAGCCGTGGCGTCCAGCTTTGCGGGAGTGGAGTAATCAACGCCCAGACCGATATCCACATAAATGGGATTGGAACCGGGGAACGCGTTGGCGTCGCCTCTTGTGGCGGAAGACGATTTGAACTCCTTGACCTCCGATACCTTGCCCGCACCGTTGTAGCAAACGATCTTACCGCCGTTTACCACCTTCAGCAGATCCTCTCCCTGAAGACTTACGGGAACGTCGTTGTAGCAGATAACTCTGTCCTTTATAGCGCCGCTGGCGTCAAAGGATCCGTTTATCTTGAAGCAGTTGGCAGTATCAATTTTCGGACCGTCGTAATACACTCTGATCGCTTTGCCGTCGTCGTCATATATGGGATTTCCCTCATCATCCAAAAGAAGATCGCCCTCGTAGCTGTCAAGATCGTCTATCACAACGCCTTTGGAATCATAATATTTATGAGAATCGGTGTATACCTCTTCATACTCCTCATTGGAAATAGTGTTTATAAACTTGCCGTCGGCTCCCATAGTAACGGGGTATTCCGTACCGTCCTTAGCAAACAGCTTCTGACCAACGGTAACATCGTCCTTTTCCACCTTGTTTCCGTTCTCGTCATAAAAGCAGTCCTCGCTCATTCTGAAAAAATTAGGCTGCGGATCTTCTGCCTTGCCGTCTTTTCCTATAACGGTATCAAGCTCGTTTCCCCCTTGAAACTCAAATGGAACATACTCGCCATTATCGTCAAGTACGAATATCTCCACCCTTGAAAAATCCTCAAAGGGCGTTTTGTCGCTGCTTGTGGAACCGAACATCTGCCGTCCCGCAAAATCGGTGTTCATATCCTTGAGCATATGCTCCGCCATTTCCTGGATCTCCTGCGCAAGAATGTTGAGCTGGGTCTGATCTTTGGTGTCCTGCGCCTCTGTGACCTTCTGCTGCACGTCAAGATATGTCTTGTTGGCAACGTCGTAAAGCACCTTTTCAGCCGCGTAGAACAGATCCTTTGCATTCTTGCAGTTTTCGTCGTATATGTCCAGATTTGCAAGAGCCTTTCTTACGTGAGCCGCCTTAGCCGCGGACGTGGAATCCTCCGAAGCTCTCTTGAACTTCTTCTGAGAAAGTATCTTCTGCTGCGAACTGAGCATTGCAGACAGCAGCGAATTGCTGTTTTTCAAGTAGCTGCCGGTCTGCGCCTTTGTGGTAACTCTCATTTCACGTTCTCTCCTTTATATATAGCTGTATGGATTAAAGACCTACTCTGCCCGTCTGGTTGATGAGCTTGTCGAGGCATTCGTCAAGAGCGTTTATCATTCTTGAAATAGCGTTGTACCATTTCTGATAGGTCATCATATTTACCGCTTCTTCTTCCATTTGAACGCCCATTACCTCTTCACGCTTGCCGGAAACGCTGTCGTAAACAACATTGGCGGCGTCAAATGTGTTAAGCTCGCCCTCAAGCTGACCGCCAAGAGTGTTTCCGTAAAATGCGATAAACTCCTCAAAAGTATAGTTAAGCGGCTCCTTGCCGAAATCGTGAGCGTTGTCGAATACGGAAAGCACCTTGTTGAGATATCCGTTGTCCAGCTCGTCGTAATAATAATCTCCGTCCTCCGTACCCTCGGGGTGAACGAAGCGCAGGGGATTTTCTTTCCAGGAATCTGCTATCTTCATATTTCCGATAGAAGCGACCCCGTCGGTAAAATCGAACATCTTGAACAGCTTGCCTTGATCCTTTTCGGGAACAAGTGCCATTTTTTCTTCCGGCGTCAGCTTTGCGAAAGCCTCGGCGGTCATATCACCCTTTACCGCATACTGATCGTAAAAAAGCTCTTCGATCTTTTCCGCCGTCAGATCCTCGTCGGCAATGCCTGTGGTATCCACAAACTGCTTATTATATTCATTGTAAATGGAGTTATACTCGTTGACAACGGTCTTTGCAAAGGAACGCAGCGTTTCCTGGTAATATTTTATACCCTGATAGGAATTTCCCAGATCGTTTCCGCCGTACTCCGTTTCCGCTCTGTGTTCGCAGTTCACGCCCACGTACAGACCCTCGCCGTTGAACATATCGAACAAGCCTTTCATAGAGCCGCTTGTAACGGTCTGTGTTTCCTCAGAAATCTCGATAGCGTAGCTCGGATATTTCATCTGAGAATCGGCGTCGGCAGTTTTGTTATACTCGTCTATATTCCTCTTGAATATAGGTTTGTATTCAACTCCCGCCTTGCCTGCCGCTTCCATGATCTTTTTCTCCAGCTTATACGCTTCCTCGACCTCGCCCTTGTTTATAAGGATATTAAGATTGCGTATATTCTCCCCGAGATTTTTCGCTTCGGTTCCGTCGTCAACGGGAGGCAGTCCCTCCAGCGAGGAAGTTATCTCCCTCTCGCACTTGATCCACTCCTTCGAGTTGTTTATAGAGCTTACGAAAAGCTCCGCATAGCGGTATTCAATACCGTCGGCGGCGTTATTGCTGTCGTCGTTGCCCTCAATGTCCACGAACTTGATATCGGTCTTGGCGTATTTGTCCTTGTATACCAGCACCTGATTGCCCATTTCCACCTTGAACGAACCCATAGGCTGTTCCGTAACGGTGATGTTCACATACTGGGACAGCTCGTCGCAAAGCAGATTGAATTTATCCTTAAGCTCCAGCGGACCGTAATCGTTATCCGCAATGTAATCATATTCGCCGTGAGGAGTTGCGTAAACGTCCTCCATCTGCACGTATGAATCCTCGATCTGCTTGTTCAGATCGCCCATCTGCGAAAGAATGGCGTTGATCCTTGTGTTGGTGTTTTCAATATCCTTTTCCGTGCTTACCTGCACTTCGTTGATCCTGACCTCGAAATTTTTAAGCACGTTAATGACCGTCTGAGCGGTGTTTTTGCATATATTCGCAAGATCCTGCCTGTCTGCCGAGGTAGAGGACATGGACTGTATATTGGCTTTCCAGTTGCCGAAGAGAGTAGCCATACCGCTTGCTTCGTTCTCGTAATCGTCCAGAATATCCTCGATGTCCGCAAGAATATTGGTCTTAGCGCCCGTGTCGCATATCTCTCCGCCGTACTTTCTCACCTTGGTGTCAAGCAGCTTATCTCTTATCTGCGTAACTCCCGTAGCCTCGGAGCCTTTGCCCGCCAGCTTCACTCCCGTGATATATCCGAGAGTGCCCTTTGTGTTCGCAACGGAGCAAAGATCGAGCCTCTGCCTCGAATATCCCTCCGTATTGATGTTTGAAATATTGTGACCGGTTATATCCAGACCCTTCTGCGCAAGATTAATGGCGTCCCTCTGCACATAAAGTCCCAAAAAGCTTGATGCCATTTTTATCATTTCCTTTCCGTATGGTTTTATAAATTTATGTTAAGCGTTTTTCAGCATAGTCGAGCCGAGCGGACTTTCCTTGGTGACCTTTCCCTTGCCGTTGTAGGTGTCAAGCTCCCCGACCTTGCTGCGTATCCTTTGCAGCCTGCCCGTAACGATATCGTTGGCAATATCGTTGAGCTCCTTTATCTTCAGCACGGTTTCCGAAAGCTCGTCGTACTGCTTCTGCAAAACGGCTCTGTATTCCTCGGGAGCCTCTTTGATGATATCCGCAAAGGTTTTCTGCTCTCCGCCTATCAGCTTGATGCGGGCAGCCTCAAGGGTATTGCCTTTCATAATGAACGCCTGCTCCGTCGAAAGAGAGGATGACAGCTTCTCTATCTCGTCCTTGTTTATCATATCCAGCTTGGAATATTCAAATTTGAGCAGTCCCTTGTAATGAGCGTTGTAATCGTCAAAAAAAGCAATAAGTTTTTTGTAATCCATTGCGAACATCAGCCCTTTCGTAAACCGCAAAGCGGCTTTCCGGAATTGTCGGCAGCCGAAGCGCCGCCCTGTGATTTTTTATAATCCGAGAATAGACGCCGCAACGTCCTCGGCGGAAACGCTGTAGCTGCCGTCGGATATCTTATCCGACAAAGCCTTCAGCCTTTCGGGTGAAGCGGAGGATTCCGCGGAATTTGCAGCCGCAGCCTTCAGAGCCTCCGCAAAGCCGGACTTTGCGGCAGCCGAAAACTCCGCCTTATCGGTATTCGTTCTTTTTCTGCCGCCGTTGTCCCTGCGGCGGGCAGCTTTGTCCGCAGACATTTCTCCCGAATATCTGTAAGCATTCACAGCAGATAAATAATTCTTAACTTCCATAAAAATAACCGCCCTTCTTTCTTCAGTATCTTTATATATTTCAGCGGGAACGCCGCGCTCCGAAGAGGCATAGATATCCCTTTATACTATATATCGGCACGACCCTGCCAAAACTTAAGTGTTTTGCGAAAAAAAAAGTAAATTTTTTATTTTGACCGTAATATTTTATTAAAATATTACCATACGTATATAAAATGCCGGTCAATGAAAATGTAATTTGCACGTTAGCCTTTATATGCTATAGGTTTGCTTTTTGGCAGGTTGTCTTAGCTTTGAAGATGAGTTTAGCACGTAAGCCCACGCAAACTAAAGCAATCAGCAAAAACGGAATCCAAAAACATCCCCGTACCGCCGCATTAAAAAACGCTTATTTTGACAGCCGGTCAGCTTCAAAATAAGCGTTTTTACTGGTTGGGGTGCAGGGATTCGAACCCCGGTAGTGCTTGAGTCAGAGTCAAGTGCCTTACCGCTTGGCGACACCCCATTGTGGTTGGGATAGCCGGATTTGAACCGACGATGACGGAGTCAAAGTCCGTTGCCTTACCGCTTGGCTATATCCCATAATATTTATGGATCGGTAACGACCCCGACAACTCGACTATAATATAATACCACACGCCCCGTCAAAAGTCAAGAACACCGTCATATTTTTGTATATCTGCACAATGATGATACATTTTTTTGTGCACAAATACACATCAAATTTCATTGCGGTTCTCCAGCGCCTTGAATAAAGTCACCTCGTCGGCAAATTCAAGCGTTCCGCCTATAGGCAGCCCGAACGCCAGCCGTGTGACCTTTACCCCCAAGGGCTTTAACAGCCTTGAAACATACATGGCGGTAGCCTCTCCCTCGACAGTGGGATTGGTAGCCATTATCACCTCTTTGACACCGCCGCCGTTCACCCGCGCCAAAAGGGGTTTTATACGTATCATATCGGGAGTTACTCCGTCAAGGGGAGAAATAAGTCCGTGCAGAACGTGATAAACGCCCTTATACTCGCCCGTGCGTTCAAAAGCGGCGATGTCCTTGGGTGTTTCCACCACGCAGACCGTACTGCCGTCCCGCAGATCGTCGGCGCATACCGGACAGATATCGCCCTCCGTAAGGTTGCAGCAAACGCCGCACTCCTTAACGGTGCTGCGCGCATTGACAATAGCGTCCGCAAACGCCTTAGCCTCCGCCTCGTCCATGCTCATAACAAAATAAGCCAGTCTTTGCGCCGTTTTCATGCCTATCCCCGGCAGCTTTGCAAACTGCTCGGAAAGTATGACCAAGGGCAGAGCCGTGCTGTTCGACATATGCTTTCACTCCTTTGCAGCCTCGCCGTATCCGTGGCAGGACAGAACCGTCCGCCCCGCCGAAATAACCGGACAGTCGTATCGTCAGAAAAGACCGGGGAATGAAACTCCGCCCGTAACCGCGCCCATACGCTCCTCGGACGTTTCCTCTATCTTGCTGACGCACTCGTTGAACGCGCTTATTAGCAGATCCTGAAGCATTTCCACATCGTCCTTGTCAACCGCCTCGGGTTTTATGGAAAGAGCCAGCACCTGCTTTCTTCCGTTCATGGATATTTCCACCGCGCCTCCGCCGGAGGTCGCCGTAAAGCTTTCCTTTTCAATTTCCTCCTGCACGGAGGTGATCTCAGCCTGCATCTTCTGCGCCTGCTTTATCATGGCCTGCATATTCTGAGCGCCTCCGCCCATTCCCTGAGGTAATCTTGCTTTCATAATAAATACTCCTTTGTTTTATAATGATATATAATATCCCGAAGCGGGAATTTAAAAGCGTGCGCCTGTCATACGGTATCTATCTCCACTCCTCCGCTCCGCGCCTTATCAAGCAGCAGCTTTAATGCGTCCTGACGCTCTCCGGAGGACGAAGCCTCGTCCGTCTGCCGCGGAACGTCCGAAGCGGATCTGTCAAGTGCGGCGTTATAACCCACAAGTATCTTTGCAAGGCTGATATCCGCAATGCTTCTTACCGCCCCCAGGACCTTATCCACATTTTCCTTTGAGTTCAGCAGAGCCTTTGACAGCTTGTTGCGGTCGTTTATCAGCAGTATATTTCCCTTTGCGTAGCCGTAAGTCCCTCTTAAAACGGGGACAAGGGCAGGCGGGAGAGCCTCTGCGATATCCGCCCATTTTTCAATAAATACCGGTTCTTCTCCGCCCTTGGCGGCGGATATATCCATAACAGGCTCTCTGGACGAACGGGGATTTCCCCCGCTCCTCGGCGCGGCCGATATATCTCTCAGCCTGTCCTCCAAAGCGGCTATCTTAGCGCTCAGCCTGCGTATCTCCTCCGCAGCCTCCGCAGATACCGCGGAAGAGGCTTTTCCGCTGCACATTCTGATAACGCACATCTCTATATCCGTACGTTTCGACAGAGAACGGGTCATGCGTTCGGCGCACCCCGCAAGAGCGTCAAGGCAGCCGAGAACCCGGTCAAGCCCCATTTTTTCGCCTATTCTTTTAATTATATCCAGCTCGCCCGGCATGCATACTATGACATTTGTCCTGTCCGGAGCCGAAACGGCGATCATAACGTTTCTCATCTGACCCGACAGCTCTTCGCACAGCCTTTGCATATCCTTTGAACGGCTGTACAGCTTATCGATTATATCCAGCGCCTTGGCGGCGTCCCTGTCCGCCACAGCCTCCGCAATGGCAAGGAGCTGATCCCCGCCCGATATGCCGGCGGCTTCGGAAACCGTATCCGCCGTTATCGTTTCGGAAAATGCGATACACCTGTCCATAACAGACAAAGCGTCCCTCATTCCGCCGTCGGCGGCCTTTGCGATAAGCTCTGCGGCGTCCTTTTCAAGTGTGATATTTTCCTTTTTTGCAATATCCTCCAGCCGCAGCGCGATGTCCTCGGTCTTTATCCTCATAAAGTCAAACCGCTGACAGCGGGAAAGAATGGTGGGCAGAACCTTGTGCAGCTCCGTGGTAGCCATTATAAACTTTATGTGGGGAGGAGGCTCTTCTATTATCTTCAGAAGTGCATTGAACGCGTCCTTTGACAGCATATGAACCTCGTCGATGATATACACCTTGTAAACGCACCGTTCGGGGGTATACTCCGCAGCCTCCCTAAGCTCCCGCGCGTCGTTTACCGAGCCGTTCGACGCGGCGTCTATTTCGATAATGTCGGACAGCGCTGAATTATCCGCGTCGCGGCATATCTCGCACTCCCCGCAGGGATTGCCGTTTATGGGGTTGAGGCAGTTGACCGCTTTAGCGAATATTCTCGCGCAGGTGGTCTTTCCCGTTCCCCTCGAGCCTGTAAACAGGTAGGCGTGAGCGGTTTTTCCCGTGATTATCTGATTTTTCAGAGTTTCCGTTATATGAGGCTGAGAGATCACGTCGTCAAAGGACAGCGGTCTGTATTTACGGTATAACGCCTGATACATAAACCCCTCTCACTCTCTTTCCGAATTTGACGCTCTGCGTGCGTAGCGCTGCCTAAGATGCTCCTCGAAAAAATTTTCGGGATATCCGTTTGCGGCGCATATCTGAGCGCAGTATTCCTTGTAGCCGTTAACGTCGGGTATTCTTGCGATAAGCGCGAGCCTGTACAGCTCGCACGCCTGATCCTCGTTCCCCTCCAGCAGGCTGACGATGGCAAGTCCGCCCTGAGCGGTGACAGGGTCGTAGCCGTTATCGAGAGAAGCCTCGAAGCTCCTGCGGCTTTCCTCCAGCATATTTGCGGAAAGATACATCCTGCCCATTTCGTTGTATATGGTGGGAAATATCTCATGCTCCTCGGCAATGGGCAAAAGCTGCGTGTAATACTCCGCCGCAACGCTGTAATTAGCCGCCAGCGAAAAGCTCCTTGCAGCCATAAGCAGCGATTCGGGAAGCCTTATCTTCTTTTCCACCGCAACAGCCGCCGACATCCCCGCGTTTGTGGGATAACCCATGCGGTTGTAGCAAATGGCTGTGTAAAATCCCAGAACGCCCTGCTCGCGGTCGCTCAAAGGCGCGCTTTTGAGTTCTCTGAAATCATCGAGAGCGGAATTGAGATCGCCCTCCCACAGGCTTTTCAGACCCGCGTAAAAAATATTTCTTTTGCTGCCGAACCGAAAGCAGCTTCCGATGACCACCGTATCGTACGCCGTAACAAATTCGGAAAGCGGACCCGTCCCCTGCCTTGACAGGGCATAGGCGGCCTGAACGCAGCTATTTGTCAGCAGAACGAGCATACCGCACACCGCAAAGGCCGTCCGCCGCTCATCGCTCATATCTCCGTATCCCGAAACGCCCAAAATAACAAAAACTATCCCAAGTCCGTAGGTGACAGCCGCAGCCACCGCGGAGGATTCGGCGAACATACGCCCGAATCCCGAATATCTGTCTGATTTTTTCAATCGCCGCAACTCCATTACATAAAAATCCGATACATAGGTGTGCAGGCTTGCTGCGGCACACGAAACGTACCGCTTAATGCTGCTCGGTTCCCCGCCTGACATGGTTCACGGTGTTTTGTTGCACAGGGCCCGCACACCTATATATCGGATTGCGTCCAATTTAAGATATATTATATCACATATTTTTTCAAATTGCAATACCCTTTGAAAAATTTTTTTATCTGAGCCGCGCAGGGCAAAGGGCGCGGACGGAAAGCTCTCTGTCCGCGCCGTTCCCCGCCTGACTGCGCCCGCTATCACCAATAGGTGAACGCAAACCCCGCAAGAGGAGATAAAACTATCATAACGGCCGAAAAAGCGAAAGATTCCGCCGAGGTAAGAGCCGCCCGCTGCTCCGATGGGAACATATCCTGAAGCAGAGCGTTCGTCCGCACCTGCAAAGCGTCGTCGGCTGCCGCCGCCGTAAATCCGCCCAAAGCCACGGCCGCCCATAAAGGCGAATGCTCCGCCGCTATTCCCAGAGCCGCAAGCGCCGCGGTGACGGCAAACACTCTTTTATAGCCTTGCTTCGGGAATTTAAGTATCAGCTTCGCCCCCAGAACTCCTCCCAGCTCCATAAAAAGCAGGACAGCGCCCAATCCCCATGACGGCACGCCCTTTTCGGGCAGCTTAGCCTGCAAAAAGAACAGCAGCAGAATGTCCGCGGCTCCCACAAGGGAGTTGCACAGCATAAGCCGCACCGCTTTTTTCTCTTTTTTCAGAAAACCGAGGCTCTCCTTAAAGCACTTTATCAGGCTTCCGAGCGGAGTCTTTCCGTCCGTATCCATACCGCGAAACTCCGTAAGAGAGGACAGCACGGCTATCTGTACCGCGCCCGTTATCAGGTCTGCCGCGTAGGCGGTCCTGTGACCGATAAAAAGCGCAAAACCCGCGCAAAGAGTTGATATACCGTTAAAAACGCGGTATATTATCATTTGATTGGAAAGGTACCTGTCAAAATCTTCCTCCCTGCCGGCGCTTTTCAGCGAATCATAAGCCAGAGCATAGTCCGTGCCGGAGGAAAAATTATAGCTCATCGCCTGAAAGGCAATGGACAGGCACACCGTAAACAGATCGTGAGAAAGTATCATAATAATATTTCCGATCATTCTCATAACACTGCTTACAATAAGCATTTTCTTTCTGCCGAACACGTCCGCCATCGCGCCGGAGGGTATCTCTAAAATAATGCTTGTGATATGGAACACCGTTTCCGCGATCCCTATCTCCGTCAGACTGTACCCTCTTGCGGCAAGTATGGCTACCCACGCCCCCGTAAGGGACAGATTTCCAAGAACCGACGAAGCGTACATTCCCGACAGTTGCTTTTTTATATTAAATTTGTTCTTTGACATAAAAAAATCTCCTTTAACGTTTTATCAAAAACCGTTTGAGGAGAGAATGAGCGTATTCGATTTTAAGACGCCGCAGTCAAAAGCCGAGGCATGACCTCGCTTCGGAAAATTTCAAACGGCTTTTCTTAAAAAAGGGCGCACTATCCCCTCGTAGGGGAAAAGCGGAACCCTTAGAAAGCTGTAAATTCATTGTTTTCCAAAACATAGCCATGATCTCCCAAGCCTAAATTTTTATTCAGTATAGCATATTTTCCCGAATTTGTCAAGAAAAATTTTCGGCGTAATACTGTCAGCACAGATACGCCATATATTTTGGGATATCCTCTTCGGAAATTTCCTCTTTATATCCATTGCCGTAAAAATAACTATGTTTTGTAAGCACTTCTCCCGAATGATCAAAGGAAACACCAACTCCCCACATCATAATAGGTATTTCTTCAATCATGTCGTCACTGTCAAAAACGACAGCACTAATGTAATTATTTTGATAAAATGCTGTCCTCACAGAAGAAGCAAATACGCAGTTGTAGGTAAAATCATCGGTATAGTGGAATTGCTTAATATCAAGTTTTTCATATCCTTCAAAATCCGTACCTCGGTCGTATATGTTATCATTCGGTTCACATTGCAAAAGTGTGTCAATATGACCGCAGTATTTAAAACCGTTATCCGTGATCCTATATACGTGCAATTCACCGCAGCCATATAAAATAACCCCGTACGATAAAATCAGCAGTTCTTCCTTACTATCCCCGTCAATATCATACAGCGCATAATCTTCAGCCGGTATGTTATGCCCATGCCAGTCATTAAATTCCTCAATAAGCTCGGGAATGCTTGCGGCATTGCTGTCCCTGTTTATTTCTTGATTTTCGTCATCATAATTTGCCCGATCGTCCTCCGATCCCTTTTCTTCCGTTTCCGGCGCAGCTTCAATATCCGTGTTTTCCTCCTCCGAAATTTCATCTTGACGGGATACTGTATCATATTCGTCGGGATCGCTTGTGCCCGTGTACCATACACTGCCGTCGGCTTCCAATATCTGCTGTTCGGTCAGTGTGATCGCTTCGTCGGATATGTAACCGCTTTCCTCCGCAGCTCCGGAATTGACCGAACTGTCCGAGCAGCCGCAAAGCAAACATATCATAAAACACAAAAATGCAGTCCTTATTTTCATACCGTTCGTTTCCTTTATCATCGGTTTAAGTCAATACCCCGCAAGGGCGTAATCCGTTCCCTGCGAGATATTGCCTTAATAACAGTTACCGTGTTAATAAACAGTCGATTTCTTAAGAATAATATCTCTTTTACCGTCCGGCAGCATCATTTTTTGAGCTTTGATTCTTCCGCGTCGATAATGCTCATAAGCTCGCTGATGGCTCTGCTGTTGTTTCTCTTGGGAGGAGGAGCTATCTTTTCCCTGGGAAGCGCCGCCTGAGGAGGTATAGCGGGAGCCTTGCGTATCACCTTGTCCACATGGACAGCTCTGCGCTCTCCCTGCTGCTCTGCCGGCTGAGCGGCAGAACCTGCGTTTTCGGCGTCCGAAACCGCCGAAACAATAGGCTCCGGTATAACGTTGCTCATAAAAGCGCTGTTCGTTGTTTCCTCTTCTTCACGTTCTTCCTTTTCAAGCCGTACAGTCTGACCCTGCCGCGCCTGCGAACCGTCCTCCGCCTGCTTCTTCACGCCGCCGCGGTAGCTTTCATAGGTAAACAGGGGAGCGCCGCCGTCGGGTACGGCGGTAAGACCGGCTCTTCCGTTTTTGTCAACGCTCAGCACCTTCGGCTTTTCGTCCTCTCTCGGAATGGGATTGAGATTTGACTGCCTGACCTGTCTGACTACTCTTTCCGGTTCGGGGCGTGTATCCGGCTCTTCTCCGAACATTTCCTCAAACCTGTCGTCGTCGGATATCATTATCTCGTCCAGATCCTCCAGCGAGGACGCTTCCTCCTCACGGCGCTTGGCGTTTACTATCCGCACCGTCTGGAACACTATTATCACAAAGCTGGGTATGATTATCACCAGCATTATCCCGAAGGTAGACGTTGCAAAGCTCAGTACCGAACCCATAATGCTGCTCTGCGTGACCGCCTTGGCAATGATATTTTCACGGGGTATCTTAAACGTATCGTTAGGCGGAGCGGTATCGAACTTGACCACGTAGGAAAGCTCTCCGTCGTCGTTGTTAAGCTCCACCACACGGGTAAGTATTGTATCCTCGCCCAGCCTGCACAGCACGACGCTGCCTGCCTTTATATTCTCTATTTCCGATTTCTTTGCGAAGATAAGCGTGTTTGCGGGTATATCCGTTTCCATGTTCTTAGCCATGGTATGATAGAACGTGTACCCGAATATTTCGGGAGCCGCGCCTTTCTTGCTGAACGAAAAATATAAAAAAAGCATTACAGCGATGAGCAGGATAAGCACCCCGATCACAATGCCCTCTATAATATTGACGGCGGATCTGTCGTTTTTGCCTTTATTTTTAGCCATATATCTGAACCTTTCCTCATCACGATCGTTATTTCGGAGGCGCGTCCGTCCTCCCGCGGCATAGCCGTAATTCCATTATACCACAAAAAAGTACGGATTTCAAACCTTTTTTACAATATTTTTGATGAAAAATTTCTGCCTGCCGTATTGTTTTATTGTGGAAACTATACTGCACGAAAAAGTACGCGGCTCTTACCTCGCGGAAGGCTTATACCGAACAGGCAAAGTTCAAAAAAGCGGTTCGGACGGCATTTCCGCAATTATTGCCCCAAGCGGCATATTGCCGAAAAATTTTTACGTTCCTATTGACGTGCTTCTTCCGCTCATGCTATAATACTGTTATAAACATCGAGAGGAGCGTCCGTTATGCCGGAAAACACTGTTCCCAAAGCCGCCGAAGCAGGCTCCGGAGGTCTTATATTATCCGCCGTTCAGATATCGATCCTGTTCATACCGTCATTCTTTCTTTTGGATTTTCTTAGCCTTGCCGTCGAAGGATCCACGGCAAACGTCATATTATATACCTTTCCCCTTTTCACGGGACTTTGCTCCTGTATCGCCGTTATAAGCGGCTCACCGAAAACAGCAGCCTTGAAATGGCTTTTATCCCTGCCATTTTCCGCCGTCATGCAGATTCACCTTGCAAATTCGCAGTTCAGCCTGCGTTCTCTTAACATGATGATCCCCGATTACGGCAAACCGTCGGCGGGAGGAGGCTTTGCGGGTTTTATACTTCTTTGTGTCATGGCAGCCTCGCAGCTTTTCTTTCTGCTTTCGGGAACGCTCGTAAGTGCGGCGGCGAAAAACGCGGCAAGCCGAAAAATAACCTCCGCCGCGAAAACGGCGATCCTGGCAGTATGCAATACTGATAGTCCTGACCGTTCTTTTCCTTGATTTGACCATGCCGCCTTATACGGAACCTATGGGATAAAAAAATGAGCGCTCACGTTGCTGTGAACGCTTATTTTATGAACGATCCCGACAGCCTTTTGTATTTCGGGTGCGTTGATCTGCTGTAAAATATCGAGCTCCTCCTTTGTTTCAGCGCTGAAAAAAACTTCTTAAACATTATCTCCGGCTTCGCAGGAATAATATCCTCCGCCATACAAACCGCCGATATGCATAAAAAATCCCCCATTTCCTTGACAATTCCCTGCCGTTCTGCTATAATAATCCTGTAACATCGGTAAACACGCCAAAATTATTTATATTATATAACAGAATGGAGTCTTTTTTTATGGAATGGACAGGTCTTAACGAGCTGAGAGAAAAATATCTCGCTTTTTTTGAAAGCAAAGGCCATACAAGACTTGCAAGCGCAAATCTTATCCCCCGGGGCGACAACAGTCTGCTGCTGATCAACAGCGGTATGGCGCCGCTGAAAAAATTCTTTCTCGGAACGGAAACGCCTCCGAACGTAAGGGTCACAACCTGCCAGAAATGCATAAGAACGCCCGATATAGAGCACGTGGGCAAAACCGCCCGCCACGGCACATATTTCGAAATGCTGGGCAACTTCTCTTTCGGCGACTACTTCAAAAAGGAAGCCATCGCATGGGGCTGGGAGTTCCTTACGGAAGTTCTGGCTATCCCCGCCGACAGACTGTGGATAACCGTATTTGAAAACGACGACGAAGCCGAACAGATATGGCATAACGATATAGGCATACCCATGGACAGGATAATAAGACTGGGCAAGGCGGATAATTTCTGGGAACACGGCAGCGGGCCCTGCGGACCCTGCTCGGAGATCCACTTCGACAGGGGAGAAGCGTACGGTCCTTTCGAGAGCTTTGAACAGGCAAGCGACTGCGACAGGATAATCGAGATATGGAATCTGGTATTCTCCCAGTTCGACAGCGACGGCAAGGGAAATTACACGGAAATGGCAAGCAAGAACATAGACACGGGTATGGGGCTTGAACGTCTTGCCTGCGCCGTCCAGGGCGTTGACAACCTCTTCGAGGTGGATACCGTTCAGAATATAATGAAGCATATCGGCAGGATCGCGGGAGTAAATTACAAGGATAACGAAAAAACCGACATTTCCCTGCGCGTTATAACCGACCACATCAGAAGCACCGTATTTATGGTAGGGGACGGCGTTACCGCCTCAAATACGGGCAGAGGCTACGTTCTCCGCAGACTGCTGAGAAGAGCCGCGCGCCACGGCAGACTGCTGGGCGTCAAGGAGCCGTTCCTTTACACTGTAGCGGATACCGTCATCGACGAAAACAAATGCGCCTACCCGGAGCTGGAGGAAAAGCGGGAATATATCAAAAAGCTGATCCGCAGCGAGGAGGAGGCGTTCGCCAAAACCGTTGATTCCGGTCTTGAGGTGCTGGAAAAAATGCTGACAGGCATAAAAGAGGGCGGTACTCTTGCGGGCGCGGACGTATTCAAGCTGTCCGATACCTACGGCTTCCCCCTCGATCTTACCAAGGAGATCGCCGAGGAACGGGGATTTACCGTTGACGAGGATGGGTTCAGGGTATGCGCCGAGGAAACACGGCGGCGCTCCAGAGAGGACAGACTGAACAAGGGCGGCTCGTCATGGGACGAGGACGCTATGAGCGGTCTTACTCTTCCCAAAACCGAATTTAAGGGATATACCTCCCTTGAAGAAACCGCTCATGTCCTTGCAATATTCAAGGACAACGCCGAAACCGACGCCGTTTCCGAGGGCGAGGACGCCGTTATAGTTCTCAACGCCACGCCCTTTTACGCCGAAAGCGGCGGACAGGTGGGAGATTCGGGATATATAAGGATAGGCGAAAGCTGCTTTGCCGTTGCCGATACGAAAAAGACCGCCGGAGGAGTGTTCCTCCACTTCGGCTCGGCGGAAAACGGAGGCATATCGAAAGGCGATACCGTTACCGCGTCGGTGGATAAGAGCAGACGGCTCTCCATTATGAGAAATCATACTGCGGCTCATCTGCTGCAGGCGGCTCTGCGTAAAGTACTGGGGGATCATGTTCATCAGGCAGGCTCCTATGTCGACGAGGAAAGGTGCCGTTTCGACTTTTCCCACTTCGAGGCGGTAACACACAGCCAGCTTGCGGAAATAGAAAGCATTGTAAATCAGAATATATTTGACGCGCTTTCCGTCACCATGACCGAAATGCCTATAGAAGAAGCGCGCAAGCTGGGCGCGATGGCTCTTTTCGGCGAAAAGTACGGGAATATCGTCAGAGTGGTAAAGGCGGGCGGCGTTTCCGTGGAATTCTGCGGAGGAACGCATATCGACAATACCTCGCGCCTGGGACTTTTCAGAATAATCTCGGAAAATTCCGTCGCTGCGGGAGTACGGCGTATAGAGGCGGTAACGGGAGAGGGCGTGCTGAAGCTGCTGAGCAGATACTGCGGTCTGCTAAACGAGGCGGCGGCGGCTCTTAAGACCGCAAAACCCGAAGACGTACCCGCAAAATGCACGGCGGCGGCGGCGGAGATAAAGACCCTTGAAAAAGAAAAATCCGAGCTTAACGCTAAAATAGCTCAGTCCCAGACGGGAAATATCATGGCAAATGCAGTGACCGTAGGCAGCGTACAGGTAGCGGCAGCGGTAATGAAAGACGTTCCGACGGATATTCTGCGGAAAATGGGCGACGATACCAAGGACAAGCACCCGAACGGCGTTGCGGTCCTTGTTTCCGAGAGAGCGGACGGCGCTTCCATTCTGTGCGTATGCGGCAAGGAAGCGGTGGCGGCGGGCGCCAACGCGGGAAAAATAGTCAAGGAGGTCGCGGCAGTCACAGGGGGCAAGGGCGGCGGACGTCCCGACAGCGCAATGGCGGGAGCAGGGGACGTTTCCCTTATAGGCAAGGCTCTCGAAAGCGCGGCGGACATTGTTAAGAGCATGATAAAATAGACCTCCTCGGGAACCGGAGAAATGCTGAATGACGCAGGATCTTTTGTATCGGGCAAAGCACATTTTCCGCAGGAATACTCAAGGAAGTGCTGAATAAAGGCGCAGCCTACGTTTCAAGCACTCGAAAATCCGTAACTGAGAGTGCTTAGAAACGTATTTATTCAGTGCTTCCTTATTGTATTGCAAGGAAGATGGGCGAATCATGATACAAAAAGACAAGTCAGGCAGCGTTTCGGAGGTTTCCGAGAAGGTCTGATAAAAAATCAAACGCAAAGGCGGTAATTATTATGGAAGATTGTCTTTTCTGCAAAATAATCAAGGGAGAAGTCCCCTCAAAAAAGGTCTACGAGGACGATGTGTGCTATGCGTTCTATGACATCGCCCCCGCAGCTCCGGTTCATTTTCTGGTGATACCCAAGGAGCATATCCCCTCAGCCGCAGATATAACTGCGGAAAATTCGGCGGCGGCGGCTCATATTTTCGAGGTAATAGCAAAGCTGTCAAAGGAAATGGGAATGAAAGACGGTTTCAGGATAGTATCCAACTGCGGAGAATGCGCCGGTCAGACGGTGCGCCATCTGCATTTTCACGTTCTGACAGGCAGGGACTTTACATGGCCCGCAGGCTGATATTTTCCCTGCCGATCCTTGCCGCTCTGATATTCGGAGGCTGTTCCGATACCGTCCCCGATAATATTTCGGACGTTTCGGACAGTACGCCGTCCGTTTCGGAGAACGCCTCCGTAAGCGAAAGCGAAGCGGTATACGCGCACGACATCGACCCGATGGCGGCGAACAGCGAAAACAGGATATCGCCCTACTTTTTTTCGGGTTATGAAGAAACGGTGGAGTTCGCCCCATTGTCGGAAGCCTGTCATATCAGCGGCAGATACATTATGCACAACGGCGTTTGTTATCTGTCCTATACCTGCTCCTCCGTAAGCTTTATAATGACGGGCGGCAAAGCCGAGGCGGTGATGGCGTCCAACGGCGGAGCATACCCCGAACGTCAGCAGGGCTGGATGGGCGTACTGATAAACGGCGAGCTTGTGAAAAGAATAAAGCTGGCGGACGGAGAGGAAAGCTATACCCTGTACGAGGGCGAAAAGCTGACAAACGCCGAGATCACCGTTATGAAGCTGAGCGAGAACCAGACCGCTTCAACGGGGATAAAAAGCATTGTCTGCAGCGCTCAAAAAATAGCCGCTCCCGAGGAAAAGCCGCTGAAGATAGAGTTTATCGGCGATTCCATAACCTGCGGCTACGGCATGGAAGCCGATTCTCCTTCAGATCCCGTAGATACCGCAGATCAGAACGCGGCAGCATCCTACGGCTATCTTACCGCTCAAAGCTTGAACGCCGAGCCTGTAATGGTCTGTATAAGCGGCATGGGTCTGATATCAGACTACACCGATACCGTCGGCGTAAAGGAGGATTATCTTCTCCTGGGCGACGTTTACGAATACGCCGACGCCAATTTTCAGCTACGCCGAGGCTATGACGATCTGACCCCCTGGGATTTCGGCGGCGGCAGCGATATCGTCGTTATAAACATAGGCACCAACGACTACAGCTACACGGGAAAGGACGGGGACAGACAATACGAATTTTACCTTGCCTACCGCGAGCTGCTCAAAACCGTAAGAAAGCGCAATCCTCATGCGGATATCATCTGCACTATGGGAATAATGGGTTCGGAGCTGCTGGGCAGCATTGAACGGGCGGCGGAAAAATATTCCGAGGAAACGGGCGATAAACGGGTATTCGTTATGAAATTCGATTACCAAAGCGAAGAGGACGGCTACGGCAGCGATTATCACCCCTCTGCGGCTACACACCGAAAGGCTGCGGAGCAGCTTACGGAATTTATCAGAGATAATTTACCGGATCAATTTGAAAACTGAAAGCGAAAAGACCGCAGCACTTTTGAATCAGGTGCTGCGGTCTTTTTTATCCGGCACAGGAACTTTAAGTCCCGCCGTTATTTGGCATATTCCGTCGCTCTGCTCTCCCTTATCAGATGGACCTTGATCTGTCCGGGATAATCCATCTCGTTCTCGATCTTCTGGGCGATCTCCCTTGCCACCAACGCCATCTTTTCATCGTTTATCTGCTCGGGGATAACCATTATCCGCACTTCTCTGCCCGCCTGTATGGCGTAGGATTTCTCAACCCCCGAATAGGACGTGCATATCTCCTCCAGCTTCTGAAGACGCTTGATGTAATTTTCGTAATTCTCGTTTCTCGCGCCGGGTCTTGCCGCCGAAATAGCGTCAGCCGCCTGCACAAGAGCCGCCGTAACTGTCTTTATCTCCACGTCCCCGTGGTGAGCCTCTATTGCGTGAATGACCTCCGCGTTTTCCTTATACTTGCGGCAGACGTCTACGCCTATCTGCACGTGAGAACCCTCTATCTCGTAGCTGAGCGCCTTTCCGATATCGTGGAGCAGTCCCGCGCGCCTTGCAAGGTTGGCGTCAACTCCAAGCTCCGACGCCATAATGCCCGCCAGATGAGCCACCTCGATAGAGTGGTTAAGCACGTTCTGACGGTAGGACGTCCTGTAGCGCAGCCGTCCGATCAGCCTTACCAGCTCATGGTTGATACCGTGAACGTTGGTTTCCAGTATCGCCCTTTCGCCCTCCTGCTTGATCTTATGCTCTACCTCGCGCTTAGCCTTTTCCACCATTTCCTCGATCCTTGCGGGGTGGATGCGGCCGTCGGAAATGAGTTTTTCAAGAGCGATCCTTGCCACCTCGCGCCTTGCGGGATCAAAGCAGGAAAGAGTGATAGCCTCCGGCGTATCGTCGATGATAAGCTCCACGCCGGTAAGCGTTTCGAGAGTTCTGATATTTCTGCCCTCACGTCCGATTATGCGTCCTTTCATCTCGTCGTTGGGCAGGGGAACTACCGACACCGCGGTTTCCGCCACTTGATCCGCGGCGCATTTGGAAATGGCAAGCGAAATAAGATCCCTCGCCTTTTCCTCGCAGGTGTCCTTAAGCTGCTGTTCATACTGCTGTATCTTCAGCGCTTTTTCATGTACAAGCTCGCTTTCAAGCATGGAAAGGAGCTGCTCCTTAGCCTGATCCATGGTAAGCTGGGATATCTTCTCCAGTATCTCCATCTGGGACCTCTGTATCCTGTCGGCTTCCGCCAGCTTTTCATCGGCTGCTTTCAGCTTTTTCTGGAGCTGCTCGTCCTTCTTCTCCAGTGCGTCGTTTTTCTTGTCAAGGTTCTCTTCTTTCTGCTGGATACGTCTTTCCTGCCTGGAAAGCTCGTTTCTGCGCTCCTTGATCTCCTTTTCAAGCTCGTTTCTGCTCTTGTGTATCTCGTCCTTGGCTTCCACAAGAGCGATCTTCTTCTTACTGTCGGCTTCTTCCTTAGCGGCTTCTATGATCCTTTCCGCTTCCTTTTCAGCCGATCCTATAGTGGATTCGGCTTGGGATTTCCGGTAAAAAATACCCAATCTGAAACATACAAAGCCTGCAACGGCAGCCGCAGCGACAACGCCGATAATAACGTAAAGCACGGTCGATCCCGACCCGCTCTGAGCGACGATGGCGGCAGCCGCACGGGCGGCAAAAATTTCTGTCAGCATATCCGATACCTCCTTTATTACAAAATAAATATTTTTAATCGCTTCGGAGGCATATCATTATAATATCATCATATTAGATTTTCCTGCGGTCTGAAACAGCAAATGCGCAGACCGAAATACACTGCGGCTTATTTTGCAAGCTGACAAAAGCGGCAGAATACTATCCGGAACGCACAGGTTTATTATGTGCTTCCTTTATTCTCACAGCATAAAAGCTGCCGTAAAATAAGTTCATGGCAGCCGCCCGCCGAAAACGAACGGCAGCGGATATATATGAAAATCTTCTATAACACAATAAAACGACCTATAGAAGCGATAATGTAAAAGCAGTTTTATAGCAGAACCGAGCGTTACATTTAACATCTCGTTCATATCTTTTTATACACTGCATACATATTATTATTGTAATATAATTTCGCTCCTTTGTCAAGGAATTTTATATAATTTATATAATTTAACACTAAAACGGGATAATTTTAATTTAATGCTGTGAAAAAACACTGTTGACAAGTGTCCGCTTCGGTGGTATTATAATAAAAGAAAACGGTGTTCGAAGCACCGCGCGTCCGAAAAATAAAATATTTTCCATAAACTTTGACAAGGGAATTTGTTTTGCATAAAAGCGGTTTTCAGAGAGCTTGGCGGGGTAATATCACCCGTTTCACGGCATAGGCTGCGACCGTAAGCGCCGCTGCGAAACAAACACCGCCCTTTGAGTCCGTCCAATACACGGCGGCAGCTCCCGTTACCGAGCAGAACAAGACCCTCACGGCAAATCCCGCCGTTTGGGGTGAAAACGGGTGGAACAGCGGCTTAAACCGCCCCGAAGCGCTGATATATCGGCGTTTCGGGGCTTTTTTATTTGAGCGGGCCATAAAATGATCCACCATACCGAAAGGATGATGTCTATGACCAATCAGCTTGACGATCTTGCGGTAAGGCTGTCGGCATTGGCGGTTTTCCGCAATGTGCTGAAGCTGAATACTATGGGCAGGCTGCTTAATATGCTCAGGGAAAAGACCCCCGGAGCCTGCGGTGAATTTGTCAATTCCCTCTACAGGCACAGCGGAAACATTTCCGATTATATCATAAAAGCGGTCACGGAGGACGAAAATCCCTATCTCCTCAGAAAAGCAAGGCGCGAGCCGGTCCCTCCGGTCATGGAAACCGCCGCCAAAAAGGAGCTGCGGCTGTTTGAGGAACTGTCCATGCTTACCGTGGACAACGTCCGCACCGCCATGGGATATATGGGATATCTCCCCGAATGGGAAAATACTTACTACGATTTTGTCAGCGTCTATTCCGACCGCATGGACAAGCTCTTTACCAAAGGCTACGGCATTTTCTCCAAATACACCGCTTTCATGCTCAAGGATCATGCGATGACCCCCGTTCTCACCCCCGACCCTCAGCGGCTGTCCCAGCTTCCCGCCTATGAGAACCAGCGGAAAAAGGTCATTGACAACACCCTTGCGCTGATAAACGGCGCGCCCGCCGCCAACTGCCTGCTTTACGGCGACGCGGGCACGGGAAAATCCTCCACAGTCAAGGCGGTGGTAAACGAGTTTGCCGATAAAGGACTGCGGCTTATCGAGCTGAAAAAATCGCAGCTTCGGGAGCTGCCCCGGGTGATGGAAACGATCGCGGACAATCCGCTGAAATTCATCATTTTTATAGACGATCTGTCCTTTTCCGCAGACGACGACGATTTCGGCACGCTGAAGGCGGTGCTGGAGGGTTCCGTGGCTTCCAAGACATCCAACGCGGTGATATATGCCACAAGCAACCGCCGTCATTTGGTAAGGGAGAGCTTTTCCGACCGCATGGGCGATGAAATACACGCCTCCGACGCACGGGAGGAGCTTGCCTCTCTCTCGGAGCGCTTCGGATTAAAGGTAACTTTCCTCAAACCCGATAAGGAAACGTATCTGACCATTGTTGAGCATCTCGCCGGTCAGTACGGTATCGAATACGACCGCGAGGATCTGTTCACCCGCGCCGAGGCTTACGCTTTAAGGCGCAGCGGCAGAAGCGGACGGGCGGCAAGGCATTTCATAGAGCAGGAAGCCGCCGAAAGCAAAAGGCAGGATGCAATAAACAAAACACAGAACTGATATACAGGCAAAATTCTCAGCAAAAAATTTGCTTTGAATATAAACCAACAGTCCACAGAAAGGATAATGTAAAATGAAAACAGCAACCAAAAAACTTCTTGCAGCCGCAATGGCATTGGCAGCGGCGGCAGCCATGACCGCCTGCGGTTCGGACAGCGGATCCGACGCCGCAAACGCAGATACAACGGCAGGAACTTCGGCGGCAGATAACGCCGATACAGCCGGTGAAACCGAAAGCGAAACCGAAGCCGCTTCGGAACAGACGGAAAGCTCCGTGGAAACGGAGGCGGAAAAAACTCCCGCAGAGTACGAAATAGCCTCCCTTAAAGGACCTACCACCATGGGCATGGTAAAAATGATGTCCGACAGCGAAAAGGGCGAAACGTTCAATAAGTACAGCGTCACTATCTGCGGCGCAGCGGACGAGATCGTGGCGGGCGTGGTAAGCGGCAGCACCGATATAGCCAATATCCCCGCAAATCTTGCGGCAGTGCTGTATAAAAAGACCGAGGGAAATATCGGCGTGTGCGGCGTAAACACATTGGGAGTGCTTTACGTGGTAACATCCGGAAACGAGGAGATAAGCTCCGTAGCCGACCTTAAAGGCAAGACCGTCTACTCCACCGGCAAAGGCACCACACCGGAATACGCCTTTAACTACATACTCCGCCAAAACGGTCTGGAACCTCAGACGGACGTTACAATAGAATACAAGACCGAGGCAAGCGAGTGCGCCGCCGTAATGGCGGAGTCGGAAAACGCCATAGCCGTACTGCCTCAGCCATATGTAACGGTAGCGCAGACCCAGAACGACAGCATAAAGATCGCCCTTGACCTCACCGAGGAATGGGACAAGGTAAGCGATACTCCCATGATAACCGGCGTTACCGTCGCACAGTGGAGCAGTATCGAGGAAAATCCCGACGCATTCACGGTATTTATGGACGAATATCAAGCGTCGGTGGATTTTGTCAATGAAAATACCGACGAAGCCGCAGCTCTTATCGGCGGATATGATATAGTCCCCGAACCCGTTGCTAAAAAAGCGCTGCCCTACTGCAACATCACCCTGCTGCGCAACAGCAGCATGGCGGAGGCGGTAAGAGGCTACTGGCAGGTGCTGTTTGACGCGGATCCCTCTTCCGTAGGCGGCAGCGTACCCGAGGACAGCGCCTTTGTCTATACCGATGAACCGCAGTAAAAGGGACGCCGGAAAAAATTTCCTCAAAAATCTCGCAGGAGTGCTGTTCTGGCTGATAATATGGCAGGCGGCGGCAATGATAATAAATAAAAAGGTCATTCTGGTAACGCCGGCAGCAGCCGCAAAACGGCTGCTCGAGCTTATGCGGACCGCGTCCTTTTACCGCACCTGCGCAAATTCTTTCCTGCGGATAGGTCTTGGCTTTCTTTCGGGACTTGCGGCGGGCATACTGACGGGAACGCTCTCGTTTCGCTTTAAGGCGGCTCGGGCGGTGATATCCCCGTTTATGACCGCCGCCAGGTCGATACCCGTCGCTTCCTTTATAATATTCGCGCTGTTCTGGATGAAAAGCAGAGATCTGTCAATATTCATCTCATTTCTGATAGTAATGCCGGTAATATACGGGGCGGTGACGGAGGGGGCGGCAAACGCCGATACGAAGCTCAAGGAAATGGCGGACGTGTTCGGACTCAGTCCTTATAAAAAAATACGGTATCTTTATATGCCCTCGGTAATGCCGTTCCTGACAAGCGCCTGCTCGGCGGCGTCGGGACTTGCGTTCAAGAGCGGGGCGGCGGCGGAGGTCATAGGTCAGCCGGACAATACTTTGGGAGATATGCTGTTTCGGTCGAAAATTTACCTTGAAACTGCGGATCTGTTTGCATGGACTGCGGTAATAATACTGCTGAGCAAGCTGTTTGAAACGCTGATAACAAAGATCGTCAGAGGCAAACGGTAAGAGGAACGGCAGCTCCGAAGGACAGCGAAAAAAATCAGCGGTTTTGCAGCCTTAAAAATCAAAAAAGGAGAGTATCATTATGATAAAGCTAACGTTAAAGGACGGCTCCGTAAGAGAAGCCGAAAACGGCGTACAGGCGGCGGAGATCGTCAAGGGAATAGGCATGGGACTGTATAAAGCCGCCTGCTGCGTAAAAATAAACGGCGCGGTGTGCGACCTGCGCACGCCTGTTACCGAGGACTGCACCTTCGAGGTCTGTACATTTGATACGGAGGAGGGCAAAAAGACGTTTTGGCATACAGCCTCTCATATCCTCGCCCAGGCGGTAAAAAGAATTTACCCAAACGTCAAGCTGGCGATAGGTCCGGCTATAGACAACGGATTTTACTATGATTTCGATACCGAAAAGCCGTTTACCCCCGAGGACATCGCCGCTTTCGAGGCGGAGATGAAAAAGATAGTCAAGGAGGGAATAGAGCTTACACGCTTTGAGCTTGCTCCCGAAGAGGCGGCCGCCAAGCTCGCCGAAATGAACGAGCCGTATAAGGTCGAGCTTTGCAGGGAACACAGCGATAAGGGCGAAAATATCAGCTTCTATAAGCAGGGAGATTTCATCGATCTGTGCGCAGGTCCTCATCTTGCTTCCACCGCTCCCGTCAAGGCGTTCAAGCTGACCAACTGCACGGGCGCATACTGGAGGGGCGACTCAAAAGGCAAGCAGCTCTGCCGTGTTTACGGCACGGCGTTCCCCAAGGCAAGCGAGCTGGAGGAATACTTAAAGCGCGTTGAAGAAGCAAGATCGAGAGATCATAACAAGATAGGCAGGGAACTGGAATATTTCACGACCGTCGACTATATCGGTCAGGGTCTGCCCGTAATACTGCCGAAAGGCGCAAAGGTCATTCAGATAATGCAGAGATGGGTGGAGGACGTGGAAGCAAGCAGAGGATGTATGCTTACAAAGACTCCTTATATGGCAAAAAGAGAACTTTATAAGATCTCCGGTCACTGGGATCATTATCTTGACGGAATGTTCATTTTGGGCGATCCCGCGGACGAGGAAAAGGAATGCTTCGCCCTCAGACCTATGACCTGTCCTTTCCAGTATCAGGTGTTCCTAAACCGTCAGAGAAGCTACAGGGATCTGCCCATGCGCCTTACGGAAACCTCCACGCTGTTCAGAAACGAGGACAGCGGAGAAATGCACGGACTTATCAGAGTAAGGCAGTTCACCATTTCCGAGGGACACTATATACTGCGCCCCGAGCAGCTTGAGGAGGAGTTCAAGCAGTGTCTGGAGCTTGCAAAGTACTGCCTCGATACGGTGGGACTTTTAGAGGACTGCACATTCAGATTTTCCCAGTGGGATCCCGCCAATCCCAAAAACAAGTACGAGGGTACGGCGGAACAGTGGGAAACGGCACAGCAGGCAATGAAAACCATACTCGACGGTCTGGGACTTGAATACAGCATAGGAATAGACGAGGCGGCGTTCTACGGTCCCAAGCTGGATATCCAGTATAAAAACGTGTTCGGCAAGGAGGATACTCTCGTAACCATTCAGATAGATATGCTCCTTGCGGAAAAATTCGGCATGGAATATGTGGACGTGGACGGTACGAAGAAAAACCCCTATATTATCCACCGCACAAGCCTCGGCTGCTACGAGAGAACTCTTGCGTATATGCTGGAGAAATACGCGGGCGCGCTGCCCTTGTGGCTGTCGCCGGAGCAGATAAGGATCCTCCCCGTAACGGACAGAGCAAAGGAATACGGCGAGGGGATCGCAAAACGGCTTGAAAATATGGGTATTAGGGTAACGGTAGACAACCGCAACGAAAAGATAGGCTATAAGATAAGACAGGCGCAGCTTGAAAAGATACCTTATTTCTTCATAGTGGGGGATAAGGAAGTCGAGGAAAATACGGTTTCCCTGCGGTCGAGAAAGGACGGAGATCTGGGAGCTTCCCCTCTGGACGATGTGATAAACAAGATAATCGGTGAGAATGCGGAAAAAGCAAGATAAAATTTAAGGTAGCTGCTGCAATGCTTTTTGCGGCAGCTACCTTAAAATTATTATACGGTGTTTATACGGCTTTTGTATCTTGCTTGACAAAATTATAAACACATGATATAATAATAAAAAATATTTAAGAGGTGATGTTATGAATATGCAGGAAACCGCACGGCTTATTCTCGGACTTCGTTCTGCCGGCTGGAGTGAAAAAGCTATCAACGATTTTATGCTGTTTATAGCGTCGGGGGAAGAACAGTATAAACCCAAACCGAACGAAAAAGAAGATACACCCAAAAACTCATGACAAATATCCGGAGCCTGTCCTTACAGCCTGTGCGTGTGTATACCTGTAAAGACAGGCTTTGATTTTCAGCTATCCGTAAAAAGGGGGAAAACATATGAAAAAACGCATGGCCGTACCGTGGCTGATAACAGCCGCCGTCCTGCTCTTTCTGATAATACGGTTCATTATTCTTCCCTCTCCCGAATCGTCCTTTAATTACGATATAAACGAGGACGGCACAGTCACCGTAACATTCTACGCAGGCTCCCGCCCATATGTAAAGATACCCGAAAAAAAAGAGGGCAGGACAGTGACCGCCGTCGGCTATGCAGACGGCAGCAGAAAAAGTCTGATGGGCAAGCGCAGCTTTGAGGAACAATGCATTATCCGCGCAGTAACGCTTCCCGACAGCTTTAAAATAATAGGCGACGACGCATTTGCGCTTTTATTTAATCTTTCATACATAAATTTCCCCGATTCTCTTGAATATATAGGCAGAGGCGCGTTTTGGGACGCCGATATAAAAAGCGCTGTTATCCCCGACAGCGTAAAACCATAGGCAGCAGCGCATTTTTAAGCTGTGAAAAACTGGAAAAAGTAAAACTGCCGGAGGGTCTTGAAGAAATAAACGAAGGTGTATTCAAAAACTGCCGCAGTCTGCGGAAAATAAATATCCCCGAAACAGTCAAGGTCATAGACGAAAGCGCCTTTGAGTGCTGCGAAAGCCTGTCCGACGCCGCATTGCCCGAGGGTCTTGAAAAAATAGGCGGCGGGGCATTTGCAAACACCGCCGTAAAGGAGCTTTATCTCAGCGAAAACCTGACCTATATAGGTGCGTCGGCATTTTACGGCTCACCCTTCGACGAAAATTTCCTCGATGATGAATTTGAGATAATAAACGGAAAATTCCTCTACCGTGTAAACAGCGAAAAAACGGTGATACATATCCCCGAGGGGGTAGAACGGGTCGGCGCGGCAGCTTTTACCGTGCTTGACCGTTTGTCGTACGAAACCGTATATTTCGCCCCTAACGCGGAGGAGGTAATATTCCCCTCATCGGTCAAGGCCCTTGAAAGCTACACTCCCTCATTATTCGTAACAGGCTTGTGCCCAAGATCGCTGAAAAGGATAACCGTTCCCCAAACGGCGGAAAACATAGGCAGATATCTGTTTGTGGGCTGCGGTCAGCTTACAGATGTGACCCTTGAAAGCGCTGCGGATATATCGGCTCATATGTTTGAAGGGTGCGGCTCTCTTGAAGAAATAGTTATCCCCGAGGGAGTAAAGAGGATAGGCTATAGCGCTTTCAAGGACTGCACCGCCCTGAAAAGCGTGACCGTACCCTCGACCGTTGAGGTAATAGAAGAGAAAGCCTTTGAGAACTGCACATCGCTAAGCTCCGTGACCGTCCCCGAATCGGCGGAAACAGAGGAAAACGCCTTTCCCGATGGGACTAAGGTCATAAGATACCGAAAGGAAGTCACAGGCAATGAAACTTAAACCCTACACAAGACGGGTATATTATTATGAAACCGACAAAATGGGAATAGTCCACCACTCAAACTATATCCGCTGGTTCGAGGAGGCGAGAGTGGATCTGATAGAGCAGGCGGGACTTCCCTTTGAAACGGTGGAGGAGCAGGGCCTTATGACCCCCGTGCTGTCGGCGGAGTGCAGATACAAGCTGCCGTTCAGATTCGGAGAGGTATTTTTTATCAAAGCGTATATCCCCGATTTCGGCGGAGCGAGATTTTCCGTAACCTACGAGGTATACGACGGACAGGGAACGGTACGCGCCGAGGGAGTGACCGCTCACTGCTTTGTGGATATGCAGATGCGCCCCGCAAGGATAAAAAAGACTCACCCGCGGATATACGGTATATATAACGAAATGTACGAATGCAAAGACAGCTTGTACGAATAATAAAGGAGCTGCGAAAAGCACAGGGCAAGGCGATGATCCCGTACTTTTGCTCTTGCCTCCGGCAGGAAAGGAAAAACCGTTATGGAAACAGTAGAAATATTCACCGACGGAGCCTGCTCCGGAAATCCGGGTCCGGGCGGCTGGGGAGCTATCCTGCGAATGGGAAAGCATACCAAGGAGCTTTCGGGAGGAGAAAAACAGACCACCAACAACCGCATGGAGCTTACCGCCGTGATAATGGCATTATCCGCGCTGAAACGCCCCTGTCACGTGATACTCACCACCGACAGCAAGTACGTCTGCGACAGTATTTCCAAGGGGTGGGCTGCTTCATGGAAGAAAAACGGCTGGAAAAAAGCGGACAAAAAACCCGCCCTCAACTCCGACCTGTGGGAAAAAGCTCTTGAGCTTCTGGAAATACATCGGGTGGAGCTGCGCTGGGTAAAGGGTCACGCGGGGCATACGGAAAACGAACGCTGCGACGAGCTTGCGGTCACGGAAAGAGATAAAGCGGCGGAAAGCAAGGGATAAACGCATATTTTTTACCGCCGCTTAATTCCTACTTTTTAGATGGGTTATCCTGCGAAGCCGTCAAAATTCCTTTCAAATATGTGCAAAACGATAAATTTTTTCAAATACGCTTGTAATTCACACCGAATTGGTATATAATAAAAATCAAGGAAAATTTTTATATGCGCATATTACATATGTTGAATTATAATATTAATATCAGCTTTGAATGCGAAAGGAATGATAAATGATATGGCAGAGCGTTTTATATACGCCGATAATTCGGCGACCACCGCCGTTTCGGAAAGCGTGCTCAGGGAAATGACGCCCTATTTCACGGAACAGTACGGAAATCCGTCAAGCATATATAAGCTGGGCAGAAACGCAGGTCATGCGGTAGAGAACGCCAGAGAGCGCATTGCCGGCGCTTTCGGCTGCAATCCCAAGGAAATATATTTCACCTCCGGAGGCTCCGAGGCGGATAACTGGGCGATCACCGAAACCGCCCTGCGGCTTGCGGAAAAGGGTAAAAAGCATATTGTGACCACCGCATTTGAGCATCACGCCGTGCTTCATACCTGCAAGACGCTTGAAAAGCAGGGCTTCGAGGTGACTTATCTCCCCGTAGGAAGAGAAGGACTTGTAACGGCGGAGCAGGTGAAAAACGCCGTAAGGGACGATACCGCCCTTGTAACGGTAATGTATGCAAACAACGAGATAGGCACTGTTTTGCCGATACCGGAAATAGCGCAGGTCTGCCGTGAAAAAGGCGTGCTGTTCCACACCGACGCAGTACAGGCTATAGGCAATGTTCCCATAAACGTTAAGGAACAGGGCATTGATATGATGAGTATGTCGGGGCATAAGATCCACGCCCAGAAAGGCATAGGCTTCCTTTACGTCAGAACAGGCGTCGCTCTTCCCAATCTTATTCACGGAGGAGCGCAGGAAAAGGGCAGACGGGCAGGCACGGAAAACGTCCCCGCAATAGTCGGACTTGCCAAAGCGGTCGAGGAAGCAACGGCGGACATACAGGGCAAACGGGAGCGAATAAGCAGACTGCGCGACCGTATCATAGACGGGATACTGTCCCAAGTCCCCGCCGCACGTCTTAACGGCAGCCGCGAAAAACGCCTTGCGGGCAATATAAACATATCCTTTCTGGGAGTTGAGGGAGAATCTCTGCTGTTGCTGCTGGATATGAACGGCATATGCGCCTCCAGCGGATCAGCCTGCACCAGCGGATCTCTCGATCCCTCTCACGTTCTTTTGTCGCTCGGTCTGCCCCACGAAGTAGCTCACGGCTCTTTGCGGCTGTCCATAGCCGACCCGCTGACCGAAGAGGACGCGGATTATATCATCAAAACGGTGGTAAACGTAGTGGAGCGTATCAGGGGAATGTCGCCCCTGTGGGAGGATATCAAAAACGGCAGACCCGGCACGGAGCATCTGCTTGAATATGTAAGCGGCTTATAAATCAAGGCAAAACATACAATCGGAGCAAAACATAAAATTAACGCCGCAGTTCGGGAAAAGATGCAAGAAGCTTCAAGCCCGAGGCTTGATATCATACCTGCCCTCCGCTCTTATCCGCTTCGGGATAATTTATTGTTTTGCCGCAGTAATAAAACAAACGAAAGGATGATATTTGTTATGATGCTGTACAGTGAAAAGGTAATGGATCACTTTGCCAATCCCCGCAATGTGGGCGAGATAGAGGACGCCGACGGCATAGGCGAGGTAGGCAACGCCAAATGCGGCGACATTATGAAAATGTATATCAAGGTGGATAACAACACCATTACCGATGTAAAGTTCAAGACCTTCGGCTGCGGCGCCGCAGTGGCAACATCGTCAATAGCTACCGAGATGATAAAGGGCAAATCAATCGACGACGCATTAAAGCTCACCAACAAGGCAGTAGTTGAAGCTCTGGAGGGACTGCCTCCCGCAAAGCTGCACTGCTCGGTGCTTGCGGAGCAGGCAATGAAAAGCGCGATCGCCGATTATTACAAGAAAAAGGGCATTGATCCCAAACCGATAGTGGGCGATATTCCCGAATGCGAGGCGTGCCACTGACAGGCAGGAATTTTCAGAATCAATATGCGAAAAAGACTGCGTCCGCAGTCTTTTTTCTTGTATCAAAGAATGAAATTGCCTTAAGGCTTTCGCTGTACCGCGGAGGAGCCGCAGTCCATTATAGCTGTCTTTTCCGCGGGAATTCTCCACTCCAGCTTTTCCCTGTCGATCGTTCCTCCCGCGTCCCATAAAATCGGACATATGCCGTTTTCAAGGGAATATTCCGTCACTGCCCGGATATATTTCTCACGGCTTTCCTGCTCCTTGCCGACCGTACCTGCACCGTATTCGCCGATAATAACGGGAACGCCCCTGTCAATAAATTTCTTTTTCAAAAGCTCAAATTCAGCCTCCATTACGCTGTAATCATTTTCCGTTCCCCACGTATCTCTAAATCCCCAGGAACAGCCGGGCTCGGCAATGGTAAAAACGGTGGGACCGTATTGATGAACCGATACCGCATAGCGTTTATCGCTCAGCTTGTCGGGAAAATATTTCGCAGTAAGATCAATATTTGTGCAGTACCCCGCAAGAAGCAGCATTCTGTCGTAATTCTTGCTTCCGCTCGAGCGCACCGTTTTGATAAACAGATCGTTGAGCTTGTATAAAAGCTCGCTGCCCTCCTTGTCGCCAATGCTGAAAGCCACTTCATTATTGGACTCAAAAACAAGACGGTAGCTTTTATCCTTAAACCGTAAGCATATTTGCTTCCAAAGCGCCTCATAGCGCTTTGCCGTACTTTTGTAATCCTCTGCGGCATTTGCTATCCAAGTTTCATCGTGATGAGCGTTGAGTATAACGAACATTCCGTCGTCAAGCGCCCAGTCGACGACCTCTTCCACCCTGTCCATCCATTCCTTGTCGACGGTGTAGGCTGGAGCCTCCCCGATGTGTTCGTCCCAGGTCACGGGTATCCTGATGGTTTCAAACCCCTCGTCATGGAAATACTTTATCATTTCTTCGGTAGTAACGGGATTGCCCCAAGCCGTTTCCCATGCCTCCGGAGTTCCGTCGCCCCACTTGACGATCCAGTCGCCGCTTGCGTCAAGGCTGTTTCCCAGATTGATCCCCCTTCCCATGGCGGCAACATATTCGACAGGCGTCATTTGCCTCAGCTTTTTTTCATTGCCGTCCGACGCCGCTCCGCAAAAAGCAAGCGCCATAACTGCGGCGGTGATGACCGCAAGAAAATTCTTCAGCGTTTTTTTCATACTATTTACCTCCATGGTGTATTTTCTTAATAATTATACCGCAAAAACGCAGTCGGGTCAATCGGCAATTCATCTAAATTCAAATCGGCAGCATTTGAACTTTCGGATAATAAAACGCGGTTCTTATTAAAATTACAGCACTTTGAAAATTTGCAAATTTCAAAAGCCGATCTGACCGGTATACCCAAACCGCCGCAATTTATGAACTTTCCGAAAACATTATTGAAATCGTCGACGCGGCAAACCAATAATTTCCCTTAATAATCGTTTACATTTTAAGCAAACTAACATTGAAATCGTTTCAATAAAAGCATTATGTCAGGATTTGTGCAAAGTGACAAATTAACATAAAATATAATGTGTAATTTAACATCATTGACAAAACGGTTTTTTTTTGGTATAGTTAAATAAAGGTATGTTTTGAAAAATATGCCTTATGTGACGCCACGAAACTAAGGTGCGCAAATCATTATTATTTCAATATCTTGAAAGGCGGTTTTACCAATGAAAACAAAGATCGTAAACGGCGTATCTATGCCGAATATCCCCTGGATGGACAAGCCGGAGGGCTGCAGAGACGTCGTATGGCGTTACAACGCAAATCCTATCATCAAGCGCGACCAGATCATGGTCAAGAAAGCAAACGGCTACAGAGAGCCGTCCAACTCTATTTTCAACAGCTCCGTTGTTCCCTTTGAGAACGGCGATTACAAATTCGCCGGCGTGTTCCGTGTTGACGACAGAGAGCGCAACATGGAGCTTCACGTAGGCTTTTCCAAGGACGGTATCAACTGGGATATCTCCGAGGAGAGGATACATTTTCAGTGCGACATTCCCGAAGTAGGTCAATGGCAATACGGCTACGACCCCAGAGTGTGCAAGCTGGAGGACAAGTACATCGTTACCTGGTGCAACGCCTACGGCTGGAAGCCTACTATCGGCATTGCCTACACCTACGACTTCAAGACCTTCACACAGCTTGAAAACGCATACCTGCCTTTCAACAGGAACGGCGTAATGTTCCCCCGCAAGATAAACGGCAAGTATATGATGATGAGCCGTCCTTCCGACAGCGGTCATACTCCTTTCGGAGATATGTTCATCAGCCAGTCGCCCGACCTTACCTACTGGGGCGAGCACAGACACGTTATGGGTCCTTCCAAAGGCTGGGAAGCTACCAAAATGGGCGCAGGTCCCATTCCCATCGAAACAGACAGAGGCTGGCTCATATTCTATCACGGCGTTCTGACCTCCTGCAACGGTTATGTATACAGCTACTCCGCAGCTCTCCTTGACAAGGACGAGCCTTGGAAGGTACTCAAGAGGGGCGCGTCTTACCTTATCAGTCCTCAGACCGATTACGAGCTTATCGGCGATACCGACGCCGTAACGTTCCCCTGCGCAAACCTTGTTGACGCCGACACCGGCAGAATATGCATCTACTACGGCTGCGCAGACACCTGCACCGCCCTTGCATTCACCTATGTCGACGATGTAATGGACTTCCTTGACAACAACAGCCAGGTGTGACAGCCGTTGTTTGACGAAGACCTTTCCAACAGTTACGCAGTCGTTAAACAGCAAAAATTACCCCGTCTTTTCTGGATATTTAGGGAAAGGCGGGGTTTTCAATGCTGTGAAACGATCAGCAGCATTACTTAGATTTCCGTACCGTTTCTTTTTTCGGGTGAGAATATTTCCCTCTTTCAACAAAATTTATCCGTATGTTGAAAAACGTATCAATTCTATGTCTATAATTTTTATAAGCATTACATTGCAGCACATAACAATATCTTGACGCGGTTATTGTCAAAAAAATTATTGTTGTTGTTGTTTCATAATCTTGAATAACCGCAGTAAATCGGGAAAAAAATCAATTTTATTGTTATTTATAACTATAAAAAACAATAAAATCTTGTTAAAATTTGATGTTGATATCCGGAGAAAAATAGTATATACTGTATATCAGAAAATAAAAAAAGAGGTGGTTCTATTGCTTGCAGAAAGCAAGACAAAGAAAACGCACTAACAAAGTGTTACCGGCACTGTGCTAATGCGTTATCAGTTATGCTGTAATACAATTACATTAAAATAATTATAGCATGACTAACCTTTCTTTGTCTATTGGCGGAATATACAAATTATAAGAAAAAAATTTTTGTATCGAAAGGTTGGTTCAATGAAAAAAACAATTTTAGACGACGGCTTTCAGGCATATTTGACTAAAGATGCCTGTCTTGTCGGATCGCCGGGGATACCTATGCTCATGGATCTGCATAACACTCATGTTCCCAAGGATATTATACCATTTGAAAAAGCTAAGCGTTCTCCCGACAAAAGAAAGTACGTACATTTTTATATGCACGACAAGGAATTTTCGAGAGTTTTGACCGCAACAACAAAATACATTGATCTTCTGAAGGAATTTGACGGTGTTATCACTCCCGATTGCTCCATGCTTATCAATCAAGCTCCCTGCTTGCAGCAAACAAATACATACATGAACAGAGCTGTAGGTTTTTATCTGCAAAAAAACGGAATACCCGTGATACCTAATGTGCGCTGGAGCGATGAAAGCAGCTTTGACTACTGTTTTCTCGGAATACCCTCAAACGGGATCGTTTCCGTCAGTACGCACGGCTGTATCAATACCGGCGAGAAAAAAGAAATGTTTAGCAAAGGATTATACCAAATGCTCAGCCGTCTTACTCCTCATGATATTTTGGTTCACGGATTTATGCCTGACATCATATTCGGAGAATATTCAAAATACACAAATTTCCACAGATATGCAAGCTGGTTTGAACGCACTCATCGAAAAAAAGGCGGTGAGTAATATGGGAACAGGATATAAAGGCGGGACGAGCTATTTCCGAAGTATAGGTCAGAATTTAATAATTGTTTCCCAAAAATACAATTTCAACAATGGTTTTTTTGGAAAAAACAGCATTCACGGCGGCAGCAATACTCGTATAATCAGCTCCGTTGACAATATAAAAACAGCTATGGATTTTTATGATAAAATCGCTTTGGGCGGAATCGAAAAAATCACTGACACCAATAAACGTATTACAAGAATGGCAGACGGAACAGTCATAACAATGAGGGAAGTTTCTCATTCGGACGGTACGCCTGTTGTTGATATAAATATCAAAAGGAGTAACCATACAGGTAATATAAAGACACAAAAGATACACTTTGAAAAGGAGGCGTCCGAATGAAAAAAACAGATATAAGGTTTGACCACAAAACGCTTGAGATTTTGAAAGCCTCCATAGGAGCCGAGCTTGAGTGCCTCCGCTGCGACCCATTCCTTTTTTCAAATTCCGTTTACGGTACAGCAGGGATCAGAATATCCGGCAAATGGCTTGCATTTACAAATTTTGCAGAAGTTCTCGACTACTACGGCAGAAATGAGGAAGTAGGTGTATTCAAGGCGTTTCCAGTCGGGGAGGAAGCCATAAGGTCATATACAGGTGAAAAAATGATCCAGATCCCTGTTTCGGAAAAAATTACAGGCATAGATGTGATGAACGAAAACCAGAGGCTGTATAAAAATGCCATCCAAATATATGATGTCATGCTGACAAGAGGAGTAATATTTAAGCTCAAAAGCGGCAGGGAACTGTCCTTGGAAAAAGATGTATGGCTCTCCGAGGATATCAATATTGAACGAGGAGAAGCTCTTATTGATAAATTTGCATCAACGTCCGAATTTTGCCAAAACTGGGAAAATGAATATAAGGGAGAATGCACCCGAGAAATAATCTCCCTGCGCTGAAAATACGGCAAGGCAGTTTGCGCTGCCTTGCCGTATTTTTTCATCTTATCTCCGCTCCAAGCTCAGCCAGCTTCTTCAGCGCTTTTTTCATCGCGCCGTCCGCCTGCTCGTCCGTCAGCGTCCCCTCATGGGATCTCATTACTATGCTGAACGCCGCCGACTTTTTGCCCTCGGGTATCTGCTTGCCTTTATAGACATCAAACAGCTTTACGCTCTCCAATGTCTTTCCTATTCCCTGCGCTATGGCTTTTTCAAGCTGCGCTGCGGAAATATCCTCGTCGCACACCACCGCCAGATCTCTTGTAACGGCGGGATATTTCGGCAGAGGCTTGTATACCTTAGCCTCGCAAAGTCCGAACATGGTATCAAGGTTCAGCTTTGCTCCGTAAGTCCTTGCGCCTATGCCGTAATTCTCCGTCACCTCCGGGTGCAGTTCTCCGAAAATTCCTATGCTTACACCGTTCTTGACTATCTCCGCGCATCTGCCCGGGTGAAATGCGGGAGCTTCTCCGAAGGTTTCCGATCCGCCCCTGCAAGGCTCGTATTCCGCTCCCGATATTCCCAGAACGTCAAGCAGTCCCTCCATAATTCCTTTCAAGCTGTAAAAATCATATCCGTCACCGTACATTCCGAAGCATATCCTCTGCGGCTCCTCAGGCAGCTCGCCCCCCGACGGAAGATACTCGCTGCCAAGCTCGAACAGGCATACCTTCGGGTTTCTGTTGTTGTAATTCCTTGCCAGCACCTCGCACATAGAGGGCAGCAGCGACGTTCTCATAACAGATGTGTCCTCTCCCAAAGGATTGGATATAACAACCGTATTGCGCAAAGGGGAATTTTCCGGAAGCCTTAGCTTATCAAAGCATTTGGGAGAGGTAAAGGAGAAAGTGGTTATCTCGTTTGCACCCAAAGCCGCCGCAGTGTTCATCACCTTGGACGTGAATTTCTGCACGGGAGTATACTGTCCGCTTGCCACGCCTCTTATAATGGTCTGGGGAATGTTATTGTAGCCGTACAAACGGGCGATCTCCTCCGCCAGATCGTTTTTATATTCGATATCTATCCTGTAAGGAGGCGCATAAGCCACATTATCCCTAACGGTAATATTCACCCTTTCCAGATATTTTATCATATCCTCACGGGAAATGTCTGTACCCAGAAATCTGTTTATCCACTCATGATCGAAAGGCGCGGTCTTTTGAGTATCAACGCCGTTTGACCGGTCAATGACACCGCTTACCACTTCGCCGCAGCCAAGCTCCTCAACAAGCTCGAAAGCTCTTTTAAGCGCGGGCATGCACATTCTCGGATCGAGACCCTTTTCAAATCTTGAAGAAGCGTCCGTTCTCATTCCCAGAGCCTTTGCGGTCGTTCTCACACTTGCTCCGTCAAAGCAGGCAGCCTCGAACACAACGTCCGTCGTATCCTCCATGATACCGCTGTACTCTCCGCCCATAACGCCCGCCACAGCCACCGGCTTTTTGCCGTCGGCAATGACAAGCATATCCTCCTTCAGCTCTCTTTCAGCGCCGTCAAGGGTAACGATTTTCTCGCCCTGCGCCGCGTTTCTGATGTTTATTTCCCTGCCCTCGATATATCTTATATCAAAAGCGTGCATAGGGTGTCCGTACTCCAGCATAACGTAATTCGTGATATCAACAAAATTGCTGATAGGCCGCACTCCGGCCGCCCTAAGCCGCTCCCTCATCCACAGAGGAGAGGGACCGATCTTTACGTTTCTCACCACTCCGGCGCAGTAGCGAGAGCAAAGCTCCTTGTTTTTGATATCCACTTTCAGAAATTCGTTCACATCTCCCCCCGCTCCCTTGAATTCGGGTTCCTTTATGCTGATCGGCAGATCAAAGGTCGCAGCCGTTTCTCTTGCAAGACCGATAACGGAAAGACAGTCGGGGCGGTTCGAGGTTATCTCAAACTCAACGATGTTGTCGTTAAAGCCTATAGCCTCTTTTATGTCCATTCCCACCGTAAGCGGCTTGCCGCCCTCCTGCTTGAGGATAAAAATACCGTCCTCAACGGCGTAAGGGAAATCCCTTACCGTAAGTCCCAGCTCTCCCAGGGAGCAAAGCATTCCGTTTGAGGCAACGCCTCTCAGCTTGCCTCTTTTGATCTTAACACCCCCGGGAAGAGCGGCGCCGTCCAAAGCCGCAGGCACAAGATCCCCCGCATTTTCCTCTCTGATGTTGGGCGCTCCCGTAACGATCTGCACAGGCTCGCTCTCTCCCACGTCCACCTGACACACTACAAGGTGATCGGAATTTTCATGAGGCTTTACCTCGAGAATTTTTCCCACGACCACGCGGGATATCTCGCTGCCCTCCGTCCTGTATTCCTCTACCTTAGAGCCGCTCATGGTAAGTCCCGAGCAGAACTCTTTCATGCTCATCTCCCCGATATCCACATAATCGGAAAGCCATCTCATTGACAGATCCATATTAAAAAACCTCCGTTAAAATAATTTTATATATTTTCACCGCCCCGAGCGGGTAATTTTACTGTTTATATTGCGTAAAAAGCTGTCTCCGTTTTCCTCGAAATCGCGGATATTTCTGACCTTTACGCTCTTTCTCGTTCCGTTGCCGAACGTAAAGATCATATTGATCCCGACCAAAGCCTTTGACCTTCTTGCATATATCCGCTGAGCGTATGCCTCCCGCAGCGCGCCGAACGGTATCATCAGCATATCGTCGGGAACGAACAGATAATCGTCGGTTATATAGAACGTGCGGAAAACAAGTCCCACTCTCTCCGCTTGACTGCACAGCTTCATGTAGTACTCCCCGTCGGTCTGCAAAAAGCCGTTTACAAATTCGTTGCGCTTTTTTATCAGACGGTTTGCAAGGAGCAGCACAACGCCGACGTTTACCGCAATAAATATCCCTGCATAGCATATCCCCGTGAATATCCCCGCAAAGCTGCCTGCGGAGAAATAGGTCATAAATATCATGGGCAGAAACAGCAGCAGAATTACGATATCAATGTAGGCGTATCTGCGTATCCTGTTGCGGAACGTCCTGTCTATCTCGGAAATGATAAACGTACCGTCCCTGTTCGAACGTATCAGCTTCTGCATAGTGATCCTCCTATCTCTTTGCCGTTATGCAATAATATCGTTATCGCTTGTGTTCGTTCCGTTAAAAACCCCTTTCTCCTCCAGCAGCTCCATAAAGCCGTAATATTTCTTTTTGTAATCCCTCCAACGGTTCACGCTGAAATAATACCTGATACCGTCCTTGTCGAATATCTCCGCAAAAGCCGCGTCCTCTAAGCCGTTTGTGTAATGAAATACGGTCTTGTAGCTTTTGATTTCGCCGTATTTTATCAGCAAAGCCGCTTTCGGCACAAAAAGGTACTCGTCAAGAAGATAGAAGCACTTGAAATACGGCTCCGACGACTGTACCTCCTCCTCTAAGCTTTCCAAGGTGTAACTGTCGAGAGAAGCGAGAAGATCCTTTTGCCTGTCAAGGGTTCTTTTCTCGTTTTTCAGCGACTTTACAACTATATGCATTATAATGCCGTAAAGTATTATGCTGACCGCTCCCGTGCCTGCCATATCGCCGTAACGCTCGGCGTCCCAATATTCCCAAAGGGCAGCAAATATTATAACCGCTACCGTAAGAAACCCCACGGACGACAAAACTATCTTGACAGCGAACGTTCCCCATCGCGGCTTCAGCGCCCTGTATACTCTGTTCCCTTTCATTTTCGCCCCCCGTTCTATCTGTACAGCTTATCCGTAGGGATACCGCCGCATATCGAGGTTATGATATTAAAAAAGCCGTCTATCCCCAGGCTGAGATCCGCCGCCGCTCTGCTGCCGCTTATCTCGGCAGTCCCCGAAACGCCGCCGGACAGCGTAAAGGTAACGATAACCATTCTGTAAGACCGTTCTCCCGCGAAATATCTGCCGTAAACAAATTCCGCAGTTACCCCCTTTATGTCCTGCCATTTCACCAACAGTCCGAAAGGGGAGTACAGATAATTTTCACCTAAATAAAATCCGCCGAAGCTCTTTCTCGTTTCCGTGATCTCGGCGCAGGCAGCGCCGTATTCCTCGCCGTCCATATCCCGCACCGTGTTCTCAAGGAAATCATATACCCGACGCGCGTCCTTTATCCGCATAAACGCCTGCCGCAGCAGCGGGATCATCAATATGACATACGCCGCCGTCACCGCGATAACGGCGGGATCTGGACAAAAAAAGCATACGGTAACAAACAGGCAGCCAAAAGCTGTTCCGATAACCGCGGAAAGCGTACCGTCAGCGGCGGAGGCTCTCCTTTGCCTTTCGGCGCATTCAAGAATAAAACCATTTTTTTCAGCCATAACAACGCCTTCCGAAAGCAAGATTTTTTGAGGCAATGTGTTTTTTGCTTAAAATCGCTGAACCCCTCGCCTTACGGCGATGAAAATTATGAAATGCTCGCATTTCATGATTTTCATAATGCCGCCCGATATTATGGATCTTCTTTATTTTGATTTGGGACGGAGCTTGCTTATTTAAGAGATTTTTGCCGGGCGGCATTTGCTTTGCCCTGTGCCGTTCGTAACGATTATTTATATGTCATTCTCCGTGAACGTGCAAAGTGCCGTCTAAGCTACCGAGCCGCTGTCTGTGAGGTTGCTCAAAACTCCGAAACGAGTGCCCGCGGGGGTTCCCCGCCAGACTTTGAAAAGGCTGGCGAAACTTTTGCTTTGCCTTGTGCCGTTCGTAACGATTGTTTATATGTCTTTCTCCGTGAACGTGCAAAGTGCCGTCTAAGCTACCGAGCCACTGTCTGTGAGGTTACTCAAAACCCCGAAACGAGCGCCCGCGGGGGCTCCCCGCTTAGAATTGACCCAAAAATCTCATATCGTTCTCGTAAAGCAGCCGCATATCGTTTATATTGTACCTGCCCATGGTGAGCCGCTCTAAGCCGATACCGAACGCAAAGCCGCTGTAAACCTCCGGATCTATCCCGCATCCCTCTAGTACCTTGGGGTGTACCATTCCCGAGCCTAAAAGCTCCACGTAACCCTCGCCCTTGCACATGGAACAACCCTTGCCGCCGCAGTTGAAGCACATCAGATCCACCTCCGCCGACGGCTCCGTGTACGGGAAATGATGAGGTCGCAGGCGTATCTTCGCGTCCTTTCCGTACAGCTTTTTCATCAGCAGATCGAGAGTGCCGTAAAGATCGCCGAGGGTGATCCCCTTGTCTATCACAAGTCCCTCTATCTGATGAAACAGAGGGGAGTGAGTAGCGTCCACAGCGTCGGAGCGGTAAACTCTTCCCGGGGAGATTATCCTTATGGGCGGCTTTCTCTTTTCCATAGTTCTTATCTGCACGCTTGAGGTCTGCGTACGAAGCACAACGCCGTCGTTGATGTAAAAGGTATCCTGCGTATCTCTTGCGGGGTGGTGCTTCGGCATATTAAGCGCCTCGAAGCAATAATGATCCGTTTCAACCTCCGGACCGTCCACTATATCAAAACCCATTCCCAAAAATATCTCCTTAACGTCCTCCAATACCGACGTAAGGGGGTGCAGCCTGCCTGTTTCGGGACGGCTGCCGGGCAAAGTAACGTCGATAGCCTCCGCTTTCAGCTTCTCCCGCGCCGCCGCCGCTTTAAGAGCCTCCGCCTTGCTTGACAGCTTCTCCTCGATATCCGCCCTCACCTTGTTGGCAAGCTGACCGATAACGGGGCGTTCTTCAGCGGAAAGACCTCCCATCTGCTTCAGAATGGCGGTAAGCTCGCCCTTTTTGCCCAGAAATTTTACCCTAAGCTCCTCCATGACCTTAAGATCGCCGCAGTCGGCAAGCTCTTTCTGCGCCGTTTGCAGTATCTGCTCCAGTTGTTCCCTGATCATCTCATCATATCCTTTCATAAAATAAAAAATCCCGCCTGTCTGAAACCTTGCGCAAGGTCAAAGGACAGGGCAGGATACGATCGCTGCAACCACCCGTACATTTGAATTTCGGGAACCGTCATTCCCTGCGCCCTAACGGTGCGCCGCCGTCGGCTCCTACTTTTTGCGGCTTTCAAAAGCCGCATTTTCAAAGCCGCCGCTAACGGGTGAATTTCGTCCGAACGCGCAAAAAGGAGCTTTCAGCCCAAGACTCCTCTCTCTTTTTCTGCGTCTGCCGCAGGGACTACTGTATCCGATCACAGCGTTTACTGTACAGTTATATATTGTAATTTATATTATAACTTACTTTTTCAAAAAAATCAAGTGTTTTTTCTTGAATGTTTGTTTTTTTTGTGATATAATTGTAATACGCCTTATAACCGCAGAGCTTTGAACCGTAAGGCATACTAATAATAAAAGGAAGTTAATTTATGAACACGGATTTTTACGCAGAGCAGCTTGTAACCAAAAAGCCGAACGGAGGAGATACGGCAAAAAAGATACTCATCGGCATTGCGACTGCCTTTCTCGCGGCGGCGGTGTTCACTCTGTTTTTCTTTTTCATTCCCTTTAACCTAATAGGCGCGGGACTGATATTCTACGGAGGATATTATTTCATATCAAGCGTTGATACGGAGTATGAATATATCCTCACCAACGGCGAGATAGATATTGACAAGATAACCGGCAAGCGCAAGCGCAAGCGGCTTATGACCGCCTCCATCGACAGCTTCACCTCTTTTGGGAAGCTATCCGAGGCTCCCGAGCCGCCCGACGGAATAACCACCGTCCTTGCCACCGACGGCACGGAGGAGGGCGCGTATTACGCGGATCTCAAGCACCAGAGCGCGGGCAATGTCCGTCTGATATTCACACCCGGGGAAAAGATGATAGACGGAGTGATAATGTTCCTGCCCCGCCAGCTAAAAGCGGAAGCGCGCAAAAACCGTACAAGGCTTGAAAAGCAGTCCGCCGAGGAATGATCTTCGGGCAATAAAAGATCCCCATATCGGGGATCTTTTCAGTCAATTTCCGTTTTTGAGCTTTATAATGTCATCTTCATCTTTTGTAATTGCCTTCAACGTTTCTCTTTCGATTTGCTTAATACTTTTTTCCGGTGTCGGCAGATCTTCCGGCATAGTTCCGCCCAATTCGCTGATCGTATTGCGAACAGCCGCGCCAACATTATAATGGATCATATTAGCCTGCGCTTTACCCGTTATTTTTTCACGGCGGAGCTTTTCATCAGTTTGAGTTGCTCTGAATAAATTTGCCGCAAGTTCTGTACTTCCCATGTGGTCAAGTATTTTCTGACTGCTTTTTAACCCCTTGCGCTTGTGAATATCCTTAGCATTCAATCCTCCGTAAAGTCCCTGATATCCTTTATTTTGAAATACAGCATATTCCTGCGGCGTTTCAATACCTGCATTTTGCGCTGCCTCCGCAAGCGATTTATTATGCTCGATCATTTCACTGCGAATAGCAAGCCGTTTTTGATTTTCGGAAAGCTCACTGAAGCTGTCCGATACCTCTTGCTGTCTTGTCTTTACAGCAAAATACGTCTGACCCTTTGCAATGACTTCTTTATTCGGGTCGCCATTTTGAACTATAAGATAGCAAGCATATCTGGATAATTTAACATCATCTATTTGTCGACCGTTCCCATAACCAACGTGAACCATTTTGTTGACATCAACAAAATTTGAATTTACGTCATTTCCCGAGTTTTCACAAGCTGTTTTTGACTTTTTTATGACCTTGTCAAAATTTCGCCATTCGGAATATTCCAAAGCGTCTTTCAATTCTCTTGCGTACCAAAACTCCGAACCATCTTCGGATATATGTTTTATCTCCTCAAAAGCACTAATCTCCTTTTCATGCTCAGAAATCTCCACTTTATCATCACCTCAAAAAAATATATCAGGCTTCTGCCTTATACTAAGGAATAGCTGATTTAGGGCTTTCTGTCCGCTATAAGCGGACAGAAAGCCGTCTACTGCTATAATTTGCAGAATATGTAAATTCAAAAATTCAGTCAGCGTTCCTTAATCGAAACCGCTTGATAGACCTTGCCCTATACAGCTTGTAACGCAGGCGTGCAGTCATTCCGGTTTCCTGCTTCCGCAGTTGCCGCAAAAATTCCCCGTATTAGCCGTACCGCAGGAGCAGACCCAGCCATCCGGCTTTTTCGCACCGCAGTTTGCGCAGAAATTTCCGCTGTTCACCGTGCCGCAGGAGCATTTCCACTCCGCCGCCGGCTTTTTCGCTCCGCAGCCAGAACAGAAGTTTCCCGTATTCATAACGCCGCAGGAGCATTTCCAGCCGCCGGTCTGCTGCGCCGCCTGTGCCTGTGCCGCTCTCGACTGCTCCGCCATCTGCGCGGCATTCGTCCTTGAAGCGGCTTCCATAAATCCGCCTCCCGCGTTCATGCCGACGCCCATAGCCATGTATGCGCCCCCTGCGCCGCCCCTGCCGGAGCCTGCGTTCTCCAGACCCTGTGCAACGGAGGCTTGAACAAACCCCTCTCTGACGGTGGGATCGCTCATCATCGCGCCCTTGTTTCTCATATTTATAAGTTTTTTCGACTCATCGTCATAGGAAATGCTTGCCATACCCACAGAGCATATCTCAATACCCCGCAGATCGCGCCAGTCCTCGTCCAAAGCGTCCGCCATATACTTTGACAGCTCTCTTGATTTGGACGTGATAGCCGATATCCTCACTCCGTCCACCGACATCTGATTTATCGCCGACTGCAAGGCGTCCATAAACTCGTTGAAAAGCTGCTCGGAAAGATTTCCCGCGTCGATCCTTGCCGTGCCGTTTTTGCAGAACTCGGTGAAAAATTTTATGGGATCGGTTATTTTAATGGAATACGTACCGTGCGCCCTTAAAAAAAGCTCCGCATTGTAAAAATTATCGAAATAATTCACGGGATTGCGCGTACCGAACTTGATACCCTTTATCTCCGCCGTGTTTATGTAATAGACCTGCTGCTTCTGAGAGGGCGTTCCGCCGAACTGAAAGCGACGCCATGTTTCCTTTACGGCGTCCCCCAGTTCTCCGTTGAACAGCGAGGGCGCAGTGGAATTATTGACCTCGTAATATCCCTCCTGCGCGCTGTAATCCACGATCCTTCCGCCGTCCAGCAGCAGCATGACGGTGTTGGGATAAACGTGTATCACCGAGCCGTTGGAAATATAATCCGCGCTTCCTTTTTTGTTTGATCCTTTTTTCACCGTAACGCCCCGCACAAGCAGGGTATTTTCGTTCATGCCGTCCGGCTCGACCACTTCTTTCCAGGAATCGGCAAAAACGCCCGTGACCGATGAAACCGCAGCCTTTATCAGACCCATAGTATGATCCTCCTCATTTAAATGTAAAATGTCAAAGACAGAATATTCCTCTCCGACCCTCATTAAGCTCCGAACCCTGCAGCGGCAAGCCTGTAAAAAAGCTCCGCCGCCGCTTATTTCTTTTTGGTGATTATCCCCGCAATGACCGCCCCTATAACAAGAACGCCCGCCACCACAAGAATAATTATATAAGTGCTGCTTTCCACATTGCCCGTAGCCGGAGCAACGCTTGCAAGACCCGATATATTCATAAAAACCCCCCGTCAAAAGCAAAAAATAATATTACTTCTCCATTTCCCAAAAAACCAACAAATCACTCTCAAAGCTGCCGAGCTGCTATCCCGCCGGATACTCCGAACCGCAAAACGGGCGGCTT
>JAMPAO010000001.1:114146-121949 GCA_023667165.1 Ruminococcus sp. | reverse complement strand
CGGCTTGGTGTAAGTCAGCGTATAATTACTTTCTCTTGGAAATAAGAGCAGCAGCGCCTGCGGCAGTCATAACAACAGCAACAGCAGCAACGGGAACATTGCCTGTTGTGGTAGATGTTGTGTTGGAATCGGCAGCGGGAGCAGCCTCTGTTTCTGCGGGAGCTGCTTCTGTTTCGGCAGGAGCTGCTTCCTCAGCGGGAGCCTCCTCGGCAGCTTCTTCTGCGGGAGCTTCTTCGTCGGAGGGGAGATCGCCGAAGCAGTAATCGGCTACCTGAGCCTCGTCAATGATAGTGAAAGCGGACTCGGGCGAACCTGCCTCCAGCTCGGCGGACTTGATTATAACGTTCTGAACCTGGAAACCCAGACCGCTGTCGCCCAGTGAAGCGATAGTGTCAGCAGTGATAACGAACTCGCAGCTTGTCTGATTTTCGTTGATAACAACAAATCCGTCAGCCTTTGCATACTCGCCCTCGGTTGTGAGCTGATCGGTAATTCTTGTCCAGCTATTATCATAATCCATGGGAGCCAAGAGGAACTGATCTGCGGTACCTGCAAGGTTTCTTGTTTCGATGTCGAGAGTTACCTTAACATCGCCGCCGATAGCCTCCAGCTCGGTCTTGGGAATACACTTTCCTGCGCCCCATGCGCCGACGTACTCGGAATCCATCTCAACAGTTGCTGCAAATGCGCTTGCTGCTGCCATAGTAACAGCCATAGCCGCTGCGGTGAAAGCCGCTGCAATTTTCTTAAATTTCATAGCTAATTCTCCTTTTTCAGTTGTCATATCATACAATATGACGCAAAAATATTTGTACAATTATTATAACATTTTACATTAGTGTTTTCAAGGTAAATTTCGCACAAAAAACAACGTATAATTACAGCATATTATACAACATTTGCCCATATTTTTACAAAAAAGAAAAAGACTGCCCGTAAAACAGGCAGCCTTTTGTAAAATCTCTTAAATTACTTTCTCTTTGTTGCAACTGCGGCAGCACCGGCAAGAGCCATAACGCCTGCGATAACGGCAACTGTTGTATTGCCTGTGGGAGCAACGGGAGTAGCCTCAACAGCAACAGGTGCGGGAGCAGCTTCTGTAACTACCTCTTCTGTAACAGCAACAGCCTCTGTAACTACTTCCTCTGTAACAGCGGCAACGGGTTCTTCGGCAACCTCTTCAACTGCGGGAGCCTCGGTTGCTTCTTCAGCGGGAGCTTCGGTTGCCTCTTCAACGGGAGCCTCGGTTGCTTCCTCTGCTGCACCCTCCTCAAGGTCAGCCTCGCCCTCTGCTTCCTCGGCAGCGGCAAAAGAGCCTATGGGAAGAGCGTTGCCGTTCTTGTCCTTAAGAACAACGTTGTCAACATACATTACATAATCAATATCGGAAGCCCATCTCATGATACCGAAGAAAGGATTTGCACCTGTTTCGGTGTACTTTGTGGAAGGAAGCAGGAACTTTCTTGTAACGTGAACCTTAGCAGCCATGCCCGGCTCGTAAGCGTTGTTGTCCTCGCAGGACCACTGTCCGTCGGACCATGCGGGATCCTTCTGGGACGCTGCGGGATTGGACTGCTCAAATCCGCCTGCCGCGCCGATAGCGCCACCTGCCCAGCCTACAGCGTCTGTTTCATTCTTGGGAACAAAAGTAAGATCAAGCTCAATGCTGTTGATCTGAACAGTGTTTGCTCTGTCTGTGATCTTATCGAGGTCGAACCAAACCTTGGGAACCATGCCTGTTTTCTGAACATCTACCTTGAGCTGCTTTGATCCGTCGTAATCCTCAACGGAAAGAATGGAAGCGTCTGCGCCGGAATCAACGTTCATATAAACGAACGAGCAGTCGCCGTCCTCAAAGTCGATCACTGTACCTTCTGTAAGAGCGGATGCGCTCATGGAGAACGCGGAAACCATAGATGCAGCCATTGCAAAAGAAGCAACGACAGCAAGCGTCTTTTTCATCTTCATAACAATATCTCCTCCTTGGCATATGTAAACGCCGCACAAATAGCATACGGCGGGACGCTTTGCGCCCAAAAAGCCAATGTTTTATATAATTATATCATTACGCGCCCCAAATTTCAAGGCGCATATCGCACAAACTTACATACACTATTCGCACATTTTCTACAATTTTCACAAAAAAAGCCGCCGTAAGTTAGATATTTTAAGCTACAGGAAATAATTGCTTTCACAAAACCCGTTTTCCGAGGAGGTCTAATAAAAATGCCGCCCGATCACGGACGGCATTTTGAATTTTGTGTTAAGGGAAAATTACTTTCTCTTTCTTGAAGCAACCGCGCCAACGCCTGCAACAGCCATAACAGCCATAACAGCGGCAGCGGAAGTGTTGCCTGTGGGCGCTACGGGAGTAGTCGCAGTCTGAACGGGAGCAGCAGTTTCAACGGGAACCGTTTCTGCAGCTGCTTCTTCAACAACTGCGGGAGCAGCCTCCTCGATAACGTCAACTGCGGGAGCAGCGCCCTCTGTAAGAGAAGCGGCGTCAACAAGCATAACCTTGTTTACTGTAAGAGCGGAGCCTGTATCGCCTACGATAAAGGAATCCAGAGTTTCTGTGAAGTTGTCTGCCTGGTACATAGCGGTCATATCCTCGTATGTATAAACTGCAACGCCTGCTGTGGAAAGAGCCTCGTTAGCGGGAACCTTTGCCCAGCCTTCGCCGCCGCTCCAGGACTGAAGAACTACCTCGGGAGCAGTGTCAGCCTCGTAGTATACTACTACAGCCTTGTCCGCTGTGAGCATAGCGGGATCGAAAACGCCGTTTTCATTCTTAACGGTGGTAAGTGTGAGAGCCTGTCCCCACTCTCCGCCGGAAGTAGCGGCAGTATCGGAAATAACATCGCCTGTAAGCGCACTGTAATCTACAGCGGCAGTTCCAACAACTGCGGGCGCTTCTGTTACCTCTTCAACAGGAACAGCGGCAGTTTCCTCTGCGGCAGTCTCTGCTGTTTCCTCAACGGGAGCCTCAGCCTCTGTACCCTCTTCCAGATCGCCTTCTGCTTCTGCCTCCTCAGCAGCGGCAAATACGCCTACGGGAAGAGCGTTTCCGTTCTTATCCTTAAGAACGATGTTGTCAACGTACATATAATAATCGGAAGTATCGCCGTTGCCCCAAGCCATGATTCCGAAGAAAGGATTAATGCCCTCCTCGCTGTACTTGGTGGAAGGAAGCAGGAACTTCTTTGTAACGTGAACCGTGGGAGTACCGCCCTCTGTGTAAGCGGCGTCGTCCTCGTTCTGCCAGTCTGTGGAAGACCAGGAAGGATTTACCTGACCCTTTCCGGCAGCGTCCATATCAAAGCCGCCTGCCGCGCCGATCTGACCGCCGATCCAGCCGAGAGCCTTCTCGGGATCCTTAGGCTCGAATGTGAGATCCATTTCAATAGTGTTGATCTGAACAGTGTTTGCTCTGTCCGTGATCTTGTCGAGGTCGAACCAAACCTTGGGAGTCTTGGAAGCCGTGGTAACGTCAACCTTCAACTGCTTCGAACCGTTGAAATCAGCAACGGAAAATGTTGAATTGTCCGCGCCGGAATCATCAACGTTCATGTAAATAAACGAGCAGTCGCCGTCCTCAAAATCGATCGCCGTGCCCTCCGCAATAGCCGAAGCGGTTATCGAGAAAGCGGAAGCCATTGATGCAGCCATTGCTACGGCAGCAACGGAAGCAAAAGTCTTTTTCATCTTCATAGTATTATCTCCTCCATTATTTCTTGCGCGCAATTATGCAATTTGCGCAGTTTACAAATATATTATAACATTTACGCCCAAAACTTTCAATTGGAAGTTTTAACAATGTTAATAACTTAAATTAGTTTATTTTCATCAAAAGCGCAGAAACTTTCCTTTTCTTGCTCCTTGTCATGGAAACCGCGTATCCGGAAAGCATGACCGCGCTTGCAGCAAGCAGGGCGGCGGGATTTCCCGTTTTGGACGATGTTGTATCCTCGTCGCTGTCGGGAGCTTCCTCTTTTTTATCATCCTCCGAAACGTCATCCTTTTCGGCTTCCGGCGCAGCCTCAACAGCTTCCTCCGGTTCGTTTCCCGTGCCCACGTCCTCGGGGACGGTTTCCTCCGCCGCTGTTTCCGCCGTTTCGGCAGCAGTTTCCTCCGGTTCAGCCGTTGTCGCTTCGGTCGTTTCCTCGGTCTGAGCCTCAGTAACAACAGTTCCGCTTCCTCCGGTCAGCAGCTCGATCTCATCGCCGCTGCCGTCAAGAAATCTTACATTGTCGACATACATACAGTAGTCCACATCGCAGCCCCAGCGCATAAGTATCATATGGTTGCCCGCTGTGCCGTTGGCGAACCTTTCCCTTGCCAGCAGAAACTTCCTCTGCACGGTAAAAGGCTTTGATCTGGCATTGTCATATTCGCCCGCTTCCCATGTGGTCTGCGCCCATGCGGGAGCGCCGTCCTCCGCGCCCTGCGTGCCGAGTGCTCCTCCCGCCCAGCCGGGAGGCGTATCGTCCTTAGATTCAAGGGTAACGGTCATCTCGATAGATCTTATCCTGCTGAAGCTGTCCGCAGGGATAAGCTTGTCAAGATCGAACTTTACCTTAGGCACGTTCCCGCAGTCGGAAACGTCCACCTTGAGCTGCTTTGAACCGTCCAGCTCCGCAACCGACAGCTTGGAGTTATCCCCGCCGTCGTCTGTTTTCATGCTTACAAAAGAGTAATCGCCGTCTTCAAAATCTATCACCGTAGCGGCCGACGCGCAAATACTCATCATACCCGAGGCAGCCAGCGCAGCCGCGCCCGCCAAAAGCAAACCTATTTTTTTCATACACTTCGTCTCCCTTTCTGTTCTTCTTTATTTTTTCAATTCAAGAGTGTATAACTTTGCTTACTGTATATTATATTACATTTTTCGTCATTTTTCAATTGGCATTGTAACGATTTTGTAACCTATATTTTGTGTGTTGTTACTACATTGTTACCAACAATAATTCTCCGCATTATTCCGTTTTCACCGTCAGACCCCTTTGATATCGAACTTTAACGTAATTTTATCAGATATCCGCCCGATCGGCGGGTTACAAATCGGGAAATAAAGTTATTACATAATGAAATTTTATTGTAACCGTTTTGTAACTTTTCATAAAATTTCATAGTTTCCCTTGCTTTTACCGAAAAAATGTTCCGGACATCAAACGCCGCAAAGCGCCCGCCGTCCGGAACAAACAGATCCAATATTAATATAGTATCACTTCAAGCCGCAGACCTGCCGCAACTCAGTCGTTTGTCAGGTCGCCGCTGCCGCTTATGGGGATTACATCGCCGAGATATGTAGGCTCAGGCTTGAATAACGTCATAACAAAATCCTTGTCCCTTGCCAGTATCTCTCTTATGTTGTACCGTCTTTGATTTGCGTAGCTCTGAAGATCGGAAGGAACGCCGTAGGCTTCCAGTCCCAGCTTCCTCGCAATGTATACCGCACGGTACAGATGATAGCTTTGCGTAACGATTATCACCTTTTTTGCGGAAAATATCTCCTTTGCCCTGTACATGCTTTCATATGTGGAAAACCCCGCGTGATCCATGAAGACATCCTCCGAGGGGATATCCCTTTCAACGGCGAATTTTTTCATGGCGTTTACCTCGTCGTAATCCTTTCTTCCGTGATCTCCGGACATCAGCAGCTTAGGCGCGGCTCCCATGCCGTAAAGCTGCACGCCTACGGAAAGTCTGTCGCCGAGCATGGGACTCGGCGTCGTATCGTTGACCCTGCACCCCAGCACTATTATGCAGTCCGCGTTCTCCTGCGCCGCCGTTTCGGGGGTAATGACGAACTCCTCCGAGGCTTTCACCACATATGCGCTTACGCCCAGCGCGGCAGCGATCCCCGCCAGGCAAATCACCGCCGAAACAACGGCAATTTTCAACAGTCTTTTTAATATTTTCCGTCCCTTTGCTTTTTTATCCATTTAACCGTCCCTCCGAACCGCAGCGCTCATCTGAACGACAGATAGCTTTTTATCAGTCCCGCCGCCTGCTCGGCGGTCAGTCTTTCGCTGTTTATGCAAAGATCGTAGCTGTCCGCGCTGCCCCACTTTGTTTCCGCGTGATAGTTGTGATAGGAAGCTCTCGCCTTGTCAATGCGGTTGTTTTTCGCCATAGCTTCCTTTACGCTTATCTTCTCCAGCTCCGCAGTCCTTTCCGCCCTGTATTCGGGGGATGCGGTGATGAAAAAGCTGACCACGTCGTAATTATCCTTTAAGATATAATCGGCGCATCTTCCAACTATAACGCAGGGACCCTTCTCCGCCGCCGCACGTACCGCGTTGATCTGCGCCTCGTAGGCTACAAGCTCGATAGGCTTTCCCGTGTAAAAGCCGCCGTTCTGCACGTTCATCACAAGCGAATACAGCAGGCTTGCGGTGGGTGTTTCCTCAAAGGACTCCATAAAGCTGTCGCACAGTCCGCTTTCCTTTGCCGCTGCGGTGATGATCTCCTTGTCGAAAAAGGGCAGACCAAGCTCCTCCGCCACGGCTCTGCCGATTATCCTGCCTCCGCTGCCGCATCTTCTTCCGATGGTGATCACTCTTGTTTTTTCCATAAAAACATCTCCTTTTCCGATTATATTATACATTTGGTTGATTATCCTTATTATTTACAAATAGTATAATACATACTATTATAATTGCGGTCATAACCGCGGTAACGGCAATGCCGCCCTCAATGCCGAATACTCCGCCGTTGAGGATCTCCATATTATCCGAAAGGGTAAAGACGAAAACCGACTTGTCGCAGCCGCCTCCGCTTACGGGCAGACCGTAGAAATTCCCCTGCACGGCGTTCCACACCGAATGAAAGGCGCAGGATGGGATAATACTGTCAAACCTCACTGCGATAAGCGAAAAAGCTATCCCCACCACGAAAATATTCACAAAGGCGAGTAAAGAAAACCCGTCGTTGAAAATATGAAGCAGCGAGAACACGGCGGCGTTGCCTATAACAGCCGCCCAAAGCGGAAGCCTTTGAGCAAGGCTCGGCATGAGCCAGCCTCTGCATAAGATCTCCTCCTCCGCGCCCTGTATTCCCCAGCACAGAGCTATTACGATCAAATAAGGTATATATCCGGAGAAGTTCGTTCCCGAATACCGCGCCGCTCCCGCTGTCACGCATATCAGCAGCGACAGGGAGAATGCCGCAAAGCCTATGACCGCTCCCATAAGATAATTTTTCGCGAAATTCTCCCTTTTGATACCCATGCTTTCAAGGCTGCGTTTTTCGGCTTTCGTGCAATAAAGTACCGTCAGTACCGCAGGGACGGCAGTGCTCAGCAGGCTTGCGGCGGTATACCACACGTCGGACGCACCCGCCGCCTTTACGGCTGCAAAAAGGGGTATTTGAAAAAATGTCTGTATTATCATAAAAACAAAGATCTGCGCAAAAAATATGAGTATCTGCAGCAGCGGATGAGGCTTGAATTCCGCCTCTCCCGCAAGGTCGGTGAAACGGCTGCCCTTTGAAATGTTCGGCATTATTTTTATGTCACTCCTTTGTCGGAAGCAAGAATTTTCGGAAGCAAGAAGCAAGAGGTCTTACGCGTAATTGTACGTAACCCCTCCGCCTTACGGCGGTGAAAATTATGAAATGCGCTGTCAGAGGCAAGAATTTTCAGAAGCAAGAGGCAAGAGGTTTTTTTGCGTAATTGCACGTAACCCTCCGCCTTACGGCGGTGAAATTTATGAAATGCCCGCATTTCATAAATTTCAAAATGCCGCCCGATATTTAAGGATTTTCATTGATCGTTTTGACCGAAAGTTCGGTTCGTTTTTT
>JAMPAO010000001.1:35824-114046 GCA_023667165.1 Ruminococcus sp. | reverse complement strand
CCTTGACAAAATAAAGCAGATGTTATATAATAATATACTGTATCATAATGTGTTCTTATACCTGTTTTACAAAATAACCCCGTTGTGTGAGAAAAAAGCGGAGAATATGCAACTGTATCAGCTAAAAAGGCTTGTTTTTCGGCGTCGGGAAAAATTGTACTGCCCGCAGGTAAGGCTCATTATTTCTTCAAATTTATGAGGAGGACCCCGCCTATGGTGAATGTAAAGCCGGTGCAGTTCGGTAAGACCACGAGAATGAGCTTCGGAAAGATAAACGAAGCTTTGCCTATGCCCAATCTTATCGAAGTGCAGAAAAATTCCTACAAATGGTTTCTGGAGGAGGGACTTAAAGAAGTATTCCGCGACGTTGCCGCTATCACAGATTACAACGGTAATCTTGTACTGAACTTTGTCGATTATCATCTTGATGATACGCCCAAATATTCGGTCGCGGAATGTAAGGAAAGAGATGTTACCTATGCCGCACCGCTGAGAGTTAAGGCCACTCTCTGGAACAAGGAGACCGGCGACGTTAAGGAAAATGAAGTATTTATGGGTGATTTTCCGCTTATGACCGACAGCGGAACATTTGTTATCAACGGAGCGGAGCGTGTTATCGTATCTCAGCTTGTTCGTTCGCCCGGCGTGTATTACTCCTTTGAAAAGGACAAGACAGGAAAGGATCTGTTCAAATCCACCGTTATCCCCAACAGGGGTGCATGGCTGGAATATGAAATGGACTCATCCGATGTTGTGTATGTCAGAATCGACAAAAACAGAAAGATACCTCTTACAACATTTATCAGGGCGCTGGGCTGCGGAACCGACCAGGAGATCGAGGAGATGTTCGGCGTTGACGAGCGCCTCAGTCAGACGATTTTGCAGAAGGATCCCACAAAGAACACCGAGGAGGCGCTTCTCGAGGTTTACAAGAAGCTGCGCCCCGGCGAGCCTCCCACTGTTGACAGTGCTATTTCTCATATAAATATGCTTTTCTTCGACGCAAAGAGATACGATCTTTCGCGTTTTGGAAGATACAAATACAACAAAAAGCTGGGTATAGGCTCACGTATTACGGGACATTATCTTTCACGCCCCGTTGCAAACCCGATGACGGGGGAGATAATTGCCGAGGAGGGAGAGCTGCTTACCTATGCAAGAGCCATGGAGATCCAGCAGGCGGGAGTAAGCGAAGCATGGCTTAGGGTCGAGCATAAGGAAACTTTCACTTCTCCTACGGGTGAAACGCAAAGCCATACGGAGGAGCGCGAGGTCAAGGTGATCGGAAACGGCATGGTCGATATCAAGGGTTATGTTGATTTTGATGTTGCCGATTACGGAATAAACGAGCTTGTTTCTTTCAGCGTGCTCAAGGATATTCTTGAAACGGCTTCCGATAAGGACGAGCTTGAGGAAATGGTGAAGAAACGCGCAGACGAGCTTGTTCCCAAGCATATCACTCTTGACGATATCTTCTCAACGGTAAGCTATTTCATAAACCTTTGCGAGGGCGTAGGTACTGTGGACGATATCGATCACTTGGGCAACAGGCGTATACGTTCGGTTGGAGAACTGCTTCAGAATCAGTTCAGGATCGGTTTCGCCCGAATGGAGCGTTCTATACGCGAAAGAATGAACACCCAGGCTCAGGACGTGGAAACAATTACTCCTCAGAGCCTTATAAATATTCGTCCGATAACGGCCGCGATAAAGGAATTTTTCGGATCGTCGCCTCTTTCACAGTTTATGGATCAGAATAATCCTTTGGCGGAGCTTACTCATAAAAGACGTTTGTCTGCATTGGGCCCCGGCGGACTTTCGCGTGACCGCGCGGGTTTCGAGGTTCGCGACGTTCACTATTCGCACTACGGAAGAATGTGTCCCATTGAAACTCCCGAAGGTCCCAATATTGGTCTGATCTCTTATTTGGCTTCATTTGCAAGGATAAATCAGTACGGCTTTATAGAGGCTCCTTACAGGAAGGTCGATAAGACTACAGGTATTGTTACCAATGAAGTTAAATATATGACTGCCGACGAGGAGGATAATTATACCGTTGCCCAGGCAAACGAGCCTCTTACGGAGGACGGAAAATTTGCAAGGGCAAGGGTAAATGCAAGGTACAGAGATCAGATACTCGAATGCGAGAGAGAACGAATAGATTACATGGATGTTTCGCCTAAAATGGTCGTTTCCATCGCGACAGCCATGATACCTTTTCTTGAAAACGACGACGCTAACCGTGCTCTTATGGGCGCGAATATGCAGCGGCAGGCCGTGCCTCTCCTTAAAACCGAAGCGCCTATCGTAGGTACGGGAATGGAATACAAGGCGGCGGTCGACTCCGGAGTATGCGTAGTGTCCGAGTACGACGGCGTTGTGGACAGAGTTTCGGCGGACGAGGTAGCGATCAAAGAGGGTACAGGCGCTGTACACAGCTATAAGCTGATAAAGTTTAAGCGCTCAAATCAAGGTACCTGCGTAAATCAGCGTCCTATCGTTTCAAAGGGCGAAGAGGTGCACGTCGGTCAGGTACTGGCGGACGGTCCCGCAACAAGCAACGGAGAGCTTTCCATAGGCAAGAACGCTCTTATCGGGTTTATGACCTGGGAGGGTTATAACTACGAGGACGCGGTTTTGCTTAACGAACGTGTTGTACGTGAGGATATCTATACTTCTATCCATATTGAAGAGTATGAGATCGAAGAAAGAGATACAAAGCTGGGCGCGGAAACTATTACCCGCGATATCCCCAATGTGGGCGAAGACGCGCTTAAGGATCTGGACGACAGGGGAATTATCCGTATCGGCGCAGAGGTAAGAGCCGGAGATATCCTTGTGGGCAAGGTGACGCCTAAGGGCGAAACGGAGCTTACGGCAGAGGAAAGACTGCTTCGCGCTATTTTCGGCGAAAAAGCCAAGGAGGTAAGGGACAACTCCCTTAAAGTGCCTCACGGCGAATCCGGCGTTGTGGTCGACGTTAAGATATTCACAAGGGAAAACTGCGACGAGCTTTCTCCGGGCGTAAATAAGCTTGTAAGATGCTACATCGCTCAGAAGAGAAAGATATCCGTAGGCGATAAAATGGCGGGCAGACACGGCAACAAGGGCGTTGTTTCCCGCATACTCAAATCGGAGGATATGCCTTTCCTTCCCGACGGAACCCCGTTGGATATAGTCCTTAATCCGTTGGGCGTACCTTCTCGTATGAATATCGGTCAGGTATTGGAGGTCCATTTGGGAATAGCTGCCAAGAAACTGGGCTGGAAGGTCATGACGCCTGTATTTGACGGCGCTCATGAGGAAGATATCAGAGGCTGTTTCAAAGACGCGGGCATGGACGAGGACGGAAAGATCGTTCTGCGCGACGGCCGCACGGGAGAACCTTTCGACAACCGTGTAACAGTAGGTATCATGTACTACCTTAAGCTCCACCATCTTGTTGACGATAAGATACACGCCCGTTCGGTAGGTCCCTATTCTTTGGTAACGCAGCAGCCTTTGGGCGGTAAAGCTCAGTTCGGCGGTCAGCGCTTCGGAGAGATGGAGGTTTGGGCGCTGGAAGCATACGGCGCCGCTTACACGCTTCAGGAGATACTCACCGTCAAGTCCGATGATACCGTTGGACGCGTCAAGACCTACGAGGCTATAGTAAAGGGTCAGAATGTACCTAAGCCGGGTATCCCCGAGGCGTTCAAGGTAATTATAAAGGAATTCCAGTCACTGTGTCTGGATATCCGTGTACTCAACGAAAATAACGAGGAGATTGATCTTAAAGCCAACTTTGAGGACGATGACGACGTTATCCCGCAGCCTGTTTCCGACGCCGACGATTACGATGAGTTGAACGGCAGCGTTCTTGATTATGACAGCGGCGATCTTGACGAGGGATTTTCCCTTGAAGAAGAGGATGACGACGATTTCGGCGATTCGGACGACGACGAGGACGATTTTGCTCTTGACGATCCGGACGATGACGACGATCTGATCTGATCATTACAGATATGATGAGCTATTTGCTTCGGATAAATTCCGGAGAAAGGGTCGGTTACGCAGTTACAGACTGCGTAAGCGGCACTACTTGATAAGGAGTGTAAGCTTTTGGAATTGAATGTTTTTGAGTCTATAAAAATTGGTCTTGCTTCACCCGAAAAAATCAGAAGCTGGTCTCACGGCGCTGTTGAAAAACCGGAGACCATTAACTACAGAACTCAAAAGCCCGAAAGAGACGGTCTTTTCTGCGAAAGGATCTTCGGTCCCACAAAGGACTGGGAGTGCCATTGCGGAAAGTACAAGAAGATCCGCTTCAAGGGCAAGGTCTGCGAACGCTGCGGAGTTGAGGTAACCCGCGCAAAGGTAAGACGCGAGCGTATGGGTCATATTGAGCTTGCAGCCCCTGTTTCTCATATCTGGTACTTTAAGGGTACGCCGTCAAGGATCGGTCAGGTGCTGGAGGTATCTCAGAAGCGACTTGAAGAGGTTCTTTACTTTACAAAATATATTGTCGTTGACGCAGGAAACACCGAGCTTATAAAAAAGCAGCTTCTCACAGAAAAGGAATATTCCGATATGTGCGAGAAGTATGAGGACGATTTCTATGCCGCGATGGGCGCAGAGGCTGTACAGGAGCTTTTGGAGGATTACGATCCCGAAAGGTACAACCAGTATATTATAAAAAATATCGACAGCTTTTCCGATGTAACGGGACTGTCGGACGACGAGATAAGAGATCTGATAGCTAAGCGTATACTTGTTGTCACCGATAACGGCGGAAATGAAAAGTACGCCGAAGGTCAGATGATAAGCAGAAGCGATTACAATTACAATGTCATGCGCTATAACCGCATGGAAGAAGAAAAAGGCTCGGATAACCGCATTAAGGTAATATACGGCTCTCATTATATCGAACAGCTTTTCGATGAAAATATCGAACAGGCAAACGCTGACGGCGATTATGACGAGATAGCGGATAAATCAAAGTGGGTCAACTGCTTGGAATGGGTTTCGAACGAGCTTAAGGAAGAGCTTAGAGATCTGCCTACCGGTCAGAAAAGGATCAAGCTGCTTAAAAGATTGGAAATTATTGAGTCGTTCCGTCTTTCCGGAAATAAACCCGAATGGATGGTACTCAGTGTGATACCGGTCATACCTCCCGATATCCGTCCCATGGTAATGCTGGACGGCGGAAGATATGCCACATCCGACTTGAACGATCTTTACAGGCGCGTTATCAACAGAAACAACCGTTTGAAAAAGATGTTGGAGCTGGAGGCTCCCGATATCATCATCAGAAACGAAAAAAGAATGCTCCAGGAAGCGGTTGACGCTCTTATTGACAACGGCAGACACGGCAGACCGGTTACGGGTCCCAACAACCGTGCGCTGAAATCTCTTTCGGATATGCTTAAGGGCAAGCAAGGACGTTTCCGTCAGAATTTGCTCGGAAAGCGCGTGGACTATTCCGGACGTTCCGTTATTGTCGTAGGACCGGAGCTGAAAATGTATCAGTGCGGTCTGCCTAAGGAAATGGCTCTTGAGCTTTTTAAGCCTTTTGTTATGAAGAGGCTTGTGGATACGGGAAAATCCACTAATATCAAATCTGCCCGCAAAAAGGTGGATCGTGCGGAGAACGACGTATGGGACGCACTGGAGAATGTTATCAAGTCGCATCCCGTACTGCTTAACCGTGCGCCTACTCTGCACCGTTTGGGAATACAGGCATTTGAGCCTATCCTTGTGGAGGGTCGTGCCATAAAGCTGCACCCGTTGGTTTGTACCGCCTTCAACGCCGATTTCGACGGAGATCAGATGGCTGTTCATCTTCCTCTTTCCGCTGAAGCCCAAACGGAAGCGCGGTTTCTTATGCTGGCTGCCAACAACCTGTTAAAACCCTCGGACGGACGTCCGGTTGCTGTTCCGTCTCAGGATATGGTTCTGGGTTCCTATTACCTTACCATGAAAAAAGAGGGCGAAAAGGGCGAGGGAAAGGTGTTCCGCGACGTTAACGAGGCTCTTATGGCATATCAGGACGGCGTAGTCAGCCTTCATGCGGCAATTAAGGTGCGTATTTCAAAGGACGTGGGCGACAGAAAGGTATCCAAGCTCATCGAATGCACTGTGGGACGTCTTATATTCAATGAGAATATCCCGCAGAATTTGGGATACGTTGACAGAACAAACTCCGACAAGCAGTTCGATCTTGAGATAGACTTCCTTGTAAAGAGAGGTCAGCTTTCGGATATTATCGAAAGATGTATCAGAACTCACGGAACGACTACGACCTCCGAAGTACTTGACAAGATAAAGGCTCTCGGATTTAAGTATTCCACACAGGCAGCCATTACCGTTGCCGTGTGCGACGCCGAGATACCTAAGGAAAAGGCCGATATTCTTGCCGCTGCCGACAAGCAGGTGGAGAAGATAAACGCTATGTACCGCAGAGGCTTTATATCTTCCGCAGAAAAATCAAAGAGATTTATTCAGATATGGAACGGTGCTACCGACGAGGTAACTGCCGCTCTGAAAAACGATCTCGACAAGTATAATCCTATCTTCATGATGTCCGATTCCGGAGCGAGAGGATCTATCAATCAGATAAGACAGCTTGCGGGAATGAGAGGTCTGCTGGCAAATACTTCGGGTTCTATCATTGAGATGCCTATTAGGGCAAATTACCGTGAGGGTCTTAATATTCTCGAGTACTTCATTTCTTCCAGAGGTGCGAGAAAGGGACTGTCTGATACCGCTTTGCGTACAGCCGATTCGGGTTATCTTACAAGACGTCTTGTTGACGTTTCTCAAGACGTCATTATACGTGAAGAGGACTGCGGAACAGACGAGGGTATCGAGATCTACACTATCAGAAACGGCAACGAGATGATCGAATCTCTCCAGGAAAGACTGCTGGGAAGATACCTTATGGAGGATCTTATCGATCCTGCCACTGGAAATCTGATAATGAGCAAATCAAAGCTGATAAACGAAGCCGACGCAAAGAAGATCGTAGATTCCGGCGTTGAGAGGGTAACTATCCGTTCAGTTCTCAACTGCCATGCAAAATACGGCGTGTGCGCAAAGTGCTACGGCGCAAACATGGCTAACAATAACCTTGTTGCGGTAGGCGAGGCGGTAGGCGTTATCGCGGCTCAGTCTATCGGCGAACCCGGTACTCAGCTTACAATGAGAACGTTCCATACGGGCGGTATCGCTTCCGCTGACGATATTACGCAGGGTCTTCCCCGCGTCGAAGAGCTGTTTGAGAGCAGACGGCCGAAGAATGCGGCTATTATTGCCAAATTCGGGGGCAAAGTGCGTATGGAGGAGATCAAAAAGACAAGAAACGTTGTCATTACCGACGAGGAAACGGGCATGGAGGAATACTATCCCGTTCCCTACGGTTTCAAGATAAAGGTTCACGACGGCTCGGAGGTAACAAAGGGCGAAGCTTTGACCGAAGGCTATGTAAATCCGGGAGACGTTCTCGAAATTCTCGGTCAGCAGGCAGTTCAGAACTACATCATTACAGAGGTTCAGAAGGTTTACCGCTTGCAGGGTATTGATATCAACGACAAGCATATTGAGGTAATAGTTCGTCAGATGCTTAAAAAGGTTAGGATCGAGGATGCAGGTTCAAGTTTCCTGCTGCCGGGTTCCGTGGTAGACCGCAAGGAGATCTATGAGGAAAACAGAAAGATAAAGGCGAGAATAGACGAGGGCGAGGAAAATCTGAAGCCTGTAACATTCAAGCCGATCATTCAAGGTATTACAAAGGCTTCCTCAAATTCCGACAGTTTCCTTTCCGCCGCGTCGTTCCAGGAAACGACGAGGGCGCTTACGGACGCTGCCATAAAGGGCAAGAGCGATCATTTGCTCGGTCTGAAGGAAAATGTAATTATCGGAAAGCTGATACCCGCAGGTACCGGTATGGACGTTTACAACAACGTTCAGCTTGTAAGGAACGAGGTTCAGGAGCATACTGCCGTTCACTGATATATGAAATTGTATTGGTTATGAATAATGTTTTTGCCAATGGGCGTTTGTATAAAACGCCCATTGGCTTTTGCTCTTTTTTATTATATATTGTATGATCCGACAAAAGAAAAATTTGCAAGTTAAATTTGTATAAAATGCTTGACAATCGGGGAAAATGCGTGTATAATATTTAATTGTGTGATAGTGTTTTTTCATTATCTCCAAAAAAAATTTATGAAAGGAGATGTATCAATGCCTACCTTTAATCAGTTAGTCCGCAAGGGAAGATCTGTTATTGCCAAGAAATCCACTGCGCCCGCGCTTCAAAAGGGTTATAATGCCAAGAAGAAGATCGCCATTGATCTGAGTTCGCCTCAGAAAAGAGGAGTATGCACAGCGGTAAGAACGGCTACGCCTAAGAAGCCTAACTCGGCAATGAGAAAGATCGCCAGAGTAAAGCTCACCAACGGAAACGAAGTAACAGCTTACATTCCCGGAATCGGTCATAATCTTCAGGAGCACTCTGTTGTACTTATCAGAGGCGGAAGAGTCAAAGATCTCCCCGGTGTTCGTTACCACATCATCAGAGGAACTCTTGACGCACAGGGCGTTGCTAAGAGAAATCAGGCGCGTTCCAAGTACGGTGCAAAAAGACCTAAAGCAGGCGCTAAGTAAGGCACTGCCGCAATTTAAGTAGACTCAATGAAACCACACAGCGATTATGATTGTGGAGTATTCATTTTTATATAAATGATACCTCTGCATTGGACGACGTGTCGTGGAGGAAACGAGTACCTATGATATCATTCATATGAAGGAGGGAAGTATTGTGCCAAGAAGAGGTAAAATAGCTAAGCGTGAGGTTCTTTGCGATCCCATATACAATTCGGAGATCGTAACACGCCTTGTAAACAATATCATGCTCGACGGCAAAAAGGGCGTTGCCCAGAAGATCGTTTACGGCGCGTTTGATATCGTTGCTGAAAAAACGGGCAAGGACGCTCTCGAAGCATTTAACGAAGCTATGGAAAACATCATGCCTCAGTTGGAGGTAAAGGCTCGCCGTGTAGGCGGAGCTACTTACCAGGTTCCTATGGAGGTTAGAGCCGAGAGAAAGCAGACTCTCGGTCTGAGATGGCTTACTACTTACGCAAGAGCAAGAAACGAAAGAACCATGAAGGAAAGACTTGCTGCAGAGATCATGGACGCCATGAACGGCATGGGCGGAGCTTGCAAGAAGCGTGAGGATACTCACAAGATGGCAGAAGCCAATAAGGCGTTTGCTCACTACAGATGGTGACAGACCCTTGCGGCTTGTGCAGTACGTTATTAGCGTGACCGCTGCGGCAATATGCCGCGGCAGATTTTGGAGGAAATGGTATGCCAAGAGATTGTTCACTTGAAAAGACAAGAAATATTGGTATCATGGCTCACATCGACGCAGGTAAAACAACCACTACGGAGCGTATCCTTTTCTATACGGGTGTAAACCACAAGATAGGCGAAACTCACGAGGGTTCTGCTACGATGGACTGGATGGCTCAGGAGCAGGAAAGAGGTATCACTATTACCTCGGCTGCAACCACTGCACACTGGGCAGGCCACAGGATCAATATCATCGACACCCCCGGCCACGTTGACTTTACAGTTGAAGTTGAGCGTTCTCTGCGAGTTCTCGACGGTTCTGTAACGGTTTTCTGCGCAAAGGGCGGCGTTGAGCCTCAGTCTGAAACCGTATGGCGCCAGGCTGATAAATATATGGTTCCCAGAATGGCTTATGTAAATAAGATGGATATTATGGGAGCGAACTTTTTCCGTGTTGTTGATATGATGCATGAGCGTCTTAAATGCAACGCTGTTCCGATCCAGCTTCCTATCGGAGCAGAGGATACCTTCAAGGGCATTATTGACCTTGTTGAAATGAAAGCTGACGTATATTATGACGATTTGGGCAAGGACATCAGAGTGGAGGAGATCCCCGACGAACTTCTTGACCAAGCTAAGGAATACCATGAAAAGCTCATTGAGGCGGCTGCCGAAATGGACGACGATATCATGGAAAAATATCTTGACGGCACAGAACCCACTATCGAGGAGATAAAGAAGTGCATCAGAAAGGGTTGTATCGAAAACAAGATCGTTCCCGTTACCTGCGGCACATCCTATAAGAATAAGGGCGTTCAGAAGCTCCTTGACGCGGTTGTTGACTATATGCCGTCGCCTCTCGATATCCCTCCCATTAAGGGCGTCGATCCCAATACGGGAAACGAAACAGAAAGACCAACTTCCGATTCCGAGCCTTTCTCGGCTCTTGCGTTTAAGATAGCGACCGATCCCTTTGTGGGCAAGCTCTGCTATTTCAGAGTTTATTCCGGTACCGTTGACGCAGGCGCTACTGTTCTTAACGCTACCAAGGACAACAACGAGAGAATGGGACGTATCCTTCAGATGCATTCCAACCACAGAAAGGATATCGAAACGTGTTATGCGGGCGATATCGCTGCCTGCGTAGGTCTTAAAAATACTACTACAGGCGATACTCTCTGCGATCCCAAGCACCCTGTTATCCTCGAATCGATGGAATTCCCCGAGCCTGTTATCCAGCTTGCTATCGAGCCTAAAACTAAGGCGGGTCAGGAAAAAATGGGCGTCGGTCTTTCAAAGCTGGCTGAGGAAGATCCCACATTCAGAACTTGGACAGACGAGGAAACGGGTCAGACGATCATTGCCGGAATGGGTGAGCTTCATCTGGACATCATTGTTGACCGTCTGCTCAGAGAATTCAAGGTGGAGGCTAATGTAGGCGCACCTCAGGTAGCTTATAAGGAAACCATCAAGAAGCTGGCGGACGTTGACCATAAGTACGCTCGTCAGTCGGGCGGTAAGGGTCAGTACGGTCATGTTAAGATCAAGGTAGAACCCAACGAGTCCGGCAAAGGATACGAGTTTACCAACGCTGTTGTGGGCGGAGCGATCCCTAAGGAATACATTCCCGCTGTTGACAAGGGTATTCAGGGTGCGATGAAAGCGGGCGTTTTGGCAGGCTATCAAGTGGTTGACGTAAAGGTAACGCTTTACGACGGTTCTTACCACGAAGTCGATTCTTCGGAAATGGCTTTCTCCATCGCCGGTTCTATGGCGTTCAAGGAGGCTATGAAAAAAGCCGATCCCTGCATTCTTGAGCCTATTATGAAAGTTTCGGTATTTGTTCCGGAGGACTTTATGGGTACGGTCATCGGCGACCTTAACTCCCGCCGCGGACAGATCCTCGGTCAAGAGGTAAACAACGGTACCGCTCAGGTAGATTCCCTTGTTCCCCTTTCCGAGATGTTCGGTTATTCCAACGATCTGCGTTCCAAGACGCAGGGTCGCGGAAACTACACAATGGAGCCCGACAGTTACACTGAAGTGCCCCGCAGCGTTGCGGAAAAGATCATGTCTGCCAGAAACAAGGCAAACGGCTGATAAAAATCAGCACTTTTCTAAAAAATTTACAAAAAAAACTTGCAATTCATTTAAAAATCTGTTACAATGGTTGCATAACGTTTTATATATCAAAGGAGGAAAATTCCAATGGCAAAGGCTAAATTTGAAAGAAGCAAACCCCATGTAAACATTGGCACCATCGGTCACGTTGACCATGGCAAGACCACTCTTACAGCCGCTATCACAAAATATCTTTCCCTTAAGGGACAGGCACAGTTCGAGGACTATGCCAACATTGATAAGGCTCCCGAGGAGAGAGAAAGAGGAATCACTATCAACACCGCTCACGTTGAGTATGAAACAGACAAGCGTCACTACGCTCACGTTGACTGCCCGGGTCATGCCGACTACGTTAAGAACATGATCACAGGAGCTGCTCAGATGGATGGTGCTATCCTGGTAGTTGCTTCCACAGACGGACCTATGGCTCAGACCAAGGAGCATCTTCTTCTTGCACGTCAGGTTGGCGTTCCTTACATTGTTGTATTTATGAACAAGGCTGACCAGGTTGACGATCCCGAGCTTCTTGAACTGGTTGAGATGGATATCCGCGAAACTCTTGACAAGTATGAGTTCCCCGGCGATGATACTCCTATCATCATCGGATCTGCATTCAAGGCTCTTGATTCTTCTTCCACAGATCCATCCGCTCCCGAGTACGAATGCATTCAGAAGCTGATGGACGCTGTTGACGATTATATCCCCACACCCGACAGAAAAGCTGATCAGCCTTTCCTTATGCCTGTTGAGGATGTATTCACCATTACAGGACGCGGCACTGTTGCTACGGGAAGAGTAGAAAGAGGACAGCTCAAGACAGGTGAGGAAGTTGAGATCATCGGTCTTACCGAGGAAAGAGCAAAGACTGTCGTTACAGGTATCGAGATGTTCAGAAAGATCCTTGATTACGCTGAGGCAGGCGATAACATCGGCGCGCTTCTTCGCGGCGTTCAGAGAACCGATATCGAAAGAGGACAGGTTATCTGCAAACCCGGTTCCATCAACCCCCATACTAAGTTTTCCGGTCAGGTTTACGTTCTGAAGAAGGAAGAGGGCGGACGTCACACTCCTTTCTTCAACAACTACAGACCTCAGTTCTATTTCAGAACAACAGACGTTACAGGCGTTATCACGCTTCCTGCCGACAAGGAAATGTGTATGCCCGGCGATAACGTTGAGATCGCAGTTGAGCTTATCACTCCCATCGCTATTGAGGAAGGTTTACGCTTCGCTATTCGTGAGGGCGGCCGTACAGTAGGATCGGGCGTCGTTACAAAGATCAACGGCTGATTTTGGATTTTTGTAAAATCTTATCCCTCCGTATTTTTACGGAGGGATTTTTCTTAAAAAGGTGAGGCTTATATGAAAACGATCTTTGTGCACGGTTTGGGGCAAACGCCCGACAGTTGGAAAGAAACCCTTGCCGGATTAAAAATCTGCGAGTACGGCGTCTGTCTTGATCTGGCTGCTATGATAAAAAACACCGATCCTACATATCAAAATCTTTACAACGCCTTTATAAAGGAATGTGAACGCATTGATGATAAAATTGATTTGTGCGGCTTATCACTCGGCAGTGTATTGGCTTTGAATTACGCCGCTGAGCATAAGGAAAGAGTCAATTCTTTAGCGCTCATTGCTCCGCAGTATAAGATGCCTAAGGGACTGCTGCGTTTTCAGAATATCATATTTCGTTTAATGCCTAAAAGTATGTTTGTTCAGACAGGATTTGGAAAAGATGAGTTCATCAAACTTTGCGGCAGTATGATGGAGCTTGATATCAGCGATCTAACAGTAAATATCGGCTGCCCCGCTTTGATAATATGCGGAGAACGGGATAAGGCAAATAAAAAAGCGTCCTGCGAGCTTGCGCACATCATGAAAAACGCGGAGCTTAGGATAATCAAGAACTGCGGACATGAGGTGAATACAGAAGCGGCGGAGGAATTGGCAAATGTTCTTGACTGCTTTTTCAGCAGATGTACGGAGGTATGAGCTATGCCGGCGGTAATGAACGCTTTGACCCTTATAAGCATTGTAATTACGGTTATTACAGCGATATTGTTCATATGCTTTGACAGTGACGTATTTTTGACCTTAGTCATATCCTTCGGTACAACGGCGTATCACCTTGGAATGAGGCTGCTGGTGGGTAATGTTTACAACCTCATAATGAAAAATAAGACGGATTATACAAAAAAACGGTATAATATTCATAAATGGGAGAGAAAGCTGTATAAGCTATTGAGAGTGAAGTCATGGAAAGACAAAATGCCTACATATGATACATCTGCCTTTTCGGTCGAAGAACATTGCTGGGACGAGATAGCACAGGCTATGTGTCAGTCCGAGCTGATTCACAAAACCAATGCAATACTCAGCTTCTTACCCGTTATTGCCGCCAAACGGTTCGGCTCTTTCGGTATCTTTCTTATAACGTCAATATGCGGGGCATTGTTTGACTTGATGTTTGTAATTATGCAGAGATACAACAGGGATCGCATAGTGAAAATGATTGGCAGAAAAAAATAAAGCCCCCGAATGGGAGCTTTAAATATTGCCGTTATCAGTCAGCGGAAGGCGCTGACACGGGACAAACATCTGCACAGGTGCCGCAGTCAATGCAAGTTTCAGCGTTGATCTCATACTTGCCCTCTCCCTCGGAAATGGCGGTTACGGGACATTCGTCAGCGCAGGCGCCGCAGCTTATGCAGGCATCGGAAATTTTGTAAGCCATGTTTTAAGTACCTCCTTTAATAACTGTGCATGATACTGCACTATATATCTATTTTACCATATTTTCTAAAAAATGCAAGAGGTATTTGTTAATTTTTTTATTTGCCAAAAAAATTTCCTCAAACACTTGAAATTTATGCTGAAATAAGTTACAATATATATGTGCAATATGTGTGCAAATTCTCTGTGGAGGAATATCGGTGATCGTTAAAAGCTGTTTTTACTGTGATATGCCGCTGCATATGGGCGTAAAACCGCTCCGTAAAGCCCTTTTGAGGGTAAGCAGTCTTAATAGTCATGTTTCTCGGGTGCGTTCTTTAAGGTGCCTCGGAATTTTTGCACTCATTTTTAACTGTGGAGTCGTGCAGCAGTGACTGCTCATACTTCCGCAGTTTTTGTTTTTTAACGTTTCCGGACGGAAAGGACTGATGTTATTTGAAAAAAGTTGCTGTAATCATGGGTTCGGACAGCGATCTGCCCGTTGTCAAGGACTGCATTGCCGAGCTGAAAAAGTACGGCGTTCCCGTGGAGGCAAGGGTAATGTCCGCACACCGCACTCCCGCTATGGCGGCTGAGTTTGCGGAAAAGTCGGAGACTGACGGCTTCGGCGTTATAATATGCGCTGCGGGAATGGCTGCCCATTTGGCGGGGGTTATTGCGGGGCATACCATACTGCCCGTTATAGGTATTCCCATTAAATCAGCGTTTGAGGGACTGGACGCTCTTTTGGCTACGGTTCAGATGCCCTCTGGCATCCCGGTTGCCACCGTTGCGGTAAACGGGGCGAAAAATGCCGCTCTGCTTGCCATACAAATGCTCGCTCTGTCCGATGAAGGTCTTGCCGCGCAGCTTAAAAAGGCTAAGCGGGATATGATAGAGGGCGTTATTGCAAAAAACGCCAAATTGCAGGAAACTGTAAATTCCCTATAACTCAACTTACGGTTGAATAAATCGGCATACTCTCCTGACAGGTTATTGCAGAGATTATTCCTAAAGGGTATAATTACATTGTAAGCTTATATTTTGACCCGAAAGGAATGTATTTTATGAATAATAGCTTTGGCAGGAATATCCATAATATGCGCAAAAAAATGTCCATGACGCAAGAGGAGCTTGCGGACAGGCTGAACGTATCCTTTCAAGCCGTTTCCAAGTGGGAGAACGGTGTTTCATTGCCGGATATTTCAGCTTTGCCCCTTATTGCGGGAGTTTTCGGGTGCAGCATAGATCAGCTTCTGGGGTATGCCGCGCAGCAAAGGGTAATCAGCGATTACGAAAGCAGATATGACCGCGAGGAGTATTACTGGGGTGTTGAGCCATCGGAAATGTGCTTTGAGGTAATGAAGCTGCTTCCTCCCGCAAGACCGCTGAAACTTTTGGATATCGGCTGCGGAGAGGGCAAGGACGCTGTATTTTTCGCCAAGAACGGATATAAAGTATCGGCATTCGATATTACCCGTACGGGGATCGAAAAGGCAAAGCGGCTGGCTGAAAAGCACAGGGTATGTGTGAATTTCTTCAGAGCCGATGTGAGAGATTTCAGACCGGAAAACGAGTTCGACATTATCTTCTGCTCCGGAGTACTGCATTTTATCCCAAATGAGCTGCGGGGAGAGATATTCGGCAGTTTCCTTGCTCATACATCAGAGGGAGGGGTACACGCTATGAACGTATTTGTAAAAAAGCCGTTTATTTCCGTGCCGCCGGATAAGGACAGCAAGAGCTACGACTGGATATCCGGTGAGCTTTTCGGATATTACCGCGACTGGCTGATACATAGCTGCAGCGAAGCTGTATTTGACTGTATGAGCGGCGGCGTGCCTCATAAGCACTGCATGGACGCTGTTATAGCGCGCAAGCCTACCGAAAACGGTTCGGATATTTAAGGCAAATAAAATAATCATTTAATTCCAAGGAGGATAAAAATCATGGAAAATTTGATCAAAGGCGAACAGCTCTACGAGGGCAAGGCAAAAAAGGTGTTTGCCACCAACGACCCCGATTATGTTATCGTGGACTACAAGGATGACGCCACAGCTTTTAACGGTGAGAAAAAAGGCACTATCAGAGGCAAGGGCGTCGTAAACAACAAAATGACCAACTATATGTTCGGTCTGCTGGAAAAGGAAGGCATTCCCACTCATCTGGTGAAAGAGCTGAGCGACAGGGAAACAGTGGTCAAAAAAGTGGAGATAGTTCCCTTGGAGGTCATTGTAAGAAATGTTGCGGCAGGCAGTTTTTCCAAAAAACTGGGCATTGCGGAGGGTACTCCTTTGAAGCAGCCTACGCTGGAGTTTTCCTATAAAAACGACGACCTCGGCGATCCTTTTATCAACGATTATTATGCTTTGGGTCTTGGACTTGCAACACGGAAAGAGATAGATACCATTTCCGAATATGCCTTTGCGGTAAACACATTTATGCTCAAATTTTTTAAGGAGCATAACATTGACCTCATTGATTTCAAGATCGAGTTCGGAAGATTTCACGGCAATATAATCCTTGCCGATGAAATATCTCCCGATACCTGCCGTTTCTGGGACAGCGCTACCCACGAAAAGCTGGATAAAGACCGTTTCCGTCGGGATATGGGCGGAGTAGAGGAAGCATATCAGGAAATGATGAAACGTATTTTCGGAGAATGATATATGGGTGGTTTTTTCGGAGCAGCGTCTAAAAACGACTGCATAAGCGATGTTTTTTTCGGTACTGATTATCATTCCCATCTGGGAACAAAGCGGGGAGGACTGACTGCCTTTAACAGCGAGCAGGGTTTTCAAAGAAGTATCCACAGTATTGAAAATTCTCCTTTCCGCACCAAGTTTGAAAACGACGTGGAGAATATGCGGGGTAATCTCTGTATCGGCTGCATAAGCGATACAGATCCTCAGCCCATACTTTTGCGTTCAAGGCTCGGAGTTTACGCTGTCTGTACTATCGGTATAATCAATAATTCCGAAGAGCTTAGGGGAGAGATGATCGACGGCTGTTCCGCCAGCTTTGAGGTAATGAGCAGCGGCAAGGTAAATTCGAGTTCCTTGGTGGGCGCGCTTATTTCCCAAAAAAACAGTTTTGTGGAGGGAATAAGATATGCGCAGGAAAAGATAAAGGGAACCATGTCCCTAATGGTGCTTACCGAGGACGGCATTATCGCCGCCAGGGACAGGGAGGGCAGACTTCCTATCATTATAGGGAAGCGTGAGGATGGATATTGTTATTCTTTTGAGTCATTTGCTTTCCAAAAACTGGGATATGAGATATACAGAGAACTGTTGCCCGGGGAGATAGTTAAGATAACGCCCGATAGCTGCGAAACTCTTTCTCCGGGTCATGCAGAGATGAAGATATGTACTTTCCTGTGGACATATTACGGTTATCCCAACTCCATTTACGAGGGTGTTACCGTAGAAACCATGCGGGCGCGAAACGGCGAGATAATGGCGGAAACGGATCTTAAAAACGGCAGTCTGCCCGATGTTGATTACGTTTGCGGAGTTCCCGATTCCGGCATTCCCCACGCCATAGGATATTCGAACCGCAGCGGCATCCCCTTTGCACGCCCATTTATCAAATATACCCCTACCTGGCCCCGCAGTTTTATGCCTCAGAGCCAAAGCATGAGGAACCAGGTGGCAAAGATGAAGCTGATACCCGTTCACGAGCTGATAGAGGGTAAAAAACTGCTTTTTGTTGACGACAGTATCGTCAGGGGAACACAGATGAGGGAAACGGTTGAATTTCTGTATTCCAACGGCGCAAAGGAAGTGCATATGCGCTCCGCCTGTCCTCCCATAATGTACGGCTGCAAATACCTTAATTTTTCAAGAAGCACTTCCGAGCTTGACCTTATCGCCAGAAAGATAATTGATGAGCTGGAAGGTGCGGAGGGAGTCAAGTACATAGAGGAATACAGTGATTCGAGTACGGAGCGGGGCAAAAAGCTCAGAGCGGAGATCTGCTCCCGTCTTAGCCTTACATCTCTTGAATTTCAATCTCTTGAGGGTACCGTAAATGCTGTCGGACTTCCTGCTTGCAGGCTGTGCAGCTATTGCTGGAACGGAAAGGAATGAGGACGTTTGAGCGGCAAAATACATGATGAATGCGGCGTATTCGGCATATACAGTCCGAATGATACCGACGCGGCAATGCAGACGTATCTCGGTTTATATGCTCTGCAGCACAGGGGACAGGAATCCTGCGGCATTGTAGTAAACGATTCGGGAGTGTTCAGTCATTACAAGGACTTGGGACTTGTTCACGAGGTTTTTGATAAGGACAGACTTGCTTCTTTGGGTGAAGGAAATATCGCCATAGGTCACGTCAGATATTCAACTACGGGCAATTCAAACCGTTCCAACGCTCAGCCGTTGGTGGTGCGGCATATGAAAGGTCCCATGGCGATCGCTCATAACGGAAACCTTACCAACGCTTTTGAGCTGCGCAGGGAGTTTGAGCTTAACGGAGCGATATTTCACAGCACCAACGACACCGAAGTCATTTCTTATGCCGTCACTCAGCAGCGGTTGGTGTGCGCTTCCATCGAGGAAGCGGTGGAAAAGGCTATGGACAAGATACAGGGGGCGTATTCCCTTGTGGTGATGTCGCCCAAAAAGCTCATAGCAGCAAGAGATCCCGTGGGATTTCGCCCCCTTTCGATAGGCAGATTGGGAGACGCTTACGCGGTTGCATCCGAAACCTGCGCCTTTGACAGTATAGGCGCGGAGTTCGTCAGGGACGTACTCCCGGGGGAGATCGTCATAATGGACGAGAACGGAATGCGTTCCATTGAAACTCATGTAAACCCCAAGCCTCATATATGCGTTTTTGAATATGTTTATATCGCAAGACCCGATTCGGTCATAGAGGGTTCCGGCGTTCATAAGGCAAGAATGAAAGCGGGGGAATTTCTTTGGAAGGAGCACCCATGCGAGGCAGACGTTGTCATAGGCGTACCCGACAGCGGTCTTGACGCCGCTTTGGGATTTGCAAACGCTTCGGGAATTCCGTACGGAGTCGGATTTATCAGAAACAGATATGTGGGCAGGACGTTTATACAACCCACTCAATCGGAAAGAACCGATTCCGTAAGGATAAAGCTGAACGTTATCAAGGAAACCGTCAGGGATAAGCGTGTTGTACTTATAGACGACAGCATTGTCCGAGGAACTACCTGCCGCCGAACGGTCAATCTTATACGCGAGGCGGGAGCTAAAGAAATACATATGAGAATTTCCTGTCCGCCGTTCATAAGTCCTTGCTATTTCGGCACTGACATTGACAGCAAGGAAAATCTTATAGCCTGTAAAATGACCGTACCGGAGATCGCCAAGGAGATAGGCGTGGACAGCTTAGGCTATCTAAGCGTCGATTCGGTGGGTAAGCTCGCGGAAAATTCCCGATGCGGGTTCTGTAAAGGCTGCTTCACGGGAGAATATCCCGCGCCTGTTCCCGCAGAAACTCCGAAGGACAAATTTGAATTTAAGATAAAGAAGTAACAAAAAATGCGGACGGCGAAACGTATGCCGGGGCTGAAGCCGGTGAAGCATTTTTTTCCAAAGGCAGCTCCGTATAAATCGGGTAAAAATAGTATAAAGCAGAGCTTTGAAAAATCAATTTTCAAAAAATGAAAGGAAGTCAGATATGAACAGTTTTTCCGAAAGCTACAAGGAGGCGGGCGTTGACGTTACTGCCGGCTACAGAGCGGTGGAGCTGATGAAGGCTCATGTTGCAAAGACTATGACAAAGGGAGCTTTGTCGGGTATCGGCGGTTTCGGAGGATTATTCGAGCTTGATTTGACAGGAATAAGCAAGCCTGTCCTTGTTTCCGGTACCGACGGTGTAGGTACTAAAATAAAACTGGCATTTATTATGGACAAGCACAGCACGGTGGGCATAGACTGTGTTGCAATGTGCGTAAACGATGTTATCTGCTGCGGAGCTAAGCCTTTGTTTTTCCTTGACTATATCGCCTGCGGGAAGAATATCCCCGAGAAGACGGCAGAGATAGTTTCGGGGGTTGCCGAGGGCTGCATTCAAGCCGGATGTTCTCTTATCGGAGGCGAAACGGCGGAGCATCCGGGACTTATGCCGGAGGATGAATACGATCTGGCGGGATTTACGGTAGGCGTTGTGGATAAGGACAAAATAATCGACCCGTCAAAGCAGAAACCCGGGGACGCTGTTATCGCCATAAGATCAAGCGGAGTACACTCTAACGGCTTTTCTCTTGTAAGAAAGGTGTTTGCGGTAAACGAGCAGAATCTTGCAAGACATCAGTCGGATATCGGCACTACTCTGGGCGAGTGCCTGCTTACTCCCACGAAAATATATGTAAAAGCTGTATCACAGCTCCTTGAAACGGTAAATGTCAAATCCTTGAGCCATATTACAGGCGGCGGCTTTTACGAGAATATTCCCCGAAGCCTGCCCGACGGCATTTCAGCTAAGATCGAAAGAAATGCCGTAGAGGTACTGCCTATTTTTGAACTTATTGCAAAAACGGGAAAGATACCCGAAAGAGATATGTTCAATACCTTTAATATGGGCGTGGGCATGGTCGCCGTTGTCGATAAAACGGACGCCGACAAGGCTGTTGCCGCCATAGAAGCGGCAGGCGAAAAGGCGTATGTTATGGGTGAGCTTGTAAAGAGCGACGAGGGAGTAATTATATGCTGATATGCAAGCAAAACGCGCGCAGAGGCGTTAGCCGTGATTTGCGCGGTATTGCCTTAATACGGCTGTAACTGTATACAGCCGTATGCTTTTATGAGGAGATTTTGCAATGAAGAACAAAAACCTTAGAAATGCAATGATAGCGGGAACCGTCGCTTTGATCTGGTCTATACCGTCGCTGAATATTTTCGGCATAATAGCGGGAATAACTTCATGGATATGCTACAGCAGCTCCAAAAAGGGAACGGCGTCTGCGGCGGCTGTGATATATATTATCGCCGCTGCTCTCAGCATAGGATTTGCCATGCTGATGATATTTTTCAAGGGAATGATAATTTCAGTTTTGGGAGAAGCGGGTGCAATGACGGGAGTACTTAACTTTATGGCAGGATTTTCTGTTTTTGGAGATATATTGTATTTTATTGCCGCATATTTCAGCTTTAGGGGCGGCAAGGAGCTTAAAGACGGCAATATGGAAACAAACGGCTTCTTTGACTGAGAAAGGAGTGTCAATATGAAAAACATAGTTGTTCTTGTTTCGGGAGGCGGCACAAATTTGCAGGCGCTTATCGACGCGGAAAAAAGGGGAGAGCTGCCGAACGGAAAAATTACCTGCGTTATATCCTCAAAATCCGACGCTTACGCTCTTGAAAGAGCAAGACAAAACGGCATAGGCACACGAGTCCTTGCGCGCAGGGATTTTCCCGATGTTCATGAGTACAGCAAGGCAATGCTTGAAGCTCTTCAGGAGGAGAAAGCAGATCTGGTGGTATACGCGGGATTTATGACTATTCTTGACGAAACGGTCTGCCGCGCTTATCCCAACAGGATGATGAACGTTCATCCGGCTCTTATTCCCTCGTTCTGCGGCAAAGGCTTTTATGGACTGCGCGTCCATGAAGCGGTGCTGGAAAAGGGGGTAAAGGTCACGGGAGCGACGGTGCATTTTGTCAACGAGATATGCGACGGCGGTCCCATAATTTTGCAGGAGCCTGTAATTGTAAAAAACAGCGATACTCCCGAAACGCTGCAAAGGCGCGTCATGGAAAATGCTGAATGGAAGATACTGCCGAAAGCTGCTGCGCTGTTCTGCCTGGATAAGATCCGCGTTGAAAACGGCAAAGCGATAGTTGAGGAATAGATCCGCTCTCCTTTTTGAAAGCAGGTATTCTATGATAAATATAAACAGAACCGTATCGGTTGTTATTATGACGGTACTTTTCCTTGCTATAGGGATAGGTCTGCTTATAGGTTCGGCGGTGACTGTTTCCCGTATGAACATCAGCCGTCGGGTAAACGCCACTGTGACCGATGTCGTCAGAGTGCGGTCAAAGGGTCATTCCCAACGAAAATTTCTGTATGCTCCGGTTTATGAGTATTACGACAACGGGGAACTCAAAATCTATAAAAGCTCTGTGTCAAGCTCAAAAGCTGCGGAAATAGGTTCGGAAGCCACACTTTATATTTACGGTGACGGAAAAATATACGAACGCTGCGGTACGGCGATAACGCTTTTTGTGGGTGTGATTTTTACTGCCGCAGGCGGAGTATTTGCATTTACTGCCGTAAAAATGCGCATCGGTTTTAAATGAAACGGGGAACAATGCTTTTTGAAATGAGAACGCTTGTATTTTGATATACAGAGGAGGAAAGTAATGCGCACGGAAACGATCGAGCTTACCAATATGTGTATGGTATATGACGGGGATAAAATCCTCGTGCAGGACAGGGTCGACCCAAAATGGAAAGGCATAGCTTTCCCCGGAGGTCATGTTGAAAAAGGTGAATCCTTTACCGACGCCGTAATTCGCGAGGTATTCGAGGAAACGGGACTTACTGTCCGCTCTGTGCAGCTATGCGGCATAAAAGACTGGGTAAACGGTGACGGATCAAGGTATACGGTCTTGTTTTACAAAACGGACAAATTTTCCGGCAATCTCCGTTCCTCCGAGGAAGGAGAGGTCTACTGGGTAAACAAAAATGATTTTTTAAGTCTTGAACTTGCGGGCAATATGGCGGAATCTTTCAAGTTATTTTTAGACGACGATCTCAGCGAGATTTATTGTTACAGGGAAAATGACAGGTGGAAGTCTGTCCTGAAGTAATAAAGGAGGGTAAAATGAACGAGGAAAAATTTACAGGAAAAGCGGATCTGTATGATAAATACCGTCCCGCCTATCCTGCGGAGCTTATAAATTGGCTTTATGAAAAAACACGCGCCGACGCTGCTGCGGACATAGGCGCTGGAACCGGGATATTTACCAAATGCCTTTCGGCAAAGTCTTGGAAGATAACCGCCGTTGAGCCTAACGCGGATATGCTTGAAAGGCTGCGGGAAAATCTTCCCGATATCGAAGCGGTGAACGCTCCTGCGGAGGATACCGGCATTGCATCGGGCAGTATCGGACTTGTAACTGCGGCGCAGGCTTTTCACTGGTTTGACGCAGCAAAATTCAAGGCGGAATGCAAAAGGATATTTGCCCCTGACGGCAGGCTTGCCATTATATGGAACACCCGTACCGATACCGATATGCAAAGGGAGCGCAGCGATATTTTCAACCGTTACGGACGGCAGCGCAACGCCGGAAAGAACGATCTGAGCCGTTCTGACGGCAAATTCGCCCCCGAAAAATATTTTTCGGAATATGAGGAGATCAGCTTTTTACAGACTATGACCATGGATATGGAGCAATATGTAGGCTGCGAGATGTCCAGGTCGTATGCGCCGGAAAGGGGTACTGCCGCTTATGAGGTTCAAGCCGCCGAAATGCAGAGGCTTTTTGAAAAGTATCAGCAGGGCGGCAGGGTCGATATACCGTATACAACGGAATGCTTTTTTGGAAAATTTTAGGAGGTATTTTTATGAAGATCAAAACCGTTAAAGAAGAGCTCGGCTCAATGGATTACCATGGCAGGGGAATAATGATAGGAAGATCCCCAGACGGCAAAAAGGCTGTCATTGCCTATTTTATCATGGGCAGGAGCGAGAACAGCCGCAACCGCGTTTTTGTTGAGGAGGGGGAGGGTATAAGAACTCAGGCGTTCGATCCCGCAAAAATGACCGACCCTCATCTTGTTATATATTTCCCCGTTCGGGTTCTCGGCAATAAGACCATTGTCACCAACGGCGACCAGACGGACACTCTTTACGAGCTTATGGACAGGCAGCTTACCTTTGAGCAGGCTCTGCGCACCCGCGAGTTTGAGGACGACGCTCCAAACTTTACTCCCAGGATATCGGGGATAGTTCACCTTGACAACGGTGAGATGAACTTTGCTATGTCTATACTTAAAAGCGCGGAGGGAAACGATTCCTCCTGTCAGCGTTATACATATGCTTACAGCAGTCCCATATGCGGCAGAATGAAGTTTATCCACACCTACAGCGGCGCGGGCGACCCGCTTCCCAGCTTTGAGGGCGAGCCTAAAACGGTTGAGCTTCCTAATATGGATATAGACAGTTTTACGAGCCATATATGGGATAATCTCAACGATGACAACAAAATCTCTCTCTTTGTAAGATATATTGATATCGAAACAGGAAAGTATGAAAGCAGAATAATCAATAAAAATAAATAAGTTCAATAATAATTTTATCCGGAGGTAAAAACCATGAACGAAATGCAATTAAAATACGGCTGCAACCCCAATCAAAAACCGTCAAGGATATTTATGGAAACAGGCTCCGACCTGCCCATAGAAGTGCTCAACGGCAAACCGGGGTATATAAATCTGCTTGACGCCTTTAACGGCTGGCAGCTTGTAAGAGAGCTTAAAAAGGCGTCGGGAATGTGCGCGGCAGCTTCATTCAAGCACGTATCTCCTGCGGGGGCGGCTGTAGGTCAGCCGTTGTCGGAAACCCTACGCAAAATATACTGGGTGGATGATCTGGGCGAGCTTACCCCTCTTGCAAGCGCTTACGCAAGGGCAAGAGGAGCTGACAGAATGTCCTCTTACGGAGATTTCATTGCGATTTCCGACGTGTGCGACGTCTGCACCGCAAAAATGATACAGCGTGAGGTGTCCGACGGAATTATTGCACCGGGTTATGAACCGGAGGCATTGGAGATACTTAAGTCCAAGAGAAAAGGCACATATAACATCATTAAGATAGATGAAGGCTATGTTCCAGATCCGACAGAAAGAAAGCAGGTTTTCGGCGTTACCTTCGAGCAGGGCAGAAACGAGCTTGATATAGGAAATTCTCTCCTTGAAAATGTGGTAACAAACAATAAGGATATACCCGAGGACAAAAAGCGGGATCTGCTCATATCTCTTATCACTCTTAAATATACCCAGTCAAATTCCGTCTGCTACGTCAAGGACGGTCAGGCGATCGGCATAGGTGCAGGGCAGCAGTCAAGGATACACTGTACCCGTCTTGCGGGACAAAAAGCCGACAATTGGTGGCTTAGGCAGTCGCCCAAGGTAATGGGACTTGATTTTGCGGATTCCATAAAAAGAGCGGATCGTGACAATGCCATAGATGTGTATATTTCCGATGAATATATGGATGTGCTGGCTGAGGGGCAGTGGCAGCAGATATTCAAGACAAAGCCATCTGTATTCACATCGGAGGAGAAAAAAGCATGGCTTGCGGAAAACAGAGGCGTTTCGTTGGGCTCCGACGCTTTCTTCCCTTTCGGCGACAATATCGAAAGGGCGCGTAAATCGGGAGTTGAATACATAGCTCAGCCGGGCGGCTCTATCCGTGACGATAACGTTATAGACACCTGCAATAAGTATGATATTGCTATGGCGTTTACGGGCATAAGGCTTTTCCATCACTGATAATGCGGCAGAAATACATAAAATTTGAAAGGATTTGCAAAGATGAAAAGAAAAATTTTAGCGGCTGCTCTTGCGGCAGCAATGATGACGGTATTATCCGCATGCACGGGCGGCAATGAAAGCGGCGCCGACAACGGTACGATCCCCTCTCCGGAAACAAGTCAGGCGGATATTACGGAAGAAATATCGCAGGAAACGGAAACCGAAGCCGAATCCGAAACGGAGAGCAATACGGAAACGGAGTCCCGGACCGAAAGCGAAACGGAAACTCAGACCGAACGGCAAGACGATAATGAAAATATAAACGACGACGTATTCAAGGGCAGCGGCTATACTCTTACCGTCGATTCGGATAAATGGATAGATTTTACCGAATATATAGACATGGTGGCAAAGTTTGCGGGAGATTCCGATTTAGACATTGACATAAACGAAGAGGACATACTCGGCATGAGCGACGCTTTGTTTTACTATACCGATGATTATACGACAAACGCCAACATTGTTGTAAATGAGATAGGCGATCTCGGCAGCGACGTTGATCTCTCCATTTTTGCGGCGGTAGTGGAAAATCAGTATAAATCAATGGACGGCTTTACCTATCGGGGCAGTGAAACTGTTGATGTAAACGGCAAAAGCTGCCTTAAAATAGATGTTCTGGGAAGCAAGGAGATATTCGGCGCAGATGAAGATATGAGAATGACTCAGTATATGTTCTTAAACGGTGCAGATCAGTATATCGTTACATTTACTTCATATCTGTCGTCCTACGATGCCGCATTCGCCGATTTTGAAAAAATGCTGAATTCGATCAGTTTTGATTCGGTAAACGGCGAAAATCAGCAAATATGAAAGGACGGATAATTATGGATATACTTGTAATAGGCGGCGGCGGACGGGAACACGCTATCATTATGAAGCTCTCCGAAAGCAAGAGGGTGAACAAGCTTTACTGTACTCCCGGAAACGGCGGAATATCCCGTTATGCCGAATGCTTTGACATTAAAGCAACAGACATAGAGGGGGTTGTGAGCCTGGCAAAAAAGCTGGCGGTGGATATGGTGGTAGTCGCTCCCGACGATCCTCTCGTTATGGGAATGGTAGACGTACTGACTGCGGAGGGGATAGCCGCTTTCGGCCCGAATAAGGCGGCTGCAATAATCGAGGGCAGCAAGGTGTTTTCCAAGGAACTGATGAAAAAGTACAATATCCCAACGGCGTTTTACGAGGTGTTTTCCGACAGTGAATCGGCTATAGAGTATCTAAAAAAGCAGAACAGTTATCCTGCGGTAATAAAAGCGGACGGTCTTGCGTTGGGCAAGGGGGTCATAATCGCTCAAAACGAGGAGGAGGCTGTTTCTGCCGTGCGGGAAATGATAGACGGCAGAAAATTCGGCGACAGCAGCGCGACCGTAGTTATCGAGGAATATCTTACGGGTCCCGAGGTATCGGTGCTTTCCTTTACGGACGGCAAAACTGTAGTCCCTATGATATCATCCATGGATCACAAGCGGGCATATGACAACGATGAAGGACTCAATACCGGAGGAATGGGCACCGTTGCGCCAAATCCTTACTATACCGATGAAATTGCGGAGGAATGCATGGAAAAGATATTCCTGCCGACAATAAACGCCATGAATAAGGAGGGCAGAACATTCAAGGGCTGTCTGTATTTCGGTCTTATGATCACGCCAAAGGGACCTAAGGTAATAGAATATAACTGCCGCTTCGGAGATCCCGAAACTCAGGTGGTTCTGCCTCTGCTGGACTCGGATCTCTGTGAGATATTCGAGGCGGTTTGTAAGGGCGAGCTTGCCGGCGTTGACGTTAAATGGAAGAAAGAATGCTGCGCCTGCGTAATAATGGCGTCGGGAGGATATCCTCTTTCATATCCCAAGGGGTTGGAGATAGGCGGTCTTGACAATAAAGGGCAGACCGAGGGAGTTTTTGTCTATCATGCCGGAACTGCTTTCAAGGACGGAAAATTTCTTACAAGCGGCGGACGGGTTCTCGGCGTTACGGCGGCAGGCGGCGATCTCAGGAGCGCGCTTGACAGATCCTATAAAGCGGTGGAAAGCATTTCGTTTGAAAATGCCCATTACCGCCGTGATATAGGCAAAAGGGCGCTTCAAGCGATGAAATAAAGGAGAATGAAAATGATCAATGACAGTCGGTTCGATAACGGAAAAGGCTTTGATTGGGGAAAGACCTCCGAGGATTACGCCAAATACCGTGACATATATCCCGAGGAGTTTTATGCAAGGCTCCATCAAATGGGACTTTGCACCGAGGGACAGCGGGTGCTGGATATAGGCACGGGAACTGGCGTTATACCGAGATATATGTATAAATACGGCGCAAGATTCACTGCTGCGGACATTTCCGAAAATCAGATAAACGCGGCGAAAAAATTATCCGCCGAAAAAGGAATGGACATTCAATATATCGTTGCCTCAGCCGAGAAGATATCCTTTCCCGAAAAGAGCTTTGACCTTATCACCGCCTGTCAGTGCTATTTTTATTTTAAGCCGGAGGTGTTTGCTCCGTTGGCTGCAAAGGTTCTGACAGATACGGGCAAAGCGGCGTTTATGTATATGGGCTGGCTTCCCTTTGAGGACGATACGGCAGGAAAGACAGAGGAGCTTATCTTAAAGTACAATCCCGATTGGAGCGGTCACGGGGATAAGCGCCACGAAATATTTATTGACGATGAATACCTTAAATATTTCAAGAAATGCGAAAGCGTTGTTTTCGATGTGAACGTGCCTTTTACCCGCGAGAGCTGGAACGGCAGGATAAAGGCATGCAGGGGGATAGGTGCGTCCCTTGATGAAAATACGGTTGAACGTTTCGAAGAGGAGCATATGAAAATGCTTGAAGAAAATGTGCAGGAAAAATTTGACGTTCTGCATTACTGCGCCGTTACGGTCCTTGAAAAAATATAACGGCAACATTACTCCGGGAGGTGAAATAAATGCCCGATATCAAAGATCTTATCAGACAGATTCTTTCGGATGAAAAGCTGAAAACAAGCAAAAATTTTTCTTCCAAGGTCTACGAGGATCAACCCATAATAAAACCCGCTTCACAGATGGACAGCTATGTTCCGCCCGAGATAGAACAGATGAAAAAGCTCGCTTATTCAAAGAGCACATATTATTCCTCTGAGCCGTATATTTTTTATAAACAGATGAAATATATGGAAAAATACGAGGACGATTACGATCATGAAGTCTTTTTTTCCTGTTATTATCCTACCTACAGCCAAATGAACACAAGTCAGCTCAGATGGTATTTCTCCTGGCGAAGCAGGGTGAGAAAGGGAGATATCCGCAAAACCTCAATGTCCTATGCTTTTGTTTACATTTATGAGCTTCTTCATCTCATAGGCGTAAAAAACAAGGAGCAGGGGTATGCCGCCCTGAAAAATTTCGGAGATGTTTACGGTTTTATAGATCTGCACGTATATCCCTATGTGCAAAGATGGCTTTTTGATTTTGTCGTGTACTATAATTTGGATAAAAACTATCTGCAAGGCCTGTCCGCCGTTATAAACGATAAATCGCTTATCGTCCTTAAGAACTTCAAAAAATATTCCGAGGAGGAAATATTTGAAGCGATATGCACCCTTTCTTCATACAAGCTTAAAAATTCGAGATTTTACAGGAATAACTCCGAAGACGTAAAAGCTGTTGTATGCGCTGTATTTGCGGATCTGTCGCAGTATTACGATAAATCGAGAAAGCAAAGCTTTTGCGACCGTATTTTCGGAAAAAGTATAACAAACAGATATAATATGTTTGATTCGGCGGTATTTTACGATTATAAGAAATATAAGTCATATAAATATGTCATTGACGATGAAAACATTATAACCTGTACCGACGGCAAGTGGTACAGCAGCAATTATCCCGCAATGCAGGGCGTAAAGGGCAGCAAAAAGCTGGGTGACCTTATAAAAACCATTGACAGTATAATGCGCATCGAATATAAGTTTAAGAATAATATCGCACAGCCTGTCGATACGAAATATATAGTTGATATTATAAAAAATGAGATACAGCTTCTTGAAAAAAGAAAAGCGGAAAAAGATGCGAAAAGGATAGATATTGATCTTTCAAAGCTGGAGGGTATACGTACTTCCGCCGACATTATAAGGGACAAGCTGATTGTAGAGGAGGAAACAGACGAGAGTGAGGCTGCGGAAATAAACGAATTTGCCGCAGCAGAGGAAAATGCTTCCGTTTCATCGGATATTTCACTTACAGAGGATGAACGGGAATTTCTTAGGTGTCTGCTTTACGGAAAAGCGTCAGATTTTTCCAAAAAGACAATGATATCTCTCCTTGCGGATTCAATTAACGAAAAACTGTATGATATTTTTGCCGACACAGTGATCATTTTTAACGGCGACGCTCCCGAGATTATAGAGGATTACGAAAACGAACTGAAAGGAATGTTATGAAAATGAAGATCCCAAAAAGAATAGCCTCCACGGTTATAAATTCTCTGAAAGGCGGAGTTGTGCCGAGAGTGGGACTGCCCTATATTACCGTAGGACGGGAAACGGAAATAAACGCGCTGCTGCACGACGTTGATATAATATCCGACGGAGGAGCGACTTTTCGCTTTATAGTCGGAAAATACGGCAGCGGCAAGAGTTTCCTTCTGCAAACCGTAAGGAATTATGTAATGGACAGGAATTTTGTCACTGCGGACGCCGATCTTTCTCCCGAAAGACGCTTGCAGGGTACAAAGGGTCAGGGACTTGCAACTTACAAGGAGCTTATCGGCAATCTGTCAACAAAAACCAGACCCGAGGGGGGAGCGCTTTCGCTTATTCTCGACAGATGGATAAGCAGCGTTCAAACGGAAACGGCGGCTGAGAGCGGCTTGTCTGCGGACAGTCCCGAATTTAACGCCGCGGTTGAAAAAAGGATATACAGCGTTATAAGCTCTCTTAACGAGATGGTACACGGATTTGATTTTGCAAGGCTTCTTACTCTTTACTATAATTCCTATGTAAACGGGAACGATGAAATAAAAGCGGGAGTAATAAAGTGGTTTAGAGGAGAATATCATACCAAAAGCGAAGCCAAGGCGGAGCTGGGAGTAAATATCATCATCACCGATGACGATTGGTACGAGTATATCAAACTGTTTTCCTTTTTCTTCCGTCAGGCAGGCTACAGCGGCTTTCTTGTGCTGATAGACGAGCTTGTGAATATTTATAAGATCCCCAACAGCATTACCCGTCAATATAATTACGAGAAGATACTTACCATGTACAACGACACTCTTCAAGGCAAGGCAAAATACCTCGGTATTATCATGGGGGGAACGCCTCAGTGCATTGAGGACGCGAGAAGGGGCGTTTACAGCTATGAGGCGCTGCGTTCCCGTCTTGCGGAGGGGCGCTTCGGAAGAGGGGACGACGGCATAAAGGATATGCTGGCTCCCGTGATAAAGCTGTCGGCTCTTACCTATGAGGAAATGCTGGTGCTTATTGAAAAGCTTGCGGAAATTCACGGGATGCTTTTTGATTATACTCCCAATATTTCCCAGGAGGATATGGTCAATTTTATCAAGATAGAATTCGGCAGGATAGGTGCAGATGTTAACATAACTCCACGCGAGGTCATAAGAGATTTTATCGAGCTGCTCAATATCGTTTATCAAAATCCAAAGGTCAATATTACCGAGCTGCTGTCCTCGGACAGGTTTGAATATGCAAGGTCGCAGCCGGAGGACGACAGTGAGATAAAAGAAGAATTTGCGGAATTTGATATATAGAGGCAAAAATCCGGGCAGTGAAAAAGCCGCTGCATACAATTACCGAAAATAAGCAAAGCAGTCTGTCAAATATTTTCCCCAAAAAAGGTGATTTATATGGATATTTTCAATAGATACGCCCCATTTATAAGAGATTTTATCTATCGGAATAATTGGGAATCCCTAAGAGCCATACAGGCAGCGGCAGCCGATGCAATATTCAATACCGATGATAATGTTCTTCTGAGCGCGTCCACAGCTTCCGGGAAAACCGAAGCGGCTTTTTTTCCGATACTTACCCTTTTTTCGGAAAATATGCCCTCATCGGTGGGGGCAATATACATAGGACCGCTGAAAGCTCTTATAAACGATCAGTTTATAAGATTAAACTATCTTTGCGACGAGGCGGATATTCCCGTGTGGCACTGGCACGGCGACGTTGCTCAGTCGCATAAGGCAAAGCTGCTGAAAAAGCCGTCGGGAATATTGCAGATAACCCCCGAATCATTGGAAGCGCTGCTTCTGAGAAAGCACAATATTATCCCCAAGCTGTTCGGGGATCTGCGATTTATCGTGATAGACGAGGTACATTCTTTAATGAGAGGCGACAGGGGAGGACAGACCGTTTGTCTGATAGAGCGTTTGTCGCGCCTTGCGGGAGTAAATCCGAGGCGAATAGGCTTGTCAGCTACCATAGGCGATCTTGAGGGTACGGGAGATTTCCTTTCATGGGGTACGGGCAGAAGCACCGTAATACCGAAAATAGCCGCAAAAAGCGCAAAATGGCGGCTGTCAATGGAGCATTTTTATGTTTCCGGTCCCCAGGCGGGAGAGGATAAGGAAATATCAGCTATGCCCGCTTTGGATATTTCCACCGATACAGCTCCCGAATATGCCGACGGCGGCATAGGATATATCTTTGAGCATACACGGGGAAAAAAGTGTCTTGTTTTTGTCAATTCCCGTGAGGAATGCGAAGCGGTCACCACCACGCTAAGGCAGTACTGCGAATCAAAGCATGAGCCGGACAGATTTCTCATTCATCACGGAAATCTGTCTGTTTCCTACAGAGAAACTGCCGAGGAAGCCATGAAAGACGATGAATGCTTTATGACTACAGTTACTACCGCTACTTTGGAGCTTGGCATAGATATAGGCAGATTGGAGCGAGCCTTTCAGATAGACGCGCCCTTTACCGTTTCCTCCTTTTTGCAGAGAATGGGACGCACAGGCAGACGCGATCTGCCTCCCGAAATGTGGTTCGTTATAAGAGAGGATATGCCGGAACCGAGAGCCATGCTTCCGGAAACCGTTCCTTGGAAACTAATACAGGGTATTGCTCTTGTACAGCTTTACATGGAGGAGCGTTGGGTAGAGCCGCCTAAACTGGACAGGCTGCCTTTCAGCTTACTGTATCATCAAACTATGAGTACCCTTGCTTCCTGCGGAGAGATGTCGCCCGCCGCACTTGCTTCAAAGGTGCTTACCTTGAAAATATTTCACCGTATAACTCAGGATGACTTTAAGATAATGCTGCGCCATCTTATATCTACCGAACATATCCAACGAACGGAAAACGGCGGACTTATCGTGGGAATGGCAGGGGAGCGGATAATCAATTCCTTTAAGTTTTATGCGGTATTTCAGGAAAATGAAGAATATACCGTGCGCTGGGGATCGCAGGAGCTCGGAACTATCGTAATGCCGCCTCCCGCAGGAGAAAAGATAGCGCTTGCCGGTCATGTGTGGGTAGTGGAAGAAGTAGATCACAAACGGCGCCTTGTTTACTGCGAGCAGGTAAAGGGAAAGGTGCCTGCATATTTCGGAGATTGCCCCGGGGATATAAATACAAAGATACTTGAGCGTATGAAGCAGGTTCTGCGGGAGGATAAAAGCTATCCCTATATGATGAAAAACGCTGCCGCAAGGTTGGAGCTTGCAAGACGCACAGCGGTAAATTCCGGACTTATAAACGAGCCTCTTATATGTCTTGGCGGGGATATGTGGTGTCTGTTTCCGTGGTTGGGGTCGTATGCTTTTCTTGCAATGGAGCGTTTTATTAAAATAAAATGCGCAGCTTATTTGGGTATAAAGGGAATGGACTCATCACGTCCGTATTTTATACAATTTAAGATGAAAGCGGACAAGGATGAATTTTTCAGAGTGCTGTCGGAAATGGAAAAAAAGCCTCTTGATCCTATGGAACTGGTTTACCCAAATGAAGTGCCTCTGTTTGAAAAATATGACGAATATCTTCCCGAGGAGCTTATAAAAAAAGGATTTGCTTACGGCATTCTTGATATAGAAGGAATGAAGAGCAGGATAAGGAGTTGGAACGGTGAAGCGTAAGGAGAAACGTTATGTATGATGTTATAATCGCGGGAGCGGGTCCCGCAGGCTGCGCCGCGGCAAAAATTCTTGCAGATAAAGGCTTTAAGGTTCTTATTGCGGAAAAAGCAAAGCTGCCCCGTTATAAATCCTGTTCGGGTCAGCTTATAAGAAAATCCGTTGAGCTTATTGGGAGCTATTTCGGGGAAAGCGTTCCCGAAGCTGTTATGTGCAGACCTTTTTTTGTTAAGGGTATGGTATTTACCGACGACGGCGGCAGGGAATATCGTTTTGAGCAGAACGGCATAAATTGCCGGCGCAGTTCCTTTGACGATTTCCTTGTACGGAAAGCTGTTTGCGCAGGAGCGGAGCTGCGGGACGATACTTCGGTGATACGGACTGAAGAGGAAGCAAACTGCGTAAAGGCAGTATTTAGCTCATCCGGCAATGAATACAGCGAAAAAGCCGCCTATCTTATCGCCTGCGATGGAGCGGCGGGGTCGGTCAGCCGCAGGATATCGGGATATCCGCAAAGCTATGTGTATACATATCAGAAATATATAAAAGGAAATGCGGATCTCGACAAGCATTATTTTTATGCATATCTTCAACCCGAGTTATCTCAATATGACGCATGGCTCAACTTCAAGGACGATTATATTTTGCTCGGAACGGCGGTGACAGACGTAAGCAGGGCAGAGCATTATTTCGAAACTTTTACGGAGTATATGAAAAAACGTCATTCCCTTGAGATTTACACGACAGTCCGTGAGGACAAATGGATAATGCCGCAGGTCACGGCAGGATGTCCCATAAAATGCGGCTCAGGCAGGATATTGCTTTCGGGAGAAGCGGCGGGTTTCTTAAATCCCATGGGAGAGGGGATATCCTCCGCTTTGGAAAGCGGTCATTTGGCTGGGTCGGCTGTAACGGAATATTTCACAGACAGCAAAAAGGTTCTTTCCGAATATAAAAAGAGCCTTGAACCGCTGCACAGCTATATGAAAAGCCAGTGGCGGTTTACCGCGCGATTGTCGCCGAAATTTGGATTTATGAAATAAACAGGTGCGCCGAAATGAAACGCACCTGTTTATATTTGTCAAATATTATTCCTCATATCCCAACGGGAATATTTTGTCAACAGCAGTTTCTTTCATTTTAGTCACCGCAGGCATAAGATCGTCAAGGCTTCCGCAGGCGTCAACGCCGTTGGATGTCCATGCCATAACGCCGTCCCAGCCGTTGCTGTATGCATTTTCATAATCTTGATCCGCAGTTCGTCCGCTTTCGCTGAGAACCGCAGCTTCTCCTATTACCGCCGGCTTTGTGCCGTCAAGACCGAATGATACGGGGGACTGCTCAAAGGGGTAACCCATATATGAATTCTGCCAGAAATAATAGTGGGGAGAATAGAAATCCAAGTATGCGCTGTCGCCCGCCAGTTCCTTGAAATATTCGTCGGAAACATAGTTGCCGTCGTATTTGTCGGAATTGTATTTTATCATTCCAAGACCTACCGTTACAAGCTCGTCGGAATTGTCATGGATAGCCGCAGAGCATTGGGCGAAGAACCTGGAAAGATGCTCCCAGCCTATCTGACCGCATTCGGCGTTTTCTTTTACCCAGTCGGGTTCGTTCATCAAGTCAATGCTCCACAGACTGGGACTGCCTCCGTATCTTTTAACAAAGGGTACGACATATTCGTCGATGTAAGACTGTGTAGCTTCCTCGCTCTGTACAAGTGCGCGGAAATTCTCGCAGCCTGCGTTGCCGTCCTTGAAATGGTCAAAGGAGAGCAGGGTAGCCATGACGTATATATCATGCTTTTCCGCAAGCTCAAAGAGCTTATCCAGATCCGTCCAATGCTGATCCTTTACCTGCTGCACCGTGCCGTCGCTTTTCAAGCGTACTATGCTCATACCGTTGCAGTTTACCCATATCCTTGTTGCGTTTACTCCCGCCTTATGAAGTTCCTCAAAATGACTGTCCCAGAATTCCTCTTCAAAATTTCCGCCGAAATCGTTCCAGTTCTGCCACGGGGTATTTACGTCGTTTATCCAAAGCTCCTTTCCGTCTACCTTGAATTTGCTGCCGTCAACGGAAATGCGCAGCTTGTCGTATTCGCTTGCTTTTGAGGAAACAAATCCGTCCGAACTGTCCGGAGAATCCGCCGTCTGCTCTAATGTCTGTTCAGCGGGAACCGATGTTTCATCCGGTTGGATTTCCGCTGTTTTTCCGCAGCCGGTGGCTGCCGATATGACAGCAGCAGCGGTGAAAAGACTAAAAATTCTTTTGAATTTCATCTTGGTAAATTCCTTTCGCATTTCATTTTTTGTTTGATCTGAAACCCGCCGTAAAGGCTTTCAGTCTGCCGTAGCTTTCCTCGCTGATGATATGCTCGATCTTGCAGGCGTCATGAGAAGCGATATCATGATCCACTCCCAGCACATTTTCAAAAAACTCCGTAATGATAACATGACGTTCATAAACTCCTTCAGCTCTTTTTCTGCCCTCCTCCGTAAGCAGGATCTGACCGCCGTTTTCCACTGTTATCAGACCGTTTTCTTTTAAAATATTCATAGCTCTGCTGATACTGGGCTTTGAATAGTTAAGCTCTGAAGCGATATCCACAGATCTAACAAAGCCGGTCTTATTGTGCAGCAGGAGGATAGTTTCCAGATAATCCTCTCCCGATTCATAAATTGCCAATCTGCCACCTTCTTTAAAAATAGTAGTTTATAACATTGTATCATATTTTTTCAAATACTTCAAGGGGTAAAATAAATTTTTATATCTTGAAAAATAATTATTATAAAAATGTTAAATCTCATAAAATACTATTCCTATAAAAATGAAAATGTGCTATAATAGTTAGAGATACATCAGATGTGCAGTGATTATCAATATATTTATTCAAGACTATGTGATTATTTTGTGCATTCTGAACAAGAGATGACTATGGGACGGATTTATATATGCTATTGATCCGCAGTTTTTAGGAGAGAGTTTAAACAATGGATGACTTCATAAACGCCAAAAGATCCGCGCTGAACAAATATTTTGAGCGAATGAACGATATGCAAAAGGAAGCGGTTTTTGCGGTAAACGGACCCGTACTTATCCTTGCGGGGGCAGGAAGCGGAAAAACCACTGTTCTTGTTAATCGTATCGCCAATATGGTTCTTTTCGGAAATGCGTACAATGATGAAAGCGGTTATTCACTTTCCGAAGAGGATATGGATTTTCTGAAAAAATATGACGGCGGCCGTTCGGATAATACGGTTTCAAGGCTCAGAGATATTATTTCGCATGATCCCGTTAATCCGTGGAATATTCTTGCGATCACCTTTACAAATAAAGCTGCCGACGAACTGAAAAATCGTCTTGCGGCAATGCTCGGAGATGAAGATGGAAGACGGATCCATGCGTCTACCTTTCATTCAGCCTGTGTGCGTATACTGCGCAGAGAGATAAACCGTTTGGGTTATTCTTCCGGATTTACGATATATGACAGCGACGACAGTCTCCGGCTTATAAAGACGTGTATGGATGTCTGCGATATATCGGAAAAAGCTTTTTCTCCAAAAATGATTTTGTCGGAAATATCCTCCGCAAAGGATAAGCTCATTACTCCGGAAATGTATGCGGAAAATGCCGGTGCGGATTACCGCCTCGGCAAAATAGCAAAGATATACCGTGAATACCGTACAAGGCTTAGAGTATCCGACGCTCTTGATTTTGACGATATAATAATGCTGACAGTGCAGCTTTTTGAGCAGCATCCGGACGTGCTGGAGCATTATCAAAATCTTTATAAATATATAATGGTGGACGAGTACCAGGATACCAATACGGCTCAGTACAAGCTGGTTTCACTGCTTGCGGAAAAGAACAAAAATCTATGTGTGGTAGGCGATGACGACCAGTCGATATATCGATTCAGAGGGGCGACGATAGAGAATATCCTTTCCTTTGAAGATCAGTTTGCGGACTGTACGGTCATAAGGCTCGAGCAAAATTATCGTTCAATGCGTTATATTCTTGACGCCGCCAACACCGTAATTGCCAACAATAACGGCAGAAAAGAAAAACGGCTGTGGACGGATAAAGGAGACGGAGAGAAAATAACCGTATATAAATCCTCCGATGAGCAGGGTGAGTCGAATTTTGTTGCCCGTACCATTGCCGAAGAAGTAAAAAAAGGAAAAAAATACAGCGATTTTGCCGTGCTGTACCGTATGAACGCCCAGTCAAACTCAGTGGAAAAGGCGTTTACCTCATGCGGTATACCTTACCGCGTAATAGGCGGAATGCGTTTTTACGACCGCAAGGAGATAAAGGATATTATCGCCTATCTGTCGGTGATCAACAATCCAAACGATATGCTTAGGTTCAAAAGGATAGTCAACGAGCCGAAAAGAGGCATAGGAGAAAGTACTCTTTCCATGATAGAGCAGATATCCCTTGATTTGAAGGTGCCGCCGGTAGAAGTCATGAAAAATTCCGACACGTATGCTCCTCTAAGCAAAAAATCGGCTTCACTTATGAAAACTGCGGATATGTTTGAATCCATAGCCAAAGCGTCCGAAACGCTTCCTATTGATGAACTGTTCGATATGATCCTTGAAAAAAGCGGCTATGCCGCTATGCTTAAAACGCAGGGTGACGAGGGTGCGGTGCGTCTTGAAAATATCGAGGAGCTTAAATCAAATATTCTCACATATATGCAGGAAAGAGAGGGAACAGAGGAAGAGCCTACTCTTTCGGGTTTTTTGGAAGAAATATCTCTTTACACCGACACCGATAAGCTCACTGCCGACGCCGACGCTGTGTGTATGATGACTATGCATTCAGCCAAGGGTCTGGAGTTTCCCACGGTATTCATTGTGGGAATGGAGGACGGAATATTTCCGTCTTTGCGTTCTGCCGGAGATCCGGACGATCTTGAAGAGGAACGCCGTTTGGCATATGTAGGCATTACCCGTGCAAGAGAAAAGCTCTATATCACCTATGCCAAGCAGAGGATGCTGTTCGGTACGACCCAGCGTAACATACAGTCGAGATTTATAAAAGAGATCGACAAGGAATGTATAGATAAAATTGACGGTACCGCTGAAGCAGTGACCATGCAGACAGACGACGGGATAATCCTTCCGGTGCATAACTATAATCTTCAAAGTCACCTTGCCAGCAAGAAAATGGAAACCTTTAAGAAAAGTCAGTCAATGGATTTCAAGGTCGGTGACAGGGTAAAGCATAACAAGTTCGGTGAGGGAACGGTGACTATGACCAAGGAGATGGGCAATGATCATCTGTTGGAAATTTCCTTTGACGGAGGTATAGGAACAAAAAAAATAATGGCGAAATATGCCAAGATCGTTAAGTTGTAACCGCAGAGCTTTGAATAAAAAACGGAATGTGCTGTTCAGAAATGCACGTTCCGTTTTTTATGCCGGGATATTTTGACATTGCCTCTCAACGCCTGTCAAGACGGTTATAAAGAGCGGGTGCGGCATGGCTGCCGAATTTATTCGCTTTTCCGAACTATGGCGTTATTTTTATGCATTGCTCAGATAATATTTTTTTGCTTAAGGCATTTATAAACTGTTTCCGTTGTACTGCTTATATACTCCGTATACTCATCTTCCGTAAAAAATATCAGCGCCTGTTCAGGTGTGTTCTCCGGCACTTCATATGCCATTATGCCGATTTTACGAACGACCGCGCCCTTAGGAAGAAAGCCGAGATAATCGGGAAACTCCGTAATTTTGCGAAGCACTGTGTTGTAAAGCGAACGGGGATGAGCGTTTATGTAACGGTTTTCGATATTTACGATATCGGCGTTTACCCTTTTCCGTCCGAATACTTTCTTTACGGCGTCGTAGCTGTTAGGCTGACCGTAAAACGCCGCGTTCATTTCATCGTTTGTCCTTATTCTGTTAAACATTCTTTTCAGCCGTTCCCCGTCACGGACAAATTTCTGATATTCCACATCTGTTATCAGATGAGAATAATATCCCGCCAAAAACGAATAATGCTCTTTTGAGGAAAAAACCTTTCCCTCCATCTGCTCTCTGTAAAACCTGTCATAGTCTGCGGTCAGCTTATTTTCTCCGCTCATGTAGTGGGTGGTTTCTCTTGAGGGAGTAAATGCAGTCCAATCGGCGTTCTCAATATTGCAGTCGGGTGCGATATTTCCCGCCGTAAAGCCTTTTATATCAAGCCGGGCGTTATTTTCAAGGAGCTTTTCGGCAATGACAGTATGGGTTATCCAGTTGGACATTTTTTCTCTCCGCCTTTCTTTATTGTGTACATCATATCAGCTAAGGCAGCCTCAGCCGTCATTTTTCCTCCGGAAATAACGCCGCATTCCGCCGCCGCTCGTCCAACCTCGTATATATCCATAAAAACGCCCTCATAAAAGCATTGAGATATGAGCATTATCCTTACCCCTGCAGCAGCGGCTTTTTTTATCTCCGGAAGCATACGTTTGGGAATGCCGCCGCAGCCGTAGCCCTCTATTACTATTCCTTTATATCCCGAATTTACGGCATACCCGATAATATCGGGCTTTGTGCAGGGAGCAAGCTTTATAAGAAGTACATTTTCGTCAATATCGGGGTCAAAACGGTAATCACCTTTAGTTGAAACGGTATTTTGCGGTGTAATGATCCCCTCGGAAATAATTCCCGCATATCCGTCGGGAGAAATAAAGGCATTGAAACTTTGAGAATACGCTTTGTAAGCCTTGCTGCCTGCGATTATTTTATCGCCGAAAAGAACGTATACTCCTTTGAAGTACTGCATTTGCGCCGCCGCAAAAGCGTTTGCAAGATTAGACTTGCCGTCCGAATCATCGTCAAAAAAAGGCTTTTGGGAGCCTGTTATAATAATGGGTATCGGAGGATCCGACAGCATTTTTGCAAGCACAGCCGAGGTATATGCCATGGTATCCGTGCCGTGGGTGATAACTATTCCGCCGTATCCCGACAGTATGCCCTCGTTTACGGCATAGCCGATCTTTCGCATATCATCGCAGCATATATCGGTGCTGTCAATGTTCATAAGCTCCTGCCTTTGAACAGCGGAAATATCAATGCCTATTGCTTCCAGCATTTTTTTCGTTTGTTCGGGGAAAACCATCGGAACAAGTCCCTTTTCTCCTTTAATGCAGCAAATAGTGCCGCCTGTGGTTATCCAAAGAATTTTTTTCATATGATCCTCTCCAAAGTTTTTCTTTATTTTATCACAATTTTTTCTCCGTGTCAATATTGACATAATGCGCATTTATATGATAAAATCTAAATAACGAATTATACCGAGGAGCGTCGGAAAAATGAATACAAAAATGATAGAAAACATAAGCAACGAGGATCTTGATACTTTTTTTGACAATACCCGCCCTTTTTTTCAGCTTATGACCTACTACGGCTGTGCGCTGCGCGAGGTGGAAACAAAGCTGCAGGTGCTCAACGATGAGTTCAAGCTTAATTTCGACCGCAATCCCATAGAATCAATAAAATCACGTATCAAGTCTGTAAGAAGCATAGCCGATAAACTGAAGAGGAAGGATATACATATCCAAGGAGAGGATATTGATATCGTTATTAATGAGATACAGAACAATATTTTCGACATTGCCGGAATAAGGGTCATCTGCGCCTTTCCGGAGGATATCTATAAAATTGCCGAGCAGCTTATTTCTCAGGATGATATAACTCTCATCAGAAGAAAGGACTATATTATAGATCCTAAGCCAAACGGCTACAGAAGCCTCCACCTCATTCTTGAAATTCCTGTGTTTTTTTCAACGGGAAAACGCAATATGAAGGTAGAGGTGCAGCTTCGCACCATTGCCATGGATTTTTGGGCAAGTCTTGATCACAGGCTGAAATACAAAAAGGATGTGAAAAATCAGGAATATATAGCCGCGGAGCTTAAAAGATGCGCCGATATAATATTTGAAACAGATTACCGTATGCAGAAGCTGAGAGAACTGATCGACGGATAATTACTATGACTGTGCATTTAGGACAGTGCCGTTCCGGTATTGCCTTAATTCTCTTACGGAAGTAATAATCCCTCTCTATATGCAGACAATACATATAGGGAGGGATTTTTTTATGACTGATAAAAACAAGATACGCCTTATAGGGGCGGTAACGGGCATTGCCAACGGACTTTTCGGTTCGGGAGGAGGTATAATAGCCGTCCCCTTTTTAAAGAAAACAGGAATGGAAACTAAAAAAGCTCATGCCTGTTCGCTGGCGGTAACGCTGCCCCTGTCGGCTGTTTCCATACTTTTTTATCTCGGAGGAAATACTGTCCCGCTGAAAAGCTCCTTTATGCTTATACCTTTCGGACTGGTCGGAGCATTGGCGGGAACAGCTCTTATTAAGAAAATTTCTCCGAGGCTGCTGTCGAGGATATTCGGTATACTGCTCATTGCCGCAGGGATAAGGAATTTGATGATATGACAGAGCTGCTGACATGGATAGCCGCGTTTGTAACGGGACTTTTGGCGTCAATGGGCGTAGGCGGCGGCATGATACTGATAATATGGTATACCGCCGTTCTTGGAGCGGATCAGTTGGAGGCTCAGGGAATAAACCTCCTGTTTTTTCTGCCCATTGCCCTGCTTTCGGTGATAATGCACCGCAAAAACGGACTTATCGACATAAAGACGATGCTTCCCGCAATGCTTACGGGGGCGGCGGGAGCTGCCGCAGGCTCGCTTGCGGCACAGTATATCGGCTCGGATATCCTAAAGAAGATATTTGCCCTGTTTATCCTGTTTATAGGCATAAAGGAAATAGCTGCGGCTCTGAAAGCAAACAGATCTTAGCTGTTGCTGACCCCGAAAATACAGAGATTTGCTCTGCCCTCCGGAACGGTCAGATATCCCGCCTCGACAAGAGAGTTTACAATAAAAGCGCTTGTATCCAAGTGGTAGTTTATGTATGCAAGATGACCGCATTTGTCCGCAAGAGCGGCAGGGGAGCAGTCCTTGAGCAGCTTGTGTGCGTGTTCGCATATTTTACGGGTGCATTCCTCCGTTTCATTTGAAACAGGCGCAATAATGGCGCTTAGCTGCTGAAACGTCTTTTCGGGGAATACGGGGAACGCAGGGCAGAGATCGCCGTTTTTGGAAACGATATATCCGTCTTTTGTCATACGGATAATTTCCTCGTTGTCCTCGTCGGCTTTTTTGAATTTCACCGCGTCGGTCATGGCTTTGACCGATTTGTCCCAGTTTCCCCCGGGATGCCAATTCTGGCAGCCGTGTATCGTCTTGTAATTCTCTATAACTATCCACGCGCCCTCGGCAGCGTAAGGACTGTCCTCGTCGCTTATTACGTAAACTCCGTTAAAACCCGAGTTGACAAAGTTATTGTCGTGACCGAAAAGAAAACCGGCTGCATTGTTGGAGAGCAGGGGGAAGCCGCCGAATTTTTCCCCGATCTTCTCCGCAAAGCTATCCCGCGCATTGTGGAAGGCTGCGGCTGCCAGAGTCCACTTTAAGCGGTTGACGTCTTGGGGTTTGTCGTAAAAATCCAGCTTTCCCGCCTCGGCTGCTGCCTGTTCCAGCATTTTTCCGATGCTTTCTGCCGCAGCACTGTAAAACGGCTTTGTTTCTTCCTTTACTCTTTTTTCATATTCATCGAAGAAGATGATTATATTTGTGCGGTATTTATCCTTGCTTTTCGTCACCAGCTCGTGCCTCTCCAGTACGTCCAGCTCGTCCTCCAGATAAGGCGCGGCAACTCCCAGACAGGAGGAAAGCTCCGTTACCGTTAAAGGCTTTTCATAGGCGGCAAGGAGAATGTTTCCGGGAAGACGGCGGCTGAATATCTGACGGTATATACCGTTGCTTCCGTGTCCCCAATAATCTATTTGGAATTCTGCGGGGGCGTAGCTTTTTTCACCTAATTCTCTTGTCATATTGATTCCCTCTTTCAGTATTTTTCTTGATTTAAAAAGACAGTACTTTACCATCTCACGGCTCAGACCCAGTTTTTGGGATATCTCGTCACAGCCTTTTCCGTAAATGTAGAACTCCACCGTGACCTCCCTGTACTGCCTTGAAAGCAGGGAAAGCTCCCTGTGCAGAAGAGCCACCTGCTCTCTGTCAACAGCTTTATCCTCGGGTGTTTCGACGTAAGCGCCCATATATGCGTCATCCAAAGGGAGTGTTTCTTTTCTGCTTCGGATCTTCATATAGAGCGTGTTTCGGGCAATTTTCCACATATAGCCGTAAAAAGCGCCGTCCTTTTCCAGTCTGTGAGCCGATTTCAGCAGAGCGCAGATTATATCCTGCGTCATATCCTCCGCTTCGTTTTTATTGCCCAACTTTGCCATGGACCAAGCATACAGCTTGTGCATATTTGCCTCTATGAGTCTGCAAACGGTTTGTTTGTCCATTGACTTGATCTCCTTTACGGGTCTTGGATCGTAAGCGCTTACAAAAAAGTAGTTGCAAAGAACAGAGAACGGTTAATTATATTTTATATTTTTTTCTTTGATTTTGCAAGTATTGCCGTAAACCCTTGATTTTAAATAAAATATGTGTTATAATATTTGTCGGATAAGGTCAAATTTTTTGTTAAGGTGACAATTAAATGAATATAAAAAAACGTGAAAAATACAAACGCTTTATTATGGGAGCTATCTCATCTGTATTGATACTGTTTCTCCTTGCTTCATACGCATATGTTTGGATAACGCGGTATAACTTTGTTCTCGATTCCTCGCGCATACAGGCGGATCATTTCGGCTGGAAAGGAAATCTTCTGATCTTTTCCGTTTACCTGGTGCTGATATTTCTTTTTTCCAGAATATACAACGGTTTCAGGATAGGTCTGCTGCGTGTTTCCGATATAATATACTCGCAGTGCCTTTCCATGGTATTTATAAACAGCATAACCTATGTTCAGATATGCCTCATAGAGAGATCTGTTGCGGATCCTTCACCAATGACGGTAATAACGTTAATTGATATGGCGTTCATTGTCTTTTGGGCATATTGGGGCAACAGGATATATTCAAGGCTTTACGCTCCCAAGAAAATGATAGTGATTTACGGCAGCAAGCAGGCTGTCGGACTTGTGGAAAAGATGAGCCGCCGAGAGGACAGGTTCATGATATGCCGCGCTGTAAGCTGTACCGAAGATATGCATGTCATAGCCGAGCTTATATCGGCATTTGACGCTGTTATAATATGCGACGTACCCAGCGAAAAAAAGAACGATATATTAAAGCTGTGCTTTGCGCATTCCAAAAGAGCGTATATTACTCCAAAGCTGTCGGATATCATAATAAGAGGCGCAGAGCAGATACATCTGTTCGATACGCCGCTTTTGGTGTGCAGAAATACAGGCCTGTCCGCAGAAGCTCTTATAATAAAGAGAGCATTTGATCTGGCTCTCGGAATTATAGGATTTATCATTGCCTCACCGATAATGCTTATTACCGCCGTATGCATCAAACTGTATGACGGCGGATCCGTTCTGTACACTCAAAACAGGCTTACAAAAGACGGCAAGGTCTTTAAGGTATACAAGTTCAGAAGCATGGTCACAGACGCCGAAAAGGACGGCAAAGCCCGCCTTGCGGAGGAAAACGATGACAGGATAACTCCCGTGGGCAGATTTATACGCAAAGTGAGGATAGACGAGCTGCCGCAGATAATCAATATTATCAAGGGAGATATGTCAATAGTGGGTCCCCGTCCCGAACGTCCCGAGCTTGCCGCGGAAAACGAGCGTGTCATGCCCGAATTCCGCTACAGGCTGAAGGTAAAGGCAGGACTTACGGGTTATGCACAGGTGCTCGGAAAATACAATACCACGCCCTATGACAAGCTGCGCCTCGACTTGATGTATATCGAACAATACTCTTTTCTGCTGGATCTTAAGCTGATACTTATGACAATAAAAATACTTTTTATCCCCGAAAGCACAGAGGGAGTAAAAACAGAGAACAAAAAAGAGAGCGAGGAGATAAGCAGTGTGCTGTAGCTGTTGTTACAGGCTTTTTATTTCCGATATCAGCTTGTATGTCAGACGGTTGAGGCTGTCAAAATCGGCAGCGGCTATATAATATTCTTCTATTCTGTCATGAACCGATTTGGCTGTTTTCAGCTCCGATGAGGCTTCGTTTATAAGCTCTGCAACGGCTTTTTTTCCGAATTTTATTCTTTGCTTGAGTACAGGCCGGCTGTCGAATTCGCTTGATTTGTAAAATCTGCGGAAATTGATCACCTTTTTGCCGTTTTCAATGTTCAGCGGGTTTATACAGCTTGAGGTCATGAATGCTATCCCCAGTTCGGGAATAATAATATGCTCACAATAACGCGCCGTGCAGATAAGGCATTCGCTTATATAAACGTTATAACCCTTTTTTACTGCGAAATCGGCGGCTTTTTTCAAGAAAATATCCGCACCGGATATATATTCGTCATTTAACAGGTAAATTTTGAGATCGTCGGGAATGAAAGTGGAGTACCCGTCAAATGTAAGAGCGGAAAGCTGGCGGTAGCTTATCTTTCCGTCTGTTTTTTTTTCGGCTTTTTTGGGAATAAGTCTGCGGCAGGTCCTTTCGGTAAAAGCATACAGCTTCTTATGATCAACAGCTTCACAGGCGGCTGAGGTAATATCGGGAAGTACCGATGATATCGCCGAAAGGCACAGTCTGCATCTTTTATGATATCCGCTGTATTCATTGATTATTGCAATGATCTCATCCTTTTGCGACCTGAGCTTTCCCGTTTCGAGATATGCGCCGAGATCGACAATAGACTGTACTGCCTTTGGGTAAACGGGATCAAAGCAGTGAGGATCGGTGCCGTCGATTATAAGAGCTTTGCGGTCTTTAAGATATACGGCGTCGAGAGAATAAGGGTCTGCGGAGCAATAGTATATTTCTTTCGGACTTTCAGGAAAAGCGTCGCGTATTTTTTTCATAATGGTTGATTTTCCGCTTCCCGCAGTGCCTTTCAGAATGAAAACGGTATTGGAAGTATCGTTGACAAGCTCGCTGACAGGCGTTGCAAATCCGTTTGGAGTAGAGGAGCCTAAAAAAAATTTTTCATCTGACATAATGATCCCTCCGTTTAATAATTAAGATATTACCCGAAAATATGCATATTTTGACGGGATATAGTATATTTTATGCCCCGAATGCATTTTGGTTAAAATTTGCGGAATAAAATTAAAAGTAATTTTATATGATTTTTTCTGTTAAAAATACACTGTTTGAGAATAATATTACGAAAAAATATGTAATAAGTAACAAAAATATAAGGCAAATTATGTGTAAAAAATGACTTGATTATTTATAAAAAATAGTATATAATATAATCATCGGAATTGAACGTTCAAGCTGCACGAGCGTTGGTTTTCGATAATTAAAACACATTATCCTCTCTTAAAATCTTTCCATGAAAAGCAGCCGTCTTGACAGGCGGCCGCTTTTTTGTTGATTTTTTTAAAATATGCTTGCAATTTTTTTCAAAATGTTATATAATATATAAAATGATATTTTATGCGAAAGGCGGTAATAGAAATGATTGAGGAAATTGTTAATGTTATTTGCAGATATGCCGGAGAAAAGGTCAAGCTGTCAAAGGGCGTCATTGCGCTTATAGCTATAGCTGCGTTTGTTCTCGGACTTCTGTCCGGAGCTGTTGCTGCGCGGTTTGCACTGGGTAAGAAGCCGGAATCAAAATATTCCGAGAAAGAAGAGTTTGACGCCGACGAGTATGTTCGCAATCTTAATTTTGACGGCCTCGATGAAAATTAACCGTAAAGGAACTTGAAAAATGAAATTAGGTATGGTTGGACTTCCAAATGTTGGAAAAAGCACGCTTTTCAACGCATTGACCAATGCGGGAGCTGAATCTGCAAATTATCCTTTCTGCACAATAGAGCCTAACGTCGGTATCGTATCCGTACCCGACAGCAGACTTGATAAGCTGAGAGATATGTATAATCCGAATAAATTTACTCCCGCAACGCTTGAATTTGTCGATATTGCAGGTCTTGTAAAGGGTGCGTCAAAGGGCGAGGGACTCGGAAACAAGTTTCTTGCAAATATTCGCGAGGTAGACGCTATTGTTCACGTGGTGCGATGCTTTGAGGATACAAACATAATTCATGTGGACGGAAGCATTGATCCTCGCAGGGATATTGAAGTTATAGATCTGGAGCTGATTTTTTCCGATATAGAGCTGCTGGAAAGGCGTATCGACCGCACGAAAAAGCTTATCAAGGGAGATAAGAAATATCAGACGGAGCTTGAATTCCTTGAAAGACTGAAGGCTCATTTGGAGGAAGGTCATTCCGCGCGTTCTTTCGGTTTTACCGAAGAGGAAAGAGAGATCGTAAAAACAACGCCGCTGCTCTCGGCAAAGCCTGTTATTTATGCCGCTAATCTTTGCGAGGACGATTACAAAAATAACATAGAGAATTCAGTTCATTATAAAGCCGTCTGCGATATTGCAAATCGAGAAAATGCGGCTATACTGCCTATTTGCGCCCAGCTTGAAGCGGAAATTTCCGATATGAGCGGCGAGGACAAGGAACTGTTCCTGTCTGAGCTTGGACTTGAGGTATCCGGACTTGAACGTATTATCAAGGAAGGGTATTCGCTTTTGGGACTTATTTCTTTTCTTACCGCAGGTCAGGACGAGGTAAGGGCATGGACTGTAACCAAGGGTACAAAAGCTCCTAAGGCGGCGGGAAAGATCCATACGGATTTTGAAAAGGGTTTTATCAGAGCGGAGGTCGTTTCATTTGACGATCTTATGTCTTGCGGTACAATGACCGCCGCAAAGGAAAAGGGACTTGTCCGTTCGGAGGGTAAGGAGTATGTTATGCGCGACGGAGATATAGTTCTGTTTAGGTTTAATGTGTAAAGATCCCAAGTGATTTCCCCGATATGCCGCTGTAAAATTTGTTTTGTTTTTACGGCGGCTGTTTTTATTAAAGCAAAGCATGAAAATAAGAACCTGTATCCTTAAGATGCGTATGCGGTTTTTTTGCCGGCGGCAATAATGTTTACGTATGCTTTGAAATAATTTATTGCTTTGCTGTAATGCAGATGTGAAAGGACTGAAAATAGGTGAGAGGTATATATTCGTCTGTTACCGATATGCGCCGTAAGGTGTTCACGGAGGTGGCAAGGCTTGCTTACGAGGGCGGAGATTATTCCAGAATGGAAGATCTGCCGTATAAAATAGTTCCCGGCGATGTGGCTATTCACCGAGAATCCATATTTTTGGAGAGAGCCATAGTTGAAGAAAGACTTCGGCTTGCAATGGGACTTCCTCTGAGAAGCGTAAGCGAACACGCTCCCGTTTCAAAGGGTGTGGATCAAAGCGCTATCGCCGAAAAGTATTACGATCCGCCCTTGATAAATATAATCAGCTTCGCCTGCAATGCCTGCCCCACAACGCACTATCATGTTACCGAGGTGTGTCAGGGCTGCTTTGAAAACCCCTGCAAGGAGGTCTGCCCCAAGGGCGCTATTTCCATTCGTCACGGAAAATCGAAGATCGACAGCGAAAAGTGTATCAAATGCGGCCGCTGCAAGGACGTGTGTCCTTATCATGCCATATTAAAGGTTGAACGTCCCTGTGCAAAGGCCTGCGGAATGGACGCAATAGGCAGCGACGAACACGGCAGAGCCAAGATAGACTACGATAAATGCGTATCCTGCGGAATGTGTCTTGTAAACTGTCCGTTCGGAGCAATAGCGGATAAGGGACAGATATTCCAGCTAATTCACGCTATAAAAAAGGGAAGCCGCGTAGTCGCTATAGTTGCTCCTGCCTTTTATAATCAATTCGGTCCCAAGGTCACTCCGGAAAAGCTTACATATGCCATGAAGCAGTTAGGCTTTGACAGCGTGGTAGAGGTTGCCGTGGGAGCAGATCTTTGTACGATAGAGGAAGCAAAGGATTTTGTGGAGAACGTTCCGGATAATCTGAATTTTCTTGCCACATCCTGCTGTCCGTCATGGTCTGTAATGGCAAAGAAACTGTTTCCCGACCTTGCAAAGAACATTTCCATGGCGCTTACGCCAATGGTTCTCACTGCCCGCCTTGAAAAGAAGAAAGACCCCGACTGCCGGATCGCCTTTATAGGTCCGTGTTCTGCGAAGAAGCTTGAGGCGAGCCGCCGAACTATCCGCAGTCATGTGGATTTTGTACTGACCTTTGAGGAGCTTATGGGAATGTTCGGAGCAAAGGAGGTTGACCTTGAAAACATTCCCGACAGCGAGAATGTTCCACTTTGCGAGGGTACTGCCGCAGGACGCGGCTTTGCGGTAAGCGGAGGAGTTGCGGGAGCAGTGGCGGCGGAGATAAAGCGCATTGCACCGGACAGAGAGGTCAAGGTGGCGTCCGCCCAGGGACTTCATGAGTGCAGAAAGCTGCTTCAGCTTGCCAAATCCGGCAAATACGACGGTTATCTGCTGGAGGGGATGGGCTGCCCGGGCGGCTGTGTTGCGGGCGCGGGAACAATGTGCGCTGTAAACAAGGCTGCTGCGGGAATAGAAAAATACAAAAATCAGGCGGAAAAGAAGTTGGCGTCGGAAACGGAATATGCCGCCGATCTCGATGTGCTTGAAAAGGACAGTTTATTATGATAAGAAGGCTAATTCCCTCAGACAGAGAAATTTATATAAAAATGGCGGAGGAGTTTTACTTATCTTCCGCCGTGAGCCACAGCGTGCCGAAAGAGAATTTCGGAAAGGCTTTCGATCATATGGTCACAACAGGCGTTTATATGACAGGCTATCTTTTTGAGCTTGACTATGCTCCGGCAGGCTTCGGCGTTATTGCCAAAACCTATTCGCAGGAAGCGGGAGGAACGGTGATCTGGATCGAGGATCTTTATGTGCGCAGCGAATACAGAGGAAGAGGACTGGCAACCGATTTTTTCAGCCGTATCGGAGATGATTACAAGGACGCAGCGGTAAGATGGCGGCTTGAGATCACAAAAGACAACATTGACGCCAAGCGTCTTTATGAGCGTATCGGATTTGAAACGTGTCCGTATATTCCTATGATAAAAGAGCTTTGAAGAAAGGAAAATGGCTATGAGCAGTAAAATACTTGATTGGAACAAATATTTGCAAAAATCCGCAGAAGCGGTATCCGAGGGAATAGTAATGCTCAAAAACGACAATAATGCCCTCCCTCTTGACAAGAATAAGGAAACGGCTGTTTTCGGACGCATTCAGCTTCATTATTATAAAAGCGGTACGGGTTCGGGAGGTCTTGTCAACGTTTCACGAGTGGTCGGCATAACCGACGGACTGATTGAAGCGGGGGCAAAAATTAATCAGCGTCTGCTTGATGTATACAACAAATGGGACGAGGAAAATCCCTTTGAATACGGCGACGGCTGGGCAGGGGAGCCTTGGTCGCAAAAGGAAATGCCCTTAGAGGACAGTCTTGCCGCAGAGATCGCCGAAAAATGCGAAACCGCCGTAGTCGTTATCGGAAGAACGGCAGGAGAGGAAAAGGACAGCAAGCTCGAAAAGGGTTCGTATCTTCTCACCGATGAAGAGGAAAATATGCTCGGCACAGTTAAGAAGCATTTTAAGAAAACCGTCGTTCTTTTGAATACAGGCGGACTTATCGATATGAGCTTTGTAAAAAAATATGAACCGGATTCTGTTTTGTATGTTTGGCAGGGCGGTATGGTTGGCGGTACGGGGACTGCCGATGTTCTTTTGGGCAAGGTATCGCCTTCGGGCAAGCTGCCCGACACGATAGCATATTCTCCTGCGGATTATCCGTCTGACAAGAATTTCGGCGATACCGTATGCAATTTTTACTGCGAGGATATTTATGTGGGATACCGCTATTTTGAAACGTTTGCTTCGGAAAAGGTGATTTACCCTTTCGGATTCGGACTTTCATACACAAGCTTTGATATAAAAAACCTGTCATTTTCCCGCGGTGCGGACAATGCTGTCTTCCTTGAATTTATGATAACAAATACGGGACATTTCAGCGGCAAAGAGGTAGTTCAGATCTATATGAGCTCTCCCCAGGGAGTTCTCGGAAAACCCGCAAGAATTTTATGCGGCTTTGAGAAAACGCCTTTGCTTTCTCCCGGAGAGAGCTGCAAGCTGAAATTTACCGTTACCGCCGAAAGTTACGCTTCGTATGACGATTCGGGGGCGACGGGGAACAAAAGCTGCTATGTTCTTGAAAGCGGCGAATATACGGTTTACGGAGGAAACAGTGTAAGAGCCGCTGAAAAGATATTTTCCTTTGAGCTTACGGAAGACGTCATAGTAGCGCGGCTAAGTCAAGCGCTTGCACCGACGCTTCCGTTTAACAGATTAAAGCCGTTATTTGATCATAACGGCGGTGTAACGGAAAAAACAGAAGAAGTTCCTCTTGCCGAGGTAAGCTGCGTATCGCTCAGAGAAAGAGCATTGCCTGCCGAGATCCCATTTTCCAATGACAAGGAAATTACCCTTGCGGACGTAAAAAACAAAAAGCATTCCATGGAGGAATTCATTGCACGCTTTACGGATTACGATCTTTCCTGTATCATCAGAGGAGAGGGAATGTGCAGTCCAAAGGTAACGGCGGGAACAGCGGCGGCTTTCGGCGGCGTATCAAAGGAGCTTGCAAAGCTGGGAATACCCTGCGGCTGCTGCTCCGACGGACCTTCGGGAATGCGTCTTGACTGCGGTACAAAGGCGTTCAGTCTGCCGAACGGTACTCTTATAGCCTCCACCTTTAACAGACAGCTTATTACGGAGCTTTTCGGGTTTACGGGTATGGAAATGCAGGCAAATCACGTTGACTGTCTTTTGGGTCCCGGTATGAACATACATCGGCACCCTCTTAACGGACGGAATTTCGAATATTTCTCCGAAGATCCTTATCTTACCGGACATATGGCATCCGCCGAGCTTAAAGGACTTCATTCACAGGGAGTTACGGGAACGATAAAGCATTTCTGCGGAAATAACCAAGAAACCGGACGGCACAGCATGGATTGTATAATTTCCGAACGGGCGCTGAGAGAGATATATCTCAAGGGTTTTGAAATAGCCGTAAAAGAGGGAAAAGCGGATACGATAATGACAACCTACGGTTCTGTAAACGGTCTGTGGACAGCGGGCAGCTATGATCTTACAACGCAAATCCTGCGTAATGAGTGGGGGTTCAGGGGAATGGTAATGACCGACTGGTGGGCTGATATCAACAGGCGCGGCTGCCCTCCCGACAGAACTGATTTTGCTGCCATGGCGGCGGCGCAGAACGATGTTTATATGGTCTGTGCCGACGGAGCGGATAATAATGACAATACCCTCGCAGAGCTTTCATCGGGAGGACTTACAAGAGGAGAGCTTCAGCGCAATGCAGCCAATATATGCTCTTTCCTTATGAATACGCACGCTATGGAGCGGCTGACGGGTTGTTATGAGGAGGTCGCGGTAATCAACCGTGACGACGATTCCGACGCCGCAGCGGATACGCCCGTGGAGTTTTTCAAGATAAATGGCGGAAAAATGGCCATGCCCCTTAATATCTCCACGGTAAAGGGGAACAGCTATACTTTCGGGCTGGATATTTCCGATACGGGATTTTACCGTGTGACATTAACCGCAGATTCAGACCAAAGCGAGCTGGCTCAGCTTCCGGTTACGGTATTCAGTTCGGGCTCTCCTGCGGGAACGCTCACTTGGAACGGTACCGGCGGAAAACCCGTTTCACTTTCCTGTAAAGGAAACTTTTTCTCCAAGTATACGGTCATCAGACTTTATTTCGGGCAGTCGGGACTGAATATCAGCGAAATAAAGTTTGATATGATCGACGAAAAGGAATTTTTCGGATAATATCCGTTGAATTTATCAATAATATTTTATCGAAAGGAATGCAGACCATTATTATGAAAGAATTAAACCCAAACGCAAAAATTGAAACTAAATGCCTTCACGCCGGTTATACGCCAAAAAACAGCGAGCCGAGAGTAGTGCCGATAGTTCAGAGCACCACCTATGTTTACGATTCCACCGACGATGTGGCGGCGGTGTTTGACGACCCCACCAAGAGCCTTATATATTCCCGCTTTGAAAATCCTACCACAGACGCAGTGGAAAAAAAGATAGCCGCTCTCGAGGGAGGCGCGGCGGCAATGTGCACATCCAGCGGACAGGCGGCGTCGCTGATGTCCATACTTAATATTTGTCAGGCAGGGGACAGCTTTATTGCCTCATCCTCTATATACGGAGGTACTGTGAATCTTTTTGCAGTTACACTGAAGAGAATGGGGATAGAGTGCATTTTTGTCGACGTCGACAGCTCCGAGGAAGAGCTTAACGCCGCGTTCAAGTCCAATACCAAGGCTGTTTTCGGCGAAACTATCGCTAATCCTGCCCTCACGGTGCTTGATATAGAAAAATGGGCTAAGACAGCTCATGATCACGGCGTTCCCCTTATAGTTGACAATACCTTTGCAACGCCTATACTCTGCCGTCCCATCGAATGGGGCGCCGATATAGTCATACATTCCACGTCAAAATATATGGACGGCCATGCGGTTCAGGTGGGTGGTGTTATTGTTGATTCGGGAAAATTTGACTGGACAAATGGCAATTTTCCCTGCATGACCGAGCCTGACGACAGCTATCACGGCATTGTCTACACCGAAAAATATTCTTTTGCGCCGTATATTGTCAAAGCAAGAATGCAGCTTATGAGAGATTTCGGCTGTTATCCTGCCGCAAACAGCTCATTCCTGTTAAACCTCGGCTTGGAAACGCTTGCCGTAAGGATGAAGCAGTACTGTGAAAACGCTCTTACTGCGGCAAAATTTATCGAGGGTACGGGCAAAGTAAATTTTGTTTCCTATCCCGCACTGGAAAGCGATAAATATTACGAAACCGCAAAGAAATATCTTCCTTTGGGAACCAGCGGTGTAATTTCTTTCTCCGTAAAGGGAGGCAGAGATACGGCTGTAAAATTTATGGACAGTCTGACCCTTGCTTCCAACGAGGTACACGTGGCAGATATCCGCACCTGCGTTCTTCATCCCGCTTCCGCAACTCACCGTCAGCTTACCGATGAACAGCTTGAAGCGGCGGGTATCGACGGAGGTCTTATAAGGCTTTCGGTAGGTCTGGAAAATATTGACGATATCATTGCCGACCTGAAACAGGCGTTTGATAAGATATGACAGAGGCGTTTTTCAATAATTTTTTGGACGTGCAGGAGGAGCTTTGTCTTAATGACCCAAAGCCGAATAAATAAGTTCCTAAAACCGATTCAAACGCAATTTTTTGTGTTTGAATCGGCACGCTCTAATTCGGATATAGACCTCCATGGATAAAGCTGTGACCCAAGACGAGAAATACGGCTAAAAAACGGTACTTACCGAAGTTGTTATAAAATTTTATTTAAAGCAATAACCTCTCAAATTGCACTGTACAGCCAATTTGAGAGGTTATTTTCATTGTGAAACGCTGACAAAAAAGATTTTTTCGACATTCACTAAAACTCGCTCTTACATCCCTATTATATTATAATGTATAGCCGCGCAGTTGTCAAGCGATTTTGCAACAAGAGCAGGATATAACTATAAAGCAAAAAAGAACTTGTAGTAACGAAAAACGTGTCACGAGTGATGCTATTTTATAAATTCAAACGTCATGCTTCATAAGTGCCAAGGGCTTGTAGTGATAGTTAGCGGAGAAAAAATTTATGATTTTATCCCTTAATTCAATATAATTACCCTCGGTATATGTAAGACACTCCCAATTTCTCAAATCTGACGGAAGCTGTAAAACCATACTTTTTTCCGATATCAAAAGAACGTCCTTTTTTAGTCCGAGTGCCAGCCCCAATTCAAAATATACGTTTAAGTTATTCGAATCTACCTTAGCGATGATAAATCTGCTGTTTTCAATTTGTGTTTTTACTTTTTCCAGCAGCTGCCCCGATATTACCTGGTCGTCAGCTCGTACGCATTTTATGTCCAATGCCTTTAGTGCTTCCTTTATACCGTAAAAATAGGCATGATCGTTTTCGTCGTTTTGAGAAAAGCGCATAACAACGAACGCTGCGTTCTCATTAAACAGCATAGGCTTTCCAATAGATTCCGATCTTACGTAATCCAGAATACGTTCAATTGAATATATAGCCCTTTCGCAGATTCCATATCTGGTCAAAACAGATCTGCATTCGGGACATATATTTCCCGCCACCATTCCTAGATGGATATCAGATTTATCCTCGCAAAAATCAAACATACATCCCTGCGCGCGGTCGTGAACGATTCTCATTGACATTTTTTCGCTCAAATCGCCCTCAAAGTTAATTAGGGATTGCGCTATCTGATATATCAGATACGCTTTTAACGACGGAGGCGCAAAAAGCTCTTCCCAATCGGTTGAGGTAATTACCGAAAAACGATCCTCTTCGTGTGAAAACCAATTATCAACAAAAGGCTTTTCAGTTATGAATATAATATATTCGTCACCAGAAATCAAAAGCTCTTTACGAAACTTTTCCCAGTTTATCTTTGCATCTCTTGACACATTATCGGTCAGTTCCTCTAGAGTAAGATAATAATAATTTTGTAGCCCGTTTATTATATTAACAGCTTTTATAATATGATTTTTTCGCAGATCGTTTTCCCAATATTTTACTTGAATTTCCATTTCTACCTCCTGATTTAACGTCTGAAAAAAACTTTGCGCGAAAGCGGGAGAAAAGCCGTACATCCCGAGTATTCTGCGTAACATTCATCAAGCAAACCGCTTAAAGCCATCAAATGGAATGAATCGTCAACCCACAAGGTTATATTTTGTCGGAATAGAATTGTCCGATTTCAGCAAGCCCAACATTCTCCGAGCAGTGCCAAGCGGGATATTCGTACCCGCCTCCCAAGCCTCAACGGTTTTGGACGAAACGCCCATAAGCGCGGCGAACGTGCCTTGCGTCATCTTTAGGGACTGACGCAAAGCCTTTATTTCTTCTGCTGTGAAGTCGGGAACGTGCGCGACCGTAAGTTGTACGGTCCGAGCCTTGCCCTTGCCTTTTTCGTAGTTCACAGCTTCATTTAAGCCCGTCATAATACTCTCAAATACGCTCATATTATCACTCCTTTTCGCACAATGTACGCTCCAGCGCCTTTATCAGCTTTGCGATAGAACTGCGCTCGCTCTTGCTTAGGTTATCCTTTTCACTTTTAGGATATGCGGTGATAAGATAAATGCTCTCATAAACCGCGAAATCAACATAACAAACCCGAACTCTGCCGCTTTTGCCTTGCCCCTCAAACGCAAACCGCAGTTTTCGCAGACTGCCTGTTCCCTGCATAACGTCACCTTTTTCGGGATCGAAGAGCGGTTCCTCTTGAAGTCTGCGCAAGTCATTATCATCAAGCCCCATACTTGCCTAACCTTTGTCAAATTCCGACAACATCACAAACTTCCTTGTCATTGTATCACCTACTGTCTATATTATACCCTATTCAATAGGATTTGTCAACCGGTTTTTGAAAGATTCGCATAAAAAACGACAGCCTTTTGTTGAAAGCTGTCGTTTTTCATTGGTCGGAGTGACGGGACTTGAACCCACGGCCTCTACCACCCCAAGGTAGCGCGCTACCAATCTGCGCCACACCCCGACGTTTGTCATTATTCTCATTTGAGAACTATTATATTATATCACATTTATGTTTGCTTGTCAAGCATTTTTTGTATCCGACATATTTTTTATGATTTTCCAAAAACGGCTTGCCAACGTCATTTGAAGTGGCAAGCCGCTTTGTTAATATTTTTTTTACATTTATTTTTTTAGATTTACGTCCAGTTTTTGATAGGGGATAGCTATTCCCATGTCATCAAATTTAGTTTTTATCTGTTCCAGAAGATCGTAATATACTGTCCAGTAATTATCGGTATCTGTCCATACTCTTACGAGAATATCCACAGAACTTTCTGCAAGAGCGCATACTCTTACGAGAGGAGCGTTATCCTTATGTATCATCGGGTGTTCCGAAATAACCTCTTCAATTGCCGAAACGGCTTCTCTGAAGTCCTGTTCATAGGAAACGCAGACCTTTACCTCCACCCTGCGGCTGCCCTGACGGCTGAAATTTGTTATGGTACTGCCCGAAACCATGCCGTTTGGGATATAGACCACCTTATTGTCGCCCGTTATCAGCTTTGTGGACATAATCTTTATGTCCTCCACTGTTCCCTCAATGCCGTTGGTAACGATATAATCTCCCTTGCCGAAAGGACTTGTCAAGAGAATAATAAAGCCTCCTGCAACATTAGACAGGCTGTTCTGAAGAGCAAGACCTACCGCAACTCCCGCCGCTCCTACGGCAGTTATGATCGAGGTCATCGGAATTCCCAGCACCGACAGAGCTATTATAATAACAAAGCATTTTATAATGATCTCTATGACCGAATTAAGAAAGCCTTGGGCGGTGCGATCCATATGAGTTCTGCCCATTGCCTTGTCTATAAGCCGCAGCAGGATCCCGGCAATTATCCTGCCCGCAATATATATCAGAACCGCTGCAATAACGGTAGGCAAAAAATTTAAAAGAGCCTGACCGAAATCCAGCAGCACACTCTTGTCTACGTTTCCCGACGCGACCGCGTCCATGACCTGTTCCGCCTCGCTGATAATTTCCGGAGCTTCGGTTAATGTTTCTTCCACATTTATCACCCTGTTCGATCAGTTATCGTTATTTCTTATGTAAGCAAAACCCGCGTCAAATAATGCAATGGTTTCATTCCACCGCACCGCAGCGCTTTCGCTTCCCAGGCAGACGATTATAAGCTCGTGTCCGAAACGCTCCGCTGTTGCTACCACGCAATGTCCGGAATAATCCGTCATGCCTGTTTTAAGTCCGGTGGCGTATGGGTAATAAATATCTCCGCTGTCCGGCTGAATGAGCTTATTGGAGTTTGTCCAGGAGATCTTTTCACCTGTAAGGAATTCAAGCTCTCTTGAGGACTTGTTTCCGGACGCGGCTATTTCGGGAAAATTTTCAGAATACAGCGTTATTCTCAGCAGATCCATCGCCGTTGTGTAATGATCGTCGTTGTGAAATCCGTCGGGACAGGTAAAATGAGTGTTTTTACATCCGATTTCCGACGCCTTTTCATTCATTTTGTCAACAAATGTCTTTACCGCGTTCTCTGCCGTAAGATTTTCATCTCCCGCAATGAGCCGTCCCGTAACAGCCGCTGCGCAGTATGACGCGTCGTTTCCCGAGGGCAGCATTAAGGCGTCAAGCATCATGTCCCTGTCAAGGCTGCTGCCGGCATTAACATATGCAAGGCTCGATCCCGGCTGAACCAGCTCCTGCTCGTTTCCTGCGGTAAATATCGTGTCATTTTGAGTATTTTCCATCATCACCGCAGCAGTTAGTATTTTTGTAGTGCTGGCGGGAAATGCTTTTTCTTGGGAATTCTTTGCGTAAAGCACCCGTTTTTCCTGTACATCGTACATAACGCAGTATGGCGTGCGGATTATCATTTCAATGGGATAGTTTTCTTTTTCTTCAAATATCTCGTCCTCTATCCTCATTTCCTCTTCACGTTCAGCCTTCTCAACTTCGCTTTGAGAGGGGAGAGCGTTTAAGACCCTGTAACCCGAAGCGTCAACAGTCAGCTCGGAAACGGTTTTTATCTGTGAAAGCGTTGAGGCAAGCGCCCAAATGCCCACGGCAACAAGAATCAGGATAGCCAGAAGATACAGCCTTGCCTTCCATATCCTGCGCCTGCGCGCCATTTGTGCGCTGTAGCTTGAATTTTTTGTATTCTGAGGTCTGCCCATTAAGCCATATCCTTTCCTTTTAAATTATAACAAATTATAATATGCCCGTCATCGGTCATCACGGTCAATATCCGATTTAATGATATTTCCGTTTGACGCGTTTATTTCAAACTCATATTCATATCCGCCATGCTTAAACTCCACCTCGTATTCGGCTATGCCGTCGTCGTAATCGAGCTTTGAGCGGATATTGCCGGCGTCCTCCGCTGTAAGTCCGGCGTATTCGAGAGCGATACTTTCGGCTTCCTGCGCGGTGATAAGTCCGCCGTCGGGAACTGCCGTCTGCGGAGCAGGAATAATTTCGGAGGAAAATTCGGTCACAGATCCGTCCGCCGCATTTATTTCGTATTCGTACTTTGCTCCGTTATATATAAATTCAATGTCATATTCGGCGTTGACGGGATCGCCGTCATATTTCTGTTTTGTAAACGTTACCTCATTTTCCGCCGCTCCCGCGTGTTCAAGCGCGATCGCCTTTGCCTGTTCCATATCAATGTCCGAAAGGGGAACAACCGCTCCCGCAGCGTCGGAACTGCCCGAAACGCTGACGGTAATATCGTCCGTATTGTCCTCAGCGCTTCTGCCGCAGCCTGCCGTTAAACAGGACGCAGCCGTTAAAGCCGCAAGAAGGAACATATTATAACGTATCTTCATATTTTGACCTCCATAGAACCTGTTTTCACGCAGACTGCGTACGCACTTTCGCAAAGACGGGTCTATAATTCAAAGCAGAAACGGGAGAAATCGTAAGAAATGCCGCCTCTGCGTTATTTTTTATATTTTAAGCCGCGTTTATATAGTCGTTGACAGATCCTTCGGCTGCCGCAGCATTTTCTCCGATAATGAAATAGGCATAGCTTCCGTTCGTTCCCACAATGGACGCTTCCGCAAGCTCAATATCGTTAGGATACCATGCGTCCTGTTCCACAGCCTTTGTACGCCTTGCTTCGAGATCGCTCTGAGCCTGCTGCACGTCCTCCGCCTTTATGATAATGATCTCGCTCATTACCGCGCTTACGGGGCATTGCATTACTATCATCTCACGGTAATTTTCATTGCTTACGTCAAGCAGAAAAAATTCATTTAAAATAAATTCGTCTTTTATCTCCTCCATAACAGGCCATTCGCTTTCGGAAAGCACCTTGTCGATAATGGGCATAAGAGGATTTGCTTCATTTTCCGGATCATCATCCGTTCTTTCGGTCAGATCGGGAAAATAATCTTCCAGATCGCTGTCGTCGTCCTCAAGGATATCCTCCTCGCCGTCGTCGGCATAGGCTTCCGAAACCTCCTCGGATATTGTATCTATCCTTATTTCATCCTCGGCGGGAGTATCGTCGTTTCCGCAGGCTGTAAAAGCAGCGGCTGCAATCAATAAAACGGCTAAAACCGATATTTTTTTCATAAAAAACCTGTCCTTTTAAGACAAAGCATAAAATCAACGCCGTATTTTGACAAAAAGATACAAGAATTTCTTAATTCCGGTCTTTGCGGAGCGGTAATTTTATTTATTGCCATTTAGTAAGATTATCACTGCATAACAAGCCTGTTTCTGCCCATGCGCTTGCCGTCGTAAAGAAGACGGTCCGCGCGTCCCACGGCGTCCTCAATGGATTCCGGAGGCTGCACCTCGGCAGCTCCGAGAGTCATTGTAACGCTGAATATTTTGTCATTGCTCGTAAACTCTTTGGCTCTTATATCGTTCATAAGACTGTTTATAAGCTCCTCTGTTTCGTTCATATTAAGACGCGGCAGAACTATGAGAAATTCCTCTCCGCCCCATCTTGAAGCGTAGCCGCTTGCCGATTCCGCAGAGCGGTTGAGAATTGCGGAAACCTCCTTGAGAACCATATCTCCCGCAGCGTGACCGTAGGTGTCGTTGACCTTTTTGAAAAAGTCAATATCGCCCATTACCACCGCAAACGGTATATCCTTTGCCTTAAGATCGTCCATGATCTTGCGGCAGCTTCTTCTGTTCAAAAGAGATGTGAGAGGATCCCGCTCAATAAGATCCTGAAGATTATCCCGCAGCTTTTCGGCGCTTCTGGCAATATCTCCTATCTCATCGCTCCGTGCAACGGTATTATGTCCGAGAGCTGTTGAAAAATCACATTCCGCAATGGATTCCATATATTTCTTTATATCGGAAAGCGACGCGATTATCTTATTGGAAAAGGCAGAGAAGATAGCCACCGAAACGATCAGTATGACAAGGCAAATTATAAGGAAATATCCTATCAGACTTTTTGCGCTTTCAAACGCCCTGTCCAGAGGTTTCCCCGCAAAGACCATTCCCACCGCCTTCGCGCTTGAATCCATAATGGGAATGTAATAGCCTATGTACTGTCTGCCGTTTACCATAACTCGGTTGTAATAAAATTCCATTCCGTCGTTGAGCACCTGCTGTACCACAGGCTCGGCGGCTTTTGTGCCTATAGCCAGCGAACCGTCGTCGTTGGTAACACTGGTAAGGATACGCACATCGTTCCAAAAAATAGTAAAGTCAATATCACGGTCACAGTCAATGATATATATGATATCATTGAAATTTTCTTCCGTAAGAACTGTGCTGCCTTTTACGAGCTTTTCGCCGTCAATGTGATACTCGCCGTGGTACAGCTCGTCATAGAAATTATACAATGTACGCGCAGCAAAGCTGATCTCGTTTTTTATGCCGTTTTTGGAAGATGCATATATCATCGTTGCGCCGATAACGGTAACGCAAACGCATATAAGGACTGCGGTAAGGCAGACCATGGCAAGTATCTTATTGGTAAGGCTGCTGTTTTTTTTCATTTGCATAAAGCCCCCTTGCACAAAAAAGCAAAGATATATATTGTAATTATACATCATTTTGTAATTTTTTTCAAGGGGTAAATGAAATATTTATAAATTGTTTATATTTCTTTTCTCTTTTTTCGGATAATGAATATAAGTATTCCGGAAATAACGCCCGTAATGATCGACATTGCGATGGGGATTTTATATCCCGTGTTCGGAAAATCCGTTTCATTTTCCCGTAAAACCTTGTTTTCTTCATTCATAGCAGATTCCTCCTTAAAATTTGCGGCGTCGGACGCCGAAGTATTTTCCGCAGCGGTTTTGGCAAGTATGACAGCCACACTTGATTCCGGATCTGGCAGATATACCCAGCCCCATATGCCGTAACTCATATATATCCATTTATCGCCGTCCGTATCCGTATATGAATACAAAGCGGCGTCATGGACGGTAAGAAAATAATCGGGATCGGTAAACCAGCTTTCGGCGGGATATTTGTCGATTATCTTACCCGAGCCGGGATACTGCCAAATGTACACCGTATCCTTTGGAACGTAATCGTCCAGCTCGCCCGCATATTCGGAAAACTCCTCCCTGTGATCGTCCTCAAAGGAAAAACGGTCGTATATAACCTCGGCAAATTCGCTTTTGAACCAGCCGTTCTCCGACGCGTCCCCGTCCGGCATAATGTTCTGCCAAACCGTACCGCCGCCGTCGGTATAGGAATAATCCGAAAGAATCACGGCGCCCTTGTTCAGTTGGCAGATCGGATCTTTGCTGCGCGGATCGTTATAAACGATACAGTCATCGGTGATAGTGTAACTTCTTACTTCAATATAATCGCATTCGTCCTCAAAGCTGTCGAAAAAAACGTCTCCGATTGGTACGGGCAGTACGTCCGCCCATACCTGCGTACCCGCGAACGATATGACCGAAATGCATAGAACGGCTGATATCAGCGGCATTAAAAGCTTTTTCATAAATTATTCCTCCGAATTCGGGCAATACCGCACAAAGCTTTTCGTGCGTATGCGCGGCGCTGCCTTTTTATTTTATGATGTTTGCGGCAAGTCCCAGGGAAAAGGAAAAGCAGTTTGCATACAACGACAGTCTGAACGGCTTTTTTATGTCCGTGCAGCTTTTGTAGATAAGCCATTCGGCGCACACGGCGGATATCTCCAGAGCGGCGGCTGTCAAAAACAGCGCCGCTTTCCCGACTGCGGCAAAGTACGCCGTATAAATATATATGCAGTTTACAGCGGGATTTGTAAGAGTATTTACAAGAATGATCACGGCAATGTTCCTGCCGCCCCGTATTCCGTAAGCGAAAGAAAAAACAAGCTCGAAAATAACGGTAAGCGTCAGAGAAAACGCCATTGTTTGAAGCGTATCGCAGTCAGTCATGATAAAACGTCTTCCTTTCGGCATAGCTTAAAGCACGCAGTGAGCAGCACTGCGGAAATAACGCACAGAGCCGACATTGCGCCGTGGCTTGCACCTGTGTTACCCGCGTAGGAGGGGATATATCCCAAAAACAGTGCAAAGGTCAGCAGTCCGAAAGAAAAACCCTTTGCATCGCCGAAAATATCTGCGGCTCCCTTCAGCGTTATCGGCATTGACATATTAAACAGCAAAACAGCCGCCAGTCCCGCCGCAATATTGTCCGAAAAAATATACAGTACCGCCGATAAAAGCATTGTCGCAGCCGCCGTTCGCTTCATTCCGTATTTATCCGATAAAAAGCCTCCCGCCGCCTTTCCGGAGGCTGTAACGATAACAGCCGCAAGTGAAGCGGCGCCCGCCGTTTTCCATGAAAACGAAACCGCGAATCCGCCGAAGCTGCGTATAACTACCACGGCAAAAAGCATTGCCGCTGCCGCCTTATCGTTAAGCGGCAGGGGAGCCGAAAAGGGATCTTTGCCGTATCTGTCGGGAATGTTTTCCTTGAAGATATGCGGTACGGCGGACAGCGCCGCGGCAAAAACCGCCATTGACAATATCGGCAGAACTGCGGCGGTACCGCTTTCTTCGGCGCTTAAACATATTCCCATATAAAGTCCTATTGCGCCGGGAGAAACAAATACGCCGAGAGCTGACGCTCCCTCGAATTCATTGAGCATATATATTCCGCCGCCCGTATGAAAAAGGGCGTTTCCTATGCCCGATATAACAGCGGCGGTCATGCCCGTACGGAAAAATGGGAGCATACAGAAAAAGCAGGATAAGGCTATAAGTCCGCAGCCCGCAGCCGCAGCAGACCGTGCGCCTCCGAAGCGGTCGAGGACGATCCCGAACGGCATTTGCAGAGCGAAAGCGCAGAAATTGTATACAAGTATGACTGACGGATCGCCGTTATAGGCGAATTTAAGCATAACGACCGCACAGGAAAGGTCAACGAAAAAGTGCGCCGCCGAATATATTCCCGCAACAGTTCTTTTCATAAAAGCCTCTCCTTTTTCCCGTTCCTGCTTATATAAACAATCCGGCGAAAGAAAATTTTTCATTTTTTCGTTTAATTTTACATTTTGACGAATGATACAACATTTAATTGTATAAAATGTCTATACACATATTATAACAGTATTAATTTGATTTGTCAAGCTTGACTTTTTTTCGATAAAAAAGTATAATTATATCTGTAAGACCCTGTCCGTATGGGAGATGTGTGCGGACGTGCGTATTTACAGTGCGGTCAGGGTCTATTTTACGCCGCGTCCGGCGGCGGGAACGGAGCAGCAATATGCCGAGGATATACCCTTTATTTTCATCGAGCAGCGGAAACTGTACATATATAAGCAGCGGAGAATGCGGAATACTGATCGACTGCGGAGCGTCCTTTACAAGAATAAAAAAAGCGTTTGAAATGAACGGACTGTCATTGTCATCCGTAAAAGCGGTGTTTATAACCCATGAGCATTCCGATCATATAAAGGGTCTGAAGCTATTTACCGGACGGACGGGAGTACCCGTTTATTCTCAGCCGCCGACCCTTGATCTGCTTTATGATAAAGGAACTGTAGGTTCCGAGGCATACGATATGCGGGAAACGGTTCGGATATGCGATATGACAGTTTCCTCCTTTGATACCTCTCATGACGCAGTAAGTCCCTGCGGATATAAAGTATCCTTTTCCGACGGAAAAAGCTGCTGCATATGCACCGATCTGGGATATGCGGGCATGGAGGTAAAAAAAGCTCTCATGGGCAGTGAAGCCGTGCTGCTGGAGGCTAATTATGATGAAAAAATGCTTAGGAACGGACCGTATCCCGCAGAACTTAAAAAGCGCATACGCTCCGAGATAGGCCATCTTTCCAACGCCGACTGCGCGGAGCTGGCGACGGAGCTTGTGGAAAGCGGTACCACAAGACTGATACTCGGTCATCTCTCACAGGAAAACAACACTCCGGAAACAGCGGAATATACCGTCGAATGCGCAATTGCCGAAAGAGGCTATCAAAGGAACAAGGATTATCTTCTGTCCGTTGCGCCCGTTCTTGCACAAAAAGGATTTGTTTCGTTCTGACGACAAATCGGTACAATGCGTTTTTCATCAATGGGATCTCCCGTAAAAATCGGGGGATCTTCTTTTTATGCTGATTTCTGCCGGAAAAAATCGCAAAAATGCGACCTGCGCAGCACGCCTTCTGCCTGTTGAAAGCTGAGCTTTCGGCTTGTAACCGATATCAGACGTGTATCAAAAAATAATTATTGTTTTTCGATAAAAAGGTATTGACAAACGCTTAAAAGTGTGATATCATATCTATAACGTAAAATATGAAAGGAGTCATACATATGACAAAGGAAAACCGTTCCATAAAGCTGACGTCGATACTTATCAAGATCGCTTTCGTTCTTTGCACAGCGGCATTGTTTATAATGCCCTACGCGGCTGAACGATACGAGGAGGTGTCGTTTCAGAAGGATAATGTTACCGTACCGCTGCTTGTTACCTTTTACGTCTGCGCCGCCGTTGGTTTTGTCATACTGTTCGTCCTGAACAGGCTTGTGGACAATATAGGAAAGGGAAAAGTGTTTGTGGAGGAAAACGTCCGTTTTCTCAAAATACTGTCCTACTGCTGCTTTGCGATAGCGGTAATTACCCTGTTTTTCGCACGCCTGCGCATACTGGTATTTGTGATAACCTTTGCTGCGGCGTTCATTGGTCTTATACTTAGGGTGATCAAGAATTGCTTTACCGAAGCAATAAGGATCAGAGAAGAAAACGACTATACAATATAAGGGAGGTTATTCGCTTTGGGAATCATAGTTAATCTTGATGTGGAAATGGCAAAAAAGAAAATAGGTCTTGGAGAGCTTGCGGAAAAGATCGGTATAACTCAGGCAAATCTCTCAATATTAAAAAACGGCAAGGCGAAGGCGGTACGGTTTTCCACCCTGGAAAAAATATGCGAAGCTCTGAAGTGCCAGCCGGGGGACATACTTGAATACTCCCCCGATGATAAGCAGTAAATAAGGAGGGTCTTTATGGAAAACAATAACATAAACGCAAACGAACAGTCAGCAAACGTTCAGATACCGGTCTATTATCCGGAAGCGATAAAAAAATACGATTTTACCCGCCGTGAAACGGTGCTGGCATTTGCAGCGGTAATTCTGGGTTTCGGTTTTATTAAGCTGATCCTTGCGCCTCTTTCGGTCTACGGCCGTATGGGGCTCGGAGCTTGTGTTTTTCTGCTGGGACTTACAGCGTATAAGACGGTGTTCTCCGCCCGGAAAGAAAAGCCTACTCTGCAAAGAGGAATACGTACAGCGCTTTGCGCCGTCTTTTCTCTCAACGTATTCATAAGCTCCAATTTGCTTATACAGTTCCTTGACGCCGTTTTTGTCGTATTGGTGATCTTATATGACAATCTTGCAAAAACAGACGGTAAATATGAAAGAATAAGGACTTTATTTCCTATAGATATTCTCCGTGCCGCGTTTACACTGCCGTTTTCAAATTACGGCGCCTGCTTTGCAGCCATTAAGAATGCGGGAGCGGAAAACAAAGCCGGCAGGAATATCAAGAACGCTCTTCTCGGTCTGGCAATAGCTCTTCCCTCCACTATCGTTGTGGGATTTCTGCTTATGAACGCGGACGACGGATTTGAGAAGATAATAGAGTCTATTTTTTCGGACGCTGTATCCAAGATATTTGTATTCGTTTTTCAGCTTCTTATAAGCCTGCCCGCTGCTGCATACATTTTCGGTCTTTTCAGAGCGTCCTGTGACGGCAATTGTGAAGGCTCGGACGATAAAAGGTACATGGAAGCCATTCGGTCCGCCGGATTTCTTCCCGCATTGGCGGGAGTTTTTTCCGCGCTGCCCGTATGCTGCCTTTATGTGATCTTCTTTTTCTCGCAGACGAGCTACTTTCTTTCTTCCTTTATCTCCAGACTGCCTGATGATATAGACAGCTATTCACGTTACGCAAGGCAGGGATTTTTTGAACTGTGCATGGTATCTGTGATAAATCTTGCCATTATAATCGCCGTAAATCTTTTCTGCAAATACAGGGATGACGGTGAAAGGCATATATCTATCCGTATTATCACGGGAGTGCTGTCGGTTTTCACCCTGCTGCTGATATCGACGGCAGTAAGCAAAATGGTCATGTACATAAATGTGTACGGACTAACGCCGCTGCGGGTATATACCACATGGTTCATGCTTTTGCTGGCGGTTGTTTTCGTGGGGATATTCCTATGCCAGATAAAGAAAAGGATCAACACGGCAAGGCTTACCGTTACGGCTTTTACGATAATGTTTGCCATTCTCAGCTTTTTCAACGTCGACGGCGTCATCGCAGGGTACAACATTGACAGATACCTAAACGGAACACTGGAAAATCCGGGTTTTTCAATGCTTGCGGAGCTTTCAAGCGGAGCGGTTCCTCAGATAAAGCGGCTTGAAGACAGCGGACTTGAAAGCGATAAAATCAAGGCTCAGAGAATAATAAACGATATGGGCAAAACGTATGGCGGCGATCTCCGTACTGCCGCTCTGTTTGATATTCTTGCCCGTCTTGAGGCCGAGGAATAACAAAAAAAGTTTCCCCCGCGCTGTAAGCTCGGGGGAAACTTGACGATTTATAGAATTATGCTTTGTAATATCGGAAATGAAATTTGCTGCGTGTTCATATGTACTTGAAAACGTTGTTTACTCATCGTCAAAATTGCCCGGGATATGAAGCTGCTTTACCGGTATTCTTTTGAGAGGTGAATAAGAAAATTTCGGGCATGAAGCGTCTCCGTTTACAAGACCTCTCTTTTCACACAGAACCTTGCCGCCGTCCTTTGCTCTTACGCCGAATGCGCAGCACTGGCACTGGGGCTCGATATTGTTTCCGAAGTATTTCTTCTTTGCCATATAAACATTCCTTTCCTGTGAATGGTATTTCCCACGCCTGTACCTTAACAGGCATAAACGCGGCATGGCGGTCTGTATTTATATTGCCTGCCGTTCTTTTATTATCATTATATCACATTTTTTTATTTTTGACCATACTTTTTGGCGAAATTATTAAAATCGTCATTATTAACAAAATAATCGACAAAATTGGTTGATTATTGCTAATCATATGAGGCTTATCCACGTTTATGTAAGCAGTGACCGCGATAATGCTGACGGTGTAAAACTTCGGCGTCAGATATTTGCATATAAAAAAAGCAAGTACGGACAGGGGGATTCTGCATACCAGCGCTTTGACAGGAGAGAAGCCTCTGCACATAGAGCTTATCTGCAAATGAGCGCATATACCGCCGAAGCACAGCAATGAAGCGGCATACGGCATGATCTCCGATCCGTTGCCGGTTATTTTGGTAAGATTGCTTATGTCAAAAAACGACCTTACAAACGGGTACGCCTGTTCCGTGGGAATGTCCGCCGCTTTTGCCGCCCCGAGAGTGATAACGGCAAGAATGCCGGATTTTTCAAGTATTCCCATGACCGCCGCCGTAAACAGTATCATGGCGCATATCACAGTCATGCTTTCCGCTCCGGAGCTTACGGAGGAGGTGAAAATTCCCGCGTCAAGCTGAACTTTATCATTGTCTCCGTCCGAGCACGGCGGTATCTTCCTGAAAGGAGCCGTAGCGGCAAGAGCGATGAGATTTGCTCCTGCTGCGGCGGCAAAAACGGCTTTCCATGCTCCGGGAGTTTCCTGTGCTACCGTCATAATGTATGCAGGTCCCGGAGCAATGCAGAAGCACAGCATTTCTTCAGCCTGTTTTTTACTTATTTTGCTTTGTTCAAACAGACGGCATATCAGCGACGCGCCGATAGGATATCCTGCAAGCTGGCTTATTGCAAAAACGGGGAAAAATTCGGGCGGCATACGGAAAACATATCTTGTTACGGCGGAAAACGGCTTGCTCAGCAGCTTGTACACATTAGTGCTGATGATCAGCTTTGACAATACGGTAAAAGTGTACAGCGACGGTATTATGACCGTAAGGCATAGATTTACTGCAGCCCTTGTTTCGCCCGCAGTTTCTTTTCCCGCCCATATAAACGCCGCTGTTACGGCAGCGGCAGCGGCGGCGGCTGATATTTCTTTAATTCTGTATTTTTTTATACTTATCCATCCTTTCAATCAGAATATAATTTATTGTCCGATAATATATATAATGAGAAAGGGGTGTTAATATTCCCCGTCAAAGCAAATAAGTTCTTTCCGAAAAGAGGTCTGCCGATGGAAATAACACCGCTGCAGTCGCAGATAATGATATGCGGAAATACATATCTTGAGGTCGAAAACTGCAAACGCATAATGGAATATAACGATATATACCTCAAGGTAAAGACCGCGTCGGGACTTGTGGCGGAAATATGGGGTTCCGGTCTGTCTATTTCCGATTACAATACCGCAGGCATAGCGGTCAGGGGGAAGATCACTTCCGTAGAGCTGCATGACAAATAAGACCATGTCATGAAATTAACGTCACAGTACGAAAAAAGCAGCAAGAAGCAAAAGGTAAGTATTTTCAAACTCAAGGCTTGCTCTGTATAGTATAAAAATGAAAGGACGGCATTATAAAATGGAACCGTATAATATAAGAGAACGCACCGGATTTTGCATTTATTCCGAAAGCGGCGGAGATCACGGTAAATTTATCAATTCACTGAGGAACAGTTCCATACAGTTTTACGGTCTTACGGTAAAGGGGGACAGACTGTATGGTTATGTCAGAACAATGGATTACCGGCGTCTTTGCAGTCTGGCGGAGGAGCATAAGCTGTGCTGCGGGCAAGTGACGCAAAAAGGACTTTTTTATGTAACAAGAGGATATCATATGAGATTTGGACTTGTTATAGGGTTTCTGCTGTCCGTTGTCATGGTATTCCGTCTTTCGGACAGGGTAATGATGATCGAGATAGACGGAAACGAAACGATTTCCGACAGCCGTATGCTCTCCCTGCTTCGCGACGCCGGAATATATATAGGCAGCAGGATATCCGATATAGATCTTCGGCTTGCCGAGCGGCAGATCAAGGGAATGGACAAGGATGTAGGCTGGATCGGCATAAGAAACACAGGCAGCAGGGTAGTGGTCGAGATAAACGAATTTACCGAGGCGCCCAAAATCGAGCGGAAAAACAATCCCTGCAACATAGTCGCCGCCCGGGACGCACAGATAACAGCCGTGCGCGTATACAACGGCATGCTTATCCCGATGATAGGCGACGGCGTAAAAAAGGGGGATATTATCGTCAGCGGGGTGGTGGACACAAGCTACGGACGAAGCTATTATGTTCATTCCATAGGTGAGATAAGGGGGATATACACCGAAAAAATGACATTTTCCGAAAGCTATGAAACAGAAGAAACAGTTTATACCGGAAATTGCGAAAAGGAGGCGTTAGAGATTTTCGGCAAGCGATTTATATATTCCTCTCACGGCGACGTCAGGGGCGAATATGAGTATTATGAGGAGGAAACGCCGCTTATGCTGGGAAAGATAACCTTTCCCGTTTCAAAAATAACAATGCACTACCGTCTTACGGATAAAGTGACGGTAAAGCATACCGAGGAGGAAGCGGCAGCGATTTTGTACGAGCGCATAGCAAGATATGAAGAAAACTTCCTTTCGGACGATATAACCGTTACCGACAAGAAAATCACCCGTACCGACAGCGGTAATACCCTTACATTTTCGGTAACGTATACCATAGAGGGCGAGATAGGCAAAGAAAGTCAGATCTTTGCAAAATACGAAAGCTTTGAAGACGGGATAAAATAAAAAGGGAGCGGCACTGTTCGCTCCCTTTTGGATATTGTGATTATTCCTGCGTTTCATATGAAACGGTAAGCCGTTCACCGTCGCTGTCCGCACGCAAAACCGTAGAGGGTTCAAGATCGTTGGCGATCATAGTTCGTGCGATAAGAGTTTCCAGCCTGCTCTGAATATATCTTTTAATAGGTCTTGCGCCGTAAACCGGATCGTAACCCTCTTTTACAATAAGCTCCTTTGCGGCGTCGGTCACTTCAATGTCAAGCTGCTTGTCTTTAAGACGGCTGCGAAGTCCCTCCAGCATAAGGTCGATAATGGGGTATATCTCTTTTTTGGACAAAGGCTTGTAGAAAACTATCTCGTCAAGGCGGTTGAGAAATTCGGGACGGAAATGGGATTTAAGCAGTCCGTCCACCCGATCTCTTGCCTCGGGACGGATCTCGTTGTTTTCGTCAATTCCGTCAAGAATATAATCCGAGCCTAAATTTGAGGTAAGGATAATGATGGTGTTCTTGAAATCCACCGTCCTTCCCTGGGAATCGGTTATCCGTCCGTCGTCAAGGACCTGCAGAAGAACGTTGAACACATCCGGATGAGCTTTCTCCACTTCATCGAAGAGTATTACCGCATAAGGTTTTCTTCTAACCGCCTCCGTAAGCTGACCGCCCTCTTCGTAACCTACATATCCCGGAGGCGCTCCTATAAGACGGCTTACCGAATGCTTTTCCATATATTCGCTCATATCTATGCGGACGATGTTCTTTTCATCGTCGAAAAGAGCCTGTGCAAGAGCTTTGGCAAGCTCTGTCTTGCCCACGCCCGTAGGTCCCATGAACATAAAGGAGCCGAGGGGACGGTTAGGGTCTTGTATACCCGCACGGGAGCGGAGTATGGCCTCGCTGACTTTTTGAACCGCCTCGTCTTGACCTATTACCCGCTTATGGAGCAGATCCTCCAGACGCAGCAGCTTTTCCCGTTCGCCCTCCATCAGCTTTGATACGGGAATGCCCGTCCATCTTCCCACTATCTTGGCGATCTCTTCGTCCGTTACCTTGTCCCTGATCAAGGTATGCTTTTCGTAATCATCCGCCGCAGCTTCCGCTTCCTCAAGCTCCCTTTTCAGTGCGGGGAGCTTGCCGTATTTCAGCTCTGCCGCACGGTCGAGGTCATAGGTGCGTTCTGCGTCGGCGATCTCGGCGTTGGCTTTTTCTATATCCTCACGAAGCTTTTGCAGCTTGGAAACGGAATTTTTCTCATTTTCCCAGCGTGTTTTCATTTCGCTGAACTGCTCTCTCAGGTCGGAAAGCTCTTTTCTTATTTCTTCCAGCTCTTCTTTGGATATTTTATCATCTTCCTTTTTAAGAGCAGTTTCGGCTATCTCCTTTTGCATGATCTTTCTGGCAATGTCGTCAAGCTCCGTGGGCATGGAGTTCATCTCCGTGCGAATAAGAGCGCACGCCTCGTCTACAAGGTCGATAGCCTTATCGGGAAGAAATCTGTCGGAAATATAACGGTTGGAAAGAACGGCGGAGGTGATGAGCGCGCTGTCCTGTATCTTTACGCCGTGGAATACCTCGTAGCGTTCTTTAAGACCTCTGAGAATGGAAATAGTGTCCTCTACCGTAGGCTCGGGAACGTGAACAGGCTGAAAACGCCTTTCAAGAGCGGGATCCTTTTCGATGTACATACGGTACTCATTTAGAGTGGTTGCGCCGATGCAGTGAAGCTCGCCTCTGGCAAGCATTGGTTTTAACAGATTTCCCGCGTCCATTGCGCCGTCGGTCTTTCCCGCTCCCACAATAGTATGAAGCTCGTCGATAAACAGGATTATCCTTCCGTCGGACTTCTTTACCTCGTTAAGTACGGCTTTCAGACGCTCTTCAAATTCGCCTCTGAATTTTGCTCCCGAAATAAGCGCGCCCATATCGAGAGAAAACAGCTTGCGGTCTTTGAGATTATCCGGTACGTCGCCTCTTACGATACGTTGGGCAAGTCCCTCGGCTATGGCTGTTTTTCCTACGCCGGGTTCGCCTATAAGAACGGGATTGTTCTTGGATTTGCGGGAAAGGATACGTATAGTATTCCTTATCTCACCGTCCCTGCCTATAACGGGATCAAGCTTATTCTTCCGTGCAAGCTCAACAAGATCCTGACCGTACTTTTTCAGCACATCGTAGGTATCCTCGGGGGAATCGGTGGTAACACGCTGATTTCCTCTGACCTCCTGCAAAGCCTTGAGAAAGCTGTCGGCGTCAAGTGCGAAGTCCTTGAATATCTGCTTGATATCGTTGTCGCAGTTATATAAATAGGACAGCATGATGTGTTCCACCGAAACATATTCGTCGCCCATCTGTTTTGCCTGCGTTTCGGCGTAGTTGAGGACTTTTTCCAGCGACTGGGATATATATACGGTGTTCATATCTCTGCCGCCGCCCGTTACCTTGGGGATCCTTTCGATGATCCGTTCAAGGCTTTCCGCAATAAGCCTCTCATCCTTTCCCAGCTTTTGCATAAGCTGAGGTATAAGACCGTTTTCCTGCGTCATAAGCGCGTAAAGCAGATGAGGCTGATCCACGTTGGTATTTTTATACTCAACTGCCGTATCCTGTGCCGACTGTATCGCTTCAACGGTTTTTTTGGTGAGCTTTTGCATATTCATGATATCATCATCCTTTCGGGTAATTATTGTTGATTTGTCGGTATATTTATAAAAAGGACGCATACCGTCCGTTTTTATCGTATAACGGCGCCAAAAAAATCACGGCCGCCGCTTGACAAAAAGGCGAAAATGTGTTATAATCTCTTTATTGCAGTCATATGAAAGGAAGTGCAGCCATGTCTGCCGATAAGTCGGGGTTTAAGACCATTGCCGAAAACCGCAAGGCACGGCATGATTACTTTATCATCGAAAGCTGCGAAGCGGGGATCGAGCTTGTTGGAACAGAGGTCAAGGCTATCCGTCAGGGCGGCGTGAATCTTAAGGATTCGTGGTGCAGCATAGAAAACGGCGAGCTTTGGGTAAAGGGTATGCACATTTCTCCATATGACCATGGGAATATTTTCAACAGAGATCCTATGCGCGTAAGGCGGCTGCTGCTCCATAAAAGGGAGATAAACAGGCTTTACGGCACTGTAAAGCAGGAGGGTCTTACGCTTATTCCCATTTCAATTTATTTCAAAGGCTCACGGGTCAAAATGCAGGTGGGACTGTGCAAGGGCAAGAAGCTTCACGACAAGCGGGAAGCTATGGCGGCGCAGGCAGCCAGGAGGGATATTGACCGGGCAATAAAGGAAAAGAACAGATAAGGGGATGTAAAGGTTTCGACGGGGATCATGAAGCAGGATAAGCGAGCAGAGGATGGTGCTGATCTCTTTAAACCGCACACGTTTTAAAATTAGACGACAACGATAATTTTGCTTTAGCAGCCGCTTGAGTGCTGCTCGCCTGACCGAAAAGTACCGCGGTTTCGGATCGGGCGTCGATTAGCGGTGAACGTCCCGGAGGAGCGTCCGTGCCTCCCCGATGTATTTCGGACTACCTCGCCTGACAGCGTGTCCGTCCGCTGACAGGCGAGGGAATGTTAAAGACAGGACTGCGCTCGGAGAAAGTCGTGTGGATCGGTTTTCGGACACGGGTTCGATTCCCGTCATCTCCACCAGCGGAAAATTCCGCAAATCCGTCCTTACTTGAAGTAAGGGCGGTTTTTATTTTCTAAGTCTTAGTATAACGTTATATTGTGAAGAATAAATCACTAATATATTAAATATCAGTAAATTTTAGCACTCTATGCGATAGAGTGCTAAAATCATACTTATCAAAATTTCTAAAAGCTTACAGCTCCCAGCTTTGAGTATGCTTTTCTGAGAATATCCTTGCTAACCTTATATATGGGACTTCCTTGAACGGGTTTGTCGTTTTTCATAAGACGGAAAATAACATAATTTTCCTCGTGCTCGTCGTCGGAGTAAAATGCGGCTTCAATGTATTCGCTTTTAAGAGCGTAATAATTGGCGGGTTTTAGCTTTACAAGATATTCATCCGAGCCTTCCATTTCCGAGCAAAGAGCGGAAAAATCCGTCATCTCGTAATTCACGGCCTTGCATTTCATATTTTTGAGCCTGCGGGAAAGAGGCGCTTCCTTATTTTCTTTTTTGCGGAAAAAATTTGAAAACAGCATCGTCAGCCTTTCCTTTCAAGGAGAGTTTTGAGCATATGCACACGCAGTCTGTCCCTGTGCTCGGGTTTTACAAGATAATACATATAGCTTTCCAGAATATTTACCGGATGTATCATTCTGCCCTCTATCTTGAAGTTGCTGTAACCCATGGGGACATATTTTTCAAATATCTGCTCCGGCGTGATGTGAGTTTCAAAAACCGTCTGATCGTAAAAGTTCATGTCCATATTCGGGCATGGGAATTCCTTTTTTTCCAAAGGCTTCAGAGCGACATTATCATCTCCGAAAACCTGTAAATTGCACTCAAACTGCCTCTGCCCCAGAAATTCGTAGTGCTTTTTCCTCCGCTTGCAGTGAGGGGTGCAGTAGGGATTGATGAGTATTTCGATCTTGTCCTTGCGGGGGAGCGTTTCCAGCTTTTCAAAGTTATTGTTCCAGTTGTAGTCGAGAACCACCAGCTTGTAGTCTTTTTCAAGCTCCCTTTTCAATTCTTCTTCGTCCTCTATCTGCTTTACCGTTGAGGATATAAGGGGATATTTGGGGTAATTCTTTCTTATATACTCCTCCAGTACGGGAACATTGACGATTATCTCGTTAAGACCGTTTTCCGCAAGCCTTGTTATCATATTGCAGAAAGGGTCTTTCAGGTGTATTTCCTTAACGAGAGGATTTGTAAAGGTGTATCTTATTGGAATACCCCTGGAATTGTACTGCTTTATGATAAATTCAATGGATTCGCGCCTTATTGCTCCCACCGCAGTCCTGCCGCCGTTCCATGCGGCGGGAGCAAAGCAGCCGTAAGAGGATGCGATCCTTATATTGTCATAAAACAGCTCCGGTTTTTCTTTGAGCATATCCGCAAAAGCCAGATTCATTTTGTAGTTGCCGCAGAAATCGGGCAGGTGAAAATTTACAGTCATTTTAATTTATCCCTTCAAATAAAGTATAGTACTATTTTAACACATTTTCCTTTGCAGGTCAATAGAAGATAAAAATCTCCGAAACAGACAATATGCTTCGGAGATATATTTTATAGAGATTGCCTTAATATTCGCTCAGCACATACCAGCCTATGCCGTTGAATTTCAAGTAAATATGATGCCGGTGATCGGAACTGACAGACTTGCCGCCGCAGGTGTATGTAAGATCAACATAACTGCTGTATACAAGCTTTCCCTCGCTTGTCCATTCGCCGATAACCGCTTCAAAGGTTATTTCATCGGTATCGGTTATATCTCCGAATCCGAGGATATTGCTGTACCTGCTGTTTCTTGACTGCATATAGTCATCGGCGTCGGTATAGCCGTAATATTCGGCATATTTTTTGCCGCCTATAGATTTTATAAATAAGCTGTAATCGCCTGATGTTTCGGCGGTGAAATACCTGTTGACGGCGTATGTGCGCCCTGCGAAGAAAATAATGCTGTTAGAGTATAAGAACAGCCAAAAAAATCAAGCCGCCTATTACGATCTTGCTTTTTTTCCGTTTGTTATCCATATCCTCACCCCTTTCCGCAAATTTGCGATATGATCACGGGATATAATTAAACTCCGTCTGAGAAGCTGCGTATTCATAGCCTATGCTTCGATACAAACGGTTGGAAACAGGATTTGTCCTGTCCACAAACAGATAGCGGTTTTTCCCCGATCAATGATCTCCTTTGTGATATGAGCGACCGTCTGACGTGCAAGACCTTTTCCGCGAAACTCTTTTACAGTAAATACCGTACTAATACTGCAAAGATATTCAGTTTCCCGCAGCTTTTCCGCTGCTGAAGCTATCCTGCCCTCACGGCGGATAAGGTAATACCGATCTATGGAATTTTTGACTTTCTTTGCTGCTTCATTTACGGGGATATCGGTGTGAACCGCTTCACGGTTAAATTCTGCCAGCAACTCAGCCAGCTCCTCTATGTCATTGGTACAGGCTTTTTCAACACCGGAAGTATCGGCAGCGCTTATATGACTGCATTTCATAATATCCATTGACAGATTGACGCGGTGTTTACCTCCCGCAAGCTCCTCATAGTCCCTTAAAAAGGCGTCTGCTGTATCGGGATTTCCCAAAACCTTAGTAAAATGCAAGCTGTTTCCTGCAAGTCCCTCGGCAAATTCCTTGATAACGCATTTATCGCCGAATATTACCATCGGAAAGTCAGCAAACCGTATACCGATCATCATTTCGCCCCTGTCATTGTACGCCTTTGCGGCAAAACCCTTTGACATATCAGTCAGATTATCGGCATTAACCTTAAAAAACACCGTTTCAAGAGGGTACAGGCGCATAATTTCCCTGTTGTCCGCTAAAAAATCCGAGCCGCTGCCGTATATATGAAACATCTTTTATTTTCCTTTCCCCATTGGTATATTAGACCTCCTCGGAAACTTCCAAAACGCTGCCCGACTTGTCTTTTTTGCATCATGCTTCGCCCATTTT